>JAIVJJ010000263.1 GCA_020200095.1 Acidobacteriota bacterium | reverse complement strand
GTTGAAGTTAAGTAATTTAGTTGTTAAACTAAAAATTAATTGTAAAATATACAATATCAGCAATTACGCCTTTTCTTAAGAAATTTAGTTGTTAGACTAAAAAGGCAAGCGTTCGTTAAGGACAACCAAACGCGGACGCTTGCCATCTATAATTCGCAATCGTTGGTTTTTATTTGGTTTTAGGTTATAGAGAAGAAATTCTCGAAAATTATTGGAGCTAAGTGTCTTTTTTCGGCACTCTAGAAAAATTTATATTATAGCAGAACTGCTAATAGATAAGCGGTCAGGGTGAACTTTACCCTAGACCGCATTTGCCGTCTTTACTTGAAATTTTGATGAAAAATTGAAGCAAAGGCATCTTACCAACAAAAGATGATTTAATCAACATTTTTTTCAAGACTTGAATTTATAAAATTATGATTGTCAATCCGCTACAAACAAATACAAACGGGCTTGGACGCCGCACGAGCCGTGCGCCCGAGCGCGTTGATTTTTCAAAAATTTATACCTCTGCCCGCATTCCTAATTTAATCGAAGTGCAGCGCGAGTCTTACAATCGTTTTCTTCAGATGGATTTGATTCCCGAAGAGCGTGATATGGTCGGATTACAGACGGTTTTTCAGTCTATCTTTCCGGTTTCGGATTTTCGTGAAACGGCGACGCTCGAATTTGTCGAATATCAAATCGGCAACTGGCAATGCAAGTGCGGAAATTTAGAGGGACTCGAACATCTCCGCGCCAATTGTAAAGAGTGCGGCTCGAAGATAAAAGTTGACCCGTTTAATCCAGTGGAAGTTCTCTGTAACAATTGTGGAACTTTTAATGTTGTGCGCCCGAAACTTTGTTCAAATTGCGGCGAGCCGGTCGGTTTAAAACACAAACACGACCAACAGGAATGTCAGGAAAGAGGAACATCTTACAGCGTTCCGCTAAAAGTCAGAATTCGTTTAACCGTTTATGATAAAGATGCTGAGACAGGCGTTTCGACTATTCGCGACATCAAGGAAGAAGACGTTTTCTTTGGCGAAATTCCTTTAATGACTGACAACGGGACGTTTATTATTAACGGAACGGAGCGCGTTATTGTTTCACAGCTTCACCGCTCGCCCGGGGTGTTTTTCAAAGGCGACCGCGACGCTTACTTGGCAAAAATTATTCCGTATCGCGGTTCTTGGGTTGAATTCGAATACGATACGAAGGGCATTCTTCACGCGCGACTCGGCAAGCGAAAAATTTTGGCAACAATCTTTTTGCGCGCACTCGGTTTGTGGCTGAACCCACAAATTGATATGAAAACGGTTTCCGATTCTATTTTGGAAGATGTCGTCAAAAACGCTGAATTTGGCAACGCCGAAATTTTACGTCGCTTTTATGTGTCGGACGAAGTAACGGTTCAAAAAGGCAAACTTTTTGTTCGGGTCAAAGAAGATGGCGAAACAAACCTTAATGGAATGCGCGCCGAATCTGATGTTAAAGGTAAAGGCGAAGCAATAGTCAAAACTGGCAAGAAAATTACCAAATCGGCTTTAAGCGAACTCAAAAAACTCGGCATTGAAAAAGTTGAAGTTTCGCCGTTGGATTTCGAAGGCGCTTTTGCTTTAGAAGACATAGTAAATACCGAAACGGGCGAAGTCATCATTGAATCAAGCAGCGAGATTACTTCTGCCAAACTGCAGCAAATTATTGAAGAAGAGGTGGAAGGCTTTTCAGTTTTCTTTCCTGAAAACGACACTATCGGCAATATCATTTTGCAGACTTTGAAAAAGGATACGATTTCAAAGCCGGTTGACGCGCTGCTTGAAATTTATCGCAAAATGCGCCCTGGCGATCCGCCGACCGTTCCAACCGCTTATCGCTTGCTCGAAGGAATGTTTTTTGACGCTCGCCGTTTTGATTTATCGCGGGTCGGACGCTTGAAATTCAATATCAAAATGGGCAGACCGGAAAAGGACGACATTAATAATTCGCTTTTAACGGCAAGCGATTTTTACGAAGTCGTCAACTATCTTTTGCGGATGAAAAAGGACAGTGAAAATTATTTCCAAGACGACATTGACCATTTGGGCAATCGTCGCGTTCGCGCGGTGGGCGAGCTTTTAGAAAATCAATTTCGTATTGGTCTCGAAAGAATGGAACGCGCGATAAAAGAAAAAATGTCCATTCAGCAGGATATGTTTACGACAATGCCGCGCGACCTTGTAAATGCGAAACCCGTAACGGCTGCCGTCAGAGAATTTTTCGGCTCGTCGCAGTTATCACAGTTTATGGATCAAACGAATCCGCTTTCGGAAATTACACACAAGCGTCGTTTGTCTGCTCTTGGACCCGGCGGTTTGAGCCGTGAACGCGCCGGTTTTGAAGTCCGCGATGTTCATCCGACGCATTACGGACGCATTTGTCCGATTGAGACGCCTGAAGGTCCGAACATCGGTCTTATTTCGTCTTTGTCGTGTTTTGCGCGGATTAACGAATTCGGCTTTATCGAATCGCCGTATCGCAAAGTCGAAAACGGTCGCGTTATTGAATACGTGAAAATCATTAACGGCGGCGACACTGGAATTAAACCGCATTCGCATGTTCCTTTAGAAGATGTCGAGGCGGCGAATAAAAAACTCAAAAAAGGACAGCGCGAAGCCGAATTTGAGCCGTTTCCGTTTTATCAAACGGCTTGGGAAGAAGATAGATATGTTATCGGGCAAGCCAACATCGAATTGGATGAAAAAGGCAACATTGTCAATGAACGCAACGCGGCGCGGCGCAAAGGCGAATTCATCACGGCTGACCGCGATGAAATTCAATATATGGACGTAAGCCCGAAACAGCTTGTTTCGGTTGCCGCCAGCTTAGTTCCCTTTTTGGAAAATGACGACGCGAACCGTGCTTTGATGGGTTCGAATATGCAACGTCAATCAGTTCCTTTGCTTCGCGCTGAAAGTCCGTATGTCGGAACGGGAATGGAGGCAATCGCGGCGCGGGATTCAGGCGCGGTTGTTATCGCAAAACGTAACGGTGTAGTTGATTACGTTGATTCGGAACGCATTATCGTTAAGGCTGACCATCAGGTTGACGGCACGATTTCGCGTGAAGTTACGGCAGATATTTATTCGCTTGTGAAATTTACACGGTCAAATCAAAACACTTGTATCAACCAACGCGCAATCGTGCAGGTTGGCGAAAAGGTGAAAAAAGGAGAAGTTATCGCGGACGGTCCGTGTACGGATAGAGGCGAACTCGCGCTTGGTAGAAACGTACTAGTGGCGTTTATGTCTTGGCGCGGCTATAACTTCGAGGACGCGATTTTGGTTTCCGAGCGTCTCGTGAAAGAAGACTATTACACTTCTATTCACATCGAAGAACTCGAAATCGAAGCGCGCGACACGAAACTCGGACCTGAAGAGGTTACGCGCGATATTCCGAATATCGGCGAAAATATGCTGCGAGATTTAGACGAATCCGGCATTATCCGTATCGGAGCGCAAGTAAAACCCGGCTCTATCTTGGTCGGAAAAGTTACGCCCAAAGGCGAAACACAATTAACGGCGGAAGAAAAATTGCTTCGCGCTATCTTTGGCGAAAAAGCCGGCGACGTGAAAGACGCGTCTTTAACCTGCCCGCCGGGAATTGACGGCACGGTCGTCGACGTTCAGGTCTTTACGCGCAAAGGACAGGAAAAAGACGAGCGTTCTTTGGACATTGAAGCTTTGGAAGAAGACGCTTTGCGGCGCGATCTCGAAGACGAAATTCGTATTTTGAGCGAGCAGCGAGACGAGCGTATTTATGAACTTTTTGAAGGTCGCAAACTAACCAAAGATTTAAATGACGGCAAAGAAGTTCTTATCAAAAAAGGCGAAACCTTAAACCGTGATTTGCTGAAAGACATTGACACAAAAATTCTTCGCAAAGCGGATGTTACCACCGGAACAATTGATATTGCCGGAGAAATCAAAGAATACGAACAGCGCACGGCGCGTCAAATCAACATTTTGAGCGACATCTACGAGGAAAAAATCACCAAATTAAAACAAGGTGATGAACTTCCGCCGGGAGTTATCAAAATGGTGAAAGTTTTCGTAGCGATGAAGCGAAAACTTTCGGTCGGCGACAAAATGGCTGGTCGTCACGGCAATAAAGGCGTTATCGCCCGGATTTTGCCGGAAGAAGATATGCCATATTTGCCCGATGGAACGCCGGTTGACATTGTGCTTAATCCGCTCGGGGTGCCATCACGTATGAACGTTGGACAAATTTTGGAAACTCATCTCGGTTGGGCGGCAAGAGTTCTTGGTTTGCATTTTGCAACGCCGGTTTTTGACGGCGCGAGCGAAAAGGAAATCAAGGAATATATCGGTAAAGCCAACGAAAGATATGATGAACTTGGAATTCCGCCTTCCGTGGGACCTTCGGGTAAAACGCGGCTTTACGACGGAATGACGGGCGAGCAGTTCGAGCAAAAGGTAACCGTCGGTTATATTTATATGCTCAAATTGTCGCATCTGGTTGACGATAAAATTCACGCTCGCTCAATCGGACCATATAGCTTAATTACGCAGCAACCTTTGGGCGGTAAAGCGCAATTCGGCGGGCAGAGGTTTGGTGAAATGGAGGTCTGGGCTTTGGAAGCATACGGCGCGGCGCATATTTTACAAGAACTTTTAACTTGTAAATCAGACGACGTTGCGGGACGTTCAAAAATCTACGAAACCATCGTCAAAGGCGAGTCAAATTTTGAGCCGGGCATTCCCGAATCGTTTAATGTTTTAGTGCGTGAACTGCAATCGCTGTGCTTGGATGTCGAATTAATCACTGAAGATGAAATTGACCCGGACGTGGTTTTGGCAGGTGTCGGTGAAGTAGTAGGTGCTGATTAATTAGTCAAGAGTCTGTCGAGTCTATTGAGTCTATAAAAATTTTTATAGACTCAATAGACTCGACAGACTCAACAGACTCAACGGACTTTTTGGAGAAATATGTTTAAATTTCAAAACGATAATAAAACACAATTAACGCCAAATTTCGAAGCGATCCGCATCTCTCTGGCGTCGCCCGAAAAAATTAAATCTTGGTCGCACGGCGAAGTTACCAAGCCGGAAACCATCAACTATCGCACGTTTAAGCCGGAGCGCGACGGGCTTTTCTGCGCACGTATTTTCGGTCCCGTGTCGGATTGGGAATGCCTTTGCGGAAAATACAAGCGAATGAAGCACCGCGGCGTCATCTGCGATAAATGCGGTGTCGAAGTTACGCAATCGAAAGTTCGGCGCGAAAGATTAGGTCACGTTGACCTAGCAAGTCCGTGTTCGCACGTTTGGTTTTTCAAAGGTTTGCCGTCGCGCATCGGTCATCTTCTTGACATTACTTTGCGCGATTTGGAAAAAATTCTTTATTTTGAAACTTACATCGTCGTTGACCCGGGCGACGTGCCGGATTTGAAGGAAAAGGATTTGCTGGCGGACGAACGCTATCGAGAATTGATGCAGGAATACCCGCATCAATTTGTCGCTAAAATGGGTGCCGAAGCTATCAAAGAACTTTTAATGAAGATTGATATAGCGGAACTCGTTACCGAACTTCGACAAAAAATGCGCGAGGAAACTTCGCAGCAGAAAAAGCTGAAGTTTTCAAAACGTCTGAAAGTGTCGAATTCTTTCTTAAAGTCTGGCAACAAACCCGAATGGATGATTTTAGACGTGATTCCGGTTATTCCACCGGAACTTCGCCCGCTTGTGCCTTTAGATGGCGGACGTTTTGCAACATCGGATTTGAACGATTTGTATCGGCGCGTTATCAACCGCAACAATCGTCTGAAAAAATTGATGGAACTGCGCGCACCGGAAGTTATTGTCCGCAACGAAAAGCGAATGCTGCAGGAAGCGGTTGACGCTTTGTTTGACAACGGCAGACGCGGCAGAGTTCTGCGCGGTGCGAACAATCGCCCTTTAAAATCTCTTTCGGGAACGCTGAAAGGAAAACAAGGACGCTTTCGTCAAAATCTTTTAGGTAAGCGCGTTGATTATTCGGGACGCTCGGTTATCGTTGTCGGACCGGAACTTAAACTTCATCAGTGCGGTTTGCCGAAGAAAATGGCTCTGGAACTTTTCAAACCGTTTATTTACAACAAACTCGAAAAAGACGCGCACGCGGCGACAATCAAGCAAGCGCGTGAAATGGTCGAGCGGCAAGAGCCGATTGTCTGGGATATTTTAGAAGAAGTAATTCGGGAACATCCGGTTTTATTAAACCGCGCTCCGACTTTGCACAGACTTGGAATTCAGGCGTTTGAGCCTGTTTTAGTAGAAGGAAAAGCGATTAAAATTCATCCGCTTGTTTGCACGGCTTTCAACGCCGACTTTGACGGCGACCAAATGGCGGTACATATTCCGCTTTCGGCGGAAGCGCAAATTGAAGCGACTGTTTTGATGCTCGCTTCAAACAATCTTTTGTCCCCGGCATCGGGACAGCCGATCACCGTTCCTTCGCAGGACATCGTTCTCGGTTGTTATTATTTGACTTTGGCACGTGACGATATGAAAGGCGCGAACAAAGCCTTTAATTCGGTTGACGATGTTTTGCTTGCGTTAGACGCGAAAGCGATTGAAACGCAGACCCGAATCAAACTTCGCTGGAAAGGTGATTTAATTGATTTAGAAAGAGAACATAATACGCAGGACGTGATGCGAGCGATTGTTCGAGAAAATGTCGACACGATAGTTGATACGACTGTCGGGCGCGTTATTTTGAACGAACGCTTGACGCGCGATGGATTACCGTTCGTTAATGGAACATTCAAGAAAAAAGGCTTGCAATCGCTCGTTAGCTTTTGCCACTTGCGATTAGGACATGAGCAGACAGTCGCGCTTCTCGACGATTTGAAAGCAATGGGTTTTCTTTACGCTACTAAGTCGGGTATTTCTATCGGCATTGACGACATGGTTACGCCGCCGAGCAAAAAGAAGATTATTGAAGACGCTCGCAAGGAAGTTGACAAACTGCAAAATCAATATGAAGACGCGACAATGACGAATATGGAGCGCGTCAATAAGGTAACGGCGATTTGGTCAGAGGTTACCGACCGCATTGCAAAAGAAATGTTTAAAGCGATGCACACGCGCGAAGATGAACGCAAGGAACTCAACCCGATTCTGGTTATGGCGGATTCGGGTGCGCGTGGTTCTGAGGCGCAAATTCGGCAACTCGCGGGTATGCGCGGATTGATGGCGAAACCGTCGGGCGAAATTATCGAAACGCCGATTGTCGCCAACTTCCGAGAAGGCTTAAATGTTTTACAATACTTTATTTCAACGCACGGAGCGCGAAAAGGTCTTGCAGATACAGCTTTGAAAACGGCTGACTCAGGTTATCTAACGCGCCGCTTGGTTGACGTAGCGCAAGATGTAATTGTTTCCGAACAAGATTGCGCAACGCTTAGAGGAATTTGGGCGGAGGCTATTATTCGCAACGGCGAAGAGGTCGAGTCCTTGCGTGACAGAATTGTCGGCTGCACAGCGCTTGACGACATTATTGACCCGGTTGACGGCACTGAAATTGTCGAAGCAAATCAGGAAATTAATGAAGATTTAGCCGCGCAGGTGCAACTGTCAGGATTGCAAAGAGTTCGGATTCGCTCGCCTCTGACGTGCGAATCGCGTCGCGGAATCTGCGTCAAATGTTATGGACGTAATCTGGCAACGGGCAACACGGTTGAAATCGGCGAAGCAGTTGGTGTTATCGCCGCGCAATCAATCGGCGAACCGGGAACGCAATTGACGATGAGAACTTTCCACGTCGGTGGCACCGCGCGGCTTGAACAGGAAACCAAACACGCGGCGGCAATGGACGGAACGGTTAAATACCTCGGCGATATGAAGGTTATCAAAAACCGCGCGGGCGAACTCATCTCGATGAAACGTCAGTCGGAACTCGCTTTGCTGGATGAACGCGGGCGCGAAGTTGCGCGATATTCAATCGTTTACGGGGCGCATCTGCACGTTAAAGACGGGCAGAAAGTCAAAGAAGACGATTTGCTGGTAGTTTGGGATCCGTTTACGTTTGCCATTTTATCAGAAGTTTCCGGCACCGTTAAGTTCCAGGATTTGAAGGAAGGCAAAACGCTCGAAGAAGATATTGATAAAGTATCAGGACAAAAACGCCTTGTGGTAAAAGATTCGGATGAAAAACATCAGCCGCGTCTGGAAATTCGCAACGGCAACAAAGTCCTAAAAACTTATCAAATGCCGATTCGGGCTAATCTTCACGTCGAAGACGGCGTGGAAGTCGAAGCGGGCGACATTATCGCTAAAATCCCGCGTGAAACAACCAAGACAAAAGACATCGTCGGCGGTTTGCCACGTGTTGTTGAACTGTTTGAAGCGCGTCGTCCGGGGGAAACTGCCGTTATGTCGGAAATCGACGGAACGGTTCGGTTCGGAGCGATTTCTAAAGGTAAACGCAAACTTATCATTCTCGGCGACGATGGCGCGGAACGTGAATACGACATTCCGCGCGGAACGCACATCAACGTACAGGAAGAAGACCACGTCCGAGCGGGCGAGCCGCTGATGGATGGACCGCTGAATCCGCATGATATTTTGCGTGTTCTCGGAACGGAAGCATTACAGGAGTACATCGTTAATGAAATTCAAGAAGTTTATCGCTTGCAAGGCGTGAACATTAACGATAAACATATCGAATGTATCGTTCGGCAGATGCTTCGCTGGGTTAAAATCAAAGAAGTCGGCGATACCGATTTCTTATTGGAAGAACAAGTTGACCGCTTCCGCTACGAAGACGAAAACCGTCGCGTTACCGAAGCCGGCGGACAACCCGCAAGCGCTGAACCTTTACTTTTGGGAATTACAAAAGCGTCGCTTTCGACCGATTCGTTTATCTCAGCAGCTTCTTTCCAGGAAACCACGCGCGTTTTGACCGAAGCGGCAATTTCCGGTCGTGTTGATTACCTGCGCGGTCTGAAAGAAAACGTCATTATGGGACGATTGATTCCGGCTGGAACGGGAATGAAATATTACCGCAACGTCAAGGTTGATTACGACGCGACCGTCAATCAAAAAGCGGAAGAGGAATATGATGATTTTCCGCTGACGACGGGCGGTTTGGATTTGCCACCGATGGCGGACGTTCCGGGCGTTGATACGGACGAAGGCTATGACGAAGCTGAAGAAACGCTAGATGATTTAAGTCTGGAAACGGAGGAAGTCTTTGACGATTCTGTTATAGATTTAACTATTGAAGAAGACGACGACTTTTAATAAAAAAGTCAAATTATAAAAATAAAGGCTGAAGGTTTTATTAACTTTCAGCCTTCGTTATTTGAAATAAAAAGTATTACTTTCTGCTGATTGCCAAGTATCTCCGCATAAGGAATTGTTTCATTGTGGTGAGTCCTTCTCTTTCTTTTTATTTTTGTAATGCTCTTTCTGTCCGCGCATTGTTCTTAAAGTTTCTTCCTCTCCGTCCTCTATTCCATCGGCATACATCACGCCACCAATTCGGATGGGGAAACTGGGGCGCAAATTAGCAAGGGGCATATCCATTTCAAAAGTTTCATAAGGTTGAATAACAATTGACGGAGGCACATTGCCTTCATTGAAACCATTAAAGTTAATACCGGAAGAATCTTTGTCGTCGCCCGACACAATCGTAATGGCGATGATGGGCTTGTCTGAGTTATTCCGCATTTTAATAACCGCTATTGCATCTCGTTTTCCTTCGCCACGAAGACTAGTGTTTATTATTTCCAGATTTTTAACTTTAGAGACAACTTGAGGCAGTTCCGTAACGCGCTCTGGTTGTTTTTGTTGTCCTTGTACATCGCGTTTTAGCACAGTAAAAGTCAGGAAAGCTACTGTTATCAGACAAATAATAATAACAACAACAAAAATAATAGTTCGACTTCTCATACTTCCTCCTCTTTATTAAAAGAAATTTTCTTAATTATAATTAAAATCTCCTTTCTGCTGCGGGCTAGTAGAAGAAATCACATAGGAAGTATTTGTAAGGTAGCGCACGCTACAATTTAGGAAGGGCAATTAAGAGTTACAAGCAATCCGTGATTTCCTATTTATTGTCCTTGAACGGATGTAATATCATAGAAAAACAATAATAACAAAGTTTTTTGGAAAACTTCAAAAAAAATGAGCGGTGAAAACTCGCCGCTCATTCATATCATTGTTGTTCGATAAATTTATCGAATTGACGACGAAGCCTGCACGGTTATTGACGAACCGGCTCTGAGTTCCAAATCGTCTTTGCCTTGCAAAACAACCGAGCGTTTGACGGTTTCTCTAGTTTGGCTGTCGCCTTTCGCCGTTCCTTCGGTGTCAACCTGAACGGTTTCGCCGTTGGCGTCGGTGACGCTTTGCAGAAATCCGGCGAACTCGTAAGTTTGACCGTTCGACAAACGGATTCGCTCAAAGTTAAAAGTGATTTGCGAGCGTCCCGTAACTTTGCCCGAACGATTTATTCCCGAAAGATAACCTTCAATAATCGCGCCGCGATATTGATTCGGAGATTGCACGGTCATTCGGAAACGGTCGTTGTTTTGCGAAACATTGGTGCTGATTTCATTTTCCAAAATGCCGGTCAAAATTGTTCCGTTCGGCACGATAAAATTACCGCTTCTTCCTGTTCTCGGTGTCGGATAGTTATTTGGATAATTATTCGGGTAATTGCCGCGATTGTCCTGCGGGTCATTGCTCGAATATGAATCGTTTGAACTATTGTTAATGCCGAGCCGCGCGACGGAATCGGTTTTGTTATAAACGCTTTCGGCAAAAACGGTTTGACGCAAATAATCGGTTGTAATACGCCGAGTTACGCGCATTGAATTGCCGTTTTCAATCGAAGAAAAAACAACTGTGTAATCCGTATCGCCGCCGAGACTCGAAATGGTTAATTCCTGTCCGCGCAGCGTTCCTCTAACGCGCAAAGTTCTGCCGTCGGCGAGCCTTTCAGTGCGTTCGCGCCCGTCCGCCGCAAAGGTAATTTGCGAAGCGCGACTCGAAGCAAGCGTTACAGATGTGCCGCGCACGTCAATCGCAATTTGTTCGGGCGCTTCGAGTTTGCTTTCCAAATCGCTCTGCCCAGACGGATTGGTTCGCACGTTTCCGTTTCTGATGGCGCGGTTGGCAATATCGCGCGGGTCGTCGCTTCTCGAAACGTCTAATTGATAAGTTCCCGTTAAACTGTAATTGTAGGAATTTGAGCGCGTGGAAGGATAATCATTTGTTGAGCGATTATCGCTTGGATACCGATTGTTGTTCGGATAGCGATTATTCTGCGAGTCGCGTCTGTTCGAGCCGTTCCAACTCACATTGACCTGATAGTTTGAAGCAAGCCGATTGAGCAAAGCGCGGATGTTTGCCCAATCGCTTTCCGCCTTGCCGCCAAATTGATTAAATCTTAAAAAATCGTTAACGCTTTTAGCCGCACTTAAAACGTCGGAAACATCATTAGCGTTTTCACGTCGTCTTTGAAATTTATCCTCAAATTTGTTGATGCTTTCTTCAAAATTTCTTAAGTCCGCGGTAATTTCATTTTCCCTGTCGCGGTTAACGGAACTGCGCCTAAATTCAGCGTCGAGACTATATCTGAAATCGTCAACCTTTGAATTAATGCTTCGCAGAGTGTTGCGCACATCGCGTTCATTACGCGCCGCTTGCCCGAAAGTTTGATTGACCAGACCGAAAAATACCAAACCAAAAGTTAAATAAACCGAAAATACGCTTCTGAATTTGTTCATCTTTTTATCTCCTTCTTTCGTAAACAAGAACTCAAACTTCCCGTTTGCTTAATGTAGGAAGCACTTTTTATGCCAAAAAGTTTATGCTCTTTAAAATAAATTTATTGCTTTTTATAAAATGTGATAAAATCCGCGAAAAACCTGCGTGCGGTTTGTTCCACACAGGAAAATTTCGATGGCAGATAATACTTACAAGGCGATAATCCAATACGCGGGCGACGAATTTTTTATCGGTACGACACCAAGCGGACACGCGCAAACGATTGATTCAAAAGGAGAAAGAAAATCCGCGCCGACGCCGTTGGAAATGCTTCTTGTTTCAGTTGCCGCTTGTACGGCGGTTGATATCGTTTCGATTTTGGAAAAGAAACGACAGCTTGTTACCGATTACAAAGTCGAGATAACCGGCGAAAGGCGCGAGGAACATCCGCGAGCGTTTGTAAAATTTTACATTCACCATATCGTGTACGGAGACGCCGTTTCAGAGCAAGCCGTCAGGCAGGCGATCGAACTTTCCGATACAAAGTATTGCAGCGTCGCCGCAACCGTTCGCCCGACGGCGGAAATTACGACGAGCTTTGAAATTATCGAAAGCCTAAAATTCAAAGAGAAAAAGGAAAATCTATAAATGAAAAGAAGATTAACAATTTTTCTGGTTCTTTTGTTAATGTTTTCCGCCAATGTTTTAGGGCAAAACAACGAGCCGGAACTCGAAACGGCAAAAAGACAAGGCTGGAAGGAATTTAACAAGAAAAATTGGGACAACTTTGATTTTACAAAAAAGAAAGTCACTAAAGCCCAGCTTGGTAAATTAAAGAGCGACGGCGCGGTCGACGAGCTTGTGCTTCTGCGCGGAGTCGTTTTCGGCAAGCGCGGACGCATTTTTAAGGAACGCTCGATTCAGGATTATCTCGAAAAACAACCTTGGTATAAACCAAAAGCAGATTTCAGCAACGCGGTTTTAACCAAAACGGAACGTGATAATCTTGATTTGATTCGTTTGGCTGAAGCTGAAAGGCATTCGTCCGTAATGCCCGGCGATTTGCGTTATTGGGTGATGAGAGAAATTCCTGAAGATAAACTTTACAGCGAATCTCCTGCTGACTGGCGCATAATGATTGCTGAAGTCGAAGCGATTCACGGCAAGCGTTTCGACGATGAGCCGTGGCTGCAAAAGTATTTTGAAGAACGCTATTGGTATAAGCCGAATCCGAATTACAACCAAACGATTTTAACCGAAATCGAGCGCAAGAATTTGGAAAAGATTAATGCCAAACGCAACGAAGACCGCAACGTCGCTCTTTCGGTTGGCGATATGGACAAGTTTCAAAACGTGCTTTTGACCGAAGATTTGCTCAAAAATTTGTCTTTGAATGATTTGCGTTTAATACGAAATGAATTTTGGGCGCGGCGCGGGCGCCGGTTTTCGACGCCCGGCTTTAAAGCGGTTTTTGAGTGGCGTGATTGGTATAAACCCCTAAAAGACCAATCGAAAGTAAAACTCAATCCGGTTGAAGAACAAAATGTCAAACTAATTGAAACAGTTGAAACCAGAATGCGCCAAAAAATCGCTAATGAGCCGATTACCAATGAAATGATTGACGGCTTATTTGTCGAAGATTTGCACGTCTTGCGAAACGAAATTTATGCGCGGCACGGGAGAATTTTCAAAGATAAAGAGCTGCAAAAATATTTTGAAGCGCAGCCTTGGTATCGTCCAAATCCAGATTTTAAGGATGAGATGCTTAGCGAAACCGAGTCGAAAAATCTGACGATTATTAAAGAGGTTGAAGAATATTCAATAAGCAAGTTCTCTGAAGCTGAGGGCTGATAAAGCTAAATTCTAAGTTCCGCGTGTCGGAACTCTCGAAAACCAAGAAAGGCGGAAGATATTTTTATTCTTCCGCTTTTTCCTTTTTTTCCTTTGCAAAACGATTATAAACTTACTCAAATTGTTTTTTAATTTTGTTTTCTCTTGCGAATTTCACGTCTTTGCGGGAGAAAAAGATTATTCCCGCAAGGACGCAAAGCACATAAAGAAAGGTTGAAGAAGATTCTTAAAGTTTTTCGTCAGTTATGTTAATCTGTATTTCACCTTCTTATTTTTCAAATTTTATTTTGCGAGGTCAAAGTGAAAATTCATCAAATTGCCGTTATTTTTTTGTTTTCGATAGTTCTGGCTTTTCCGGTTTTTGCTCAAAAGCAGAAAAAGGAAAAACCAAATTCTGAAATTGTCAAAATATTTAGAGAAATCTCAGCGCAAAATATCGAAAACACAATCCGCAAATTGGTTTCCTTCGGAACTCGAAACACGCTTTCGGCGCAGGATAATCCAACGAGAGGAATCGGCGCGGCGCGTGATTGGATTTTTGATGAATTTCAGCGAATCAGCCGCGGTTGCAACAATTGTCTGACGGTTGAAAAACAAACCTTTTTGCAGCCGAAAGCCAATCGTGTTCCCGAACCGACAAATCTAACGAATGTTGTAGCGACTTTGAGAGGTACGCAAAATCCCGAAAGAGTTTATGTTGTTTCTGGTCATTACGATTCGATGTGTTCTTCGCCAACTGATGCAACGTGCGACGCGCCCGGTGCCAACGACGACGCTTCGGGAACGGCGGCAGTTATCGAAATGGCGCGCGTAATGTCGAAAAGAAAATTCGATGCGACAATCGTTTTTATGACCGTTGCTGGAGAGGAACAAGGACTTTTGGGGGCGGCGTATTTTGCTGAACAAGCCAAGCAAAAGAAATTGGACATTGAAGCGATGTTCACCAACGACATCATTGGCGGCGTGACAACATTCAAAAATTCGCCTAACAGAAATTCGGTGCGTGTTTTTTCCGAAGGCGTTCCGTCAAGTGAAACCGAGCAGGAAGCGGCAACCAGAAGAAGTGTCGGCGGCGAAAATGATTCGGCTTCCCGCCAACTCGCCAGATTTATCAAGGAAATGGCGGAAATGTATTCACCAAAGTTTCGCGTGATGATGATTTACCGGCGTGACAGATACGGGCGCGGCGGCGACCATATTCCGTTTGTCGAACGCGGATTTTCCGCCGTCAGATTTACTGAACCGAATGAAGATTACGACCACCAACATCAAAACGTACGTGTTGAAAACGGCAAACAATACGGCGATTTGCCCGAATTTGTTGATTTTGAATACGTAGCGAATGTTGCGCGTGTAAATGCAGCTTCGCTTCCCGCGCTCGCGCTCGCGCCGGCTCGTCCAAAAAATGTCGTGATAGTGAATCGTTTGGGAAATGACACCGAACTCAAATGGGAGGCAAATGTTGAAACCGATGTCGCAGGTTATGAAATTGTCTGGCGCGATACAACCGGCGCAGTATGGACAAATTCACAGTTTATCGGAGACGTAACAAATTTCGTGATGAAAGGAATGTCGAAGGACAATTACTTTTTCGGCGTACGAGCGGTTGATAAAGCAGGAAACAAAAGTCCGGTTACACTTATAGTTCACCACTAAAAAACTATTTTTTATCGGTCTTGGCAAAATAGCCCTGCCGATGCGTGAGCGAAACTTTTTGTTTGGCTAGTTCGGAATTTGCGATTTGAATTTCTATTTTGCGATATGAACCGTCGCGTTTTTGATTTGACGGCTCGTAAGCAACTAAAAACTGGGAGCGCATTTCGGTTTGGATTTGGTTGAAGGCTTGGCGCAGTTCCGATTCATCTTCAGGAAAAAAGGCGCGTCCGCCCGTTCGCTCGCTGATTTTTTTCAGCACGCCTTTATCAACTCCGTCATAAAAATTATCGCCGATGCCGATTGAGTAAATCACGGCTTCACTTCTTAAAGCCGCTTGCACGGCATCGTCTAACTTCTTAGTTCCGTAAGTATTTACACCGTCCGACAGCAAAATAATCGCACGGCGGGTTTTATCGGGCGAAGGCTTTAAAACCTCTTCAGACGTTACCCAAATCGCGTCCCAAATCGCCGTCGAGCCTTGTGTCATTTGATTTCTTCCTGAAATCGGGGGCGAGCCGCCGGCAATAACACCACCGCCGATGTAGCCGGAAGGCGGAACAAATTCAACACGGTCAACCGCGCGGCTGAGTCGCGAAAGATTATTTGTCATTCCCTGTTCAAGCGTGCTTTCACCCGTAAATGAAATTATCGAAACCTCATCTTTGGCGGGTCTGATGACCGATTGCAAAAAGGTTTTCGCCGCCGCTTTTTCTTCCGGCAAGGTTCTCTCCTGCGACGCGCTGGTGTCAATCAAAATTGCCAAAGAAAGCGGCAAATCAACTTGTCTGGCAAAGGCGGTGATTTCCTGAGGTTGACCGTCTTCCAAAAGACGCACGTCCGACTGCTTCAAATCGGTAAGCAGACGACGATTTTTGTCCTGTGCCGTAAAAAGGACATTGACGACCTCGGTATCAATTTTAATAATGTCGTTTTCTTCTTCTATTACCGGAGTGGGCGAAGCAGGCGGAGTCGGGCTTGCAGCAGCGTTCTGCGGTTTATTGGTTTGTGCGCTGGAAATATCCAAACCGAAAAGCGAAACGCCGATAAACAACAAACCGATTGATAAAACCGCAATTTTTCCGTAATAATTCATTTTCTCTCTCCACTTTTACTTATCCGCTATTTTAAGTTGTCTCGAACTGCCCGATAACTCGCCTTTGTGCGAATTTTATAATCTTTTTCCTTGCTTTTATCGTTAAAACGAACCTCGATTTTGCGTTCTCTACCGTCAAAATTTTGATTCGCCGGACGATACGTAATGATGTACTGTGAGCGAAGTTCTTCGCTGATTTTCTTAAATGCTCTTTCCAGTTCGAGCATATCGCCTGTAAAAAACGCTTCGCCGCCGGTTTGCTCGCACAATTGCGTTAGAAGTTTGTCGCCCGAATCTTTAACGGTTCCGGCTTCAACGCCCGGCACGGTTCCCAAAAATCCGGCTTTGGTTGAAATACCGAAAACCGTTGTTTCGGTTCTCTGGGCAATGTCAATCGCATCGCGCAAATCGGCGCGGCTAAAAGTATCGTCGCCGTCAGTAATAATGACGATAACCCGTCTGCCCGGTGCGTTCCTGAGCTTTTCGTCGGAAAACTGCCAGACAGCGTCGTAAAGCGCGGTTTGCGAGCCGACTTTTTTCACCTTTTCGACGGCTTTATCAAGAAGGTCGAGTTTGTCGGTAAAATCCTGTCGTAAATTGACTTCGTTATCGAAAGTCATAAACGCGGCTTTGTCTTTACGCAGGCGCGTGACCGTGTAAATAAAATCCTTCGCCGCGCGCTTTGAAAAATCGAGTTTTCCGGCGGTCGAGGGCGAAGTGTCCATCAAAACGCCGACATAAACGGGCGGATTTGTTTTTTCGTCGGTAAAAAATGTAACTTCCTGTTTTACGCCGTCTTCAAAAACTGTAAAGTCGCCGCGCGTCAAACCGGAAATCAATTCCTTCTTTTTCTTTTTGTCGGTTACTGTAACGGGAAGACGAACCTCGAAAGTTTTGCTTGTGTCGGTGTTACTGACGGGCGGCGTCGGGCTTGTTTTTGGAGTTTGCGCTGATGCCGCCAAAGCAAACGCAAAAACGATTGCCGTAAAATAAAAAAGGCGAAATAAATTTTTCATAACTGATTTTATTAACGTATTCTGAAACAGTAACGCTGGTTTCGATGCGATAGGGCAACCGTCTGTTGCCCGAACTTAAAGCGGCAGTATAGTTAATCCGCAGCTAAACTTTTTAGATTCTTCCTTTGCGCGTTTAGCAACTTTGCGGGAAAATCATTTTTGCAAATTTATGAATCCGAACATTTTCAGGGAATACGATATACGCGGCATTGTCGGGCAAGATTTAACCGACAAAACCGTTACGATTTTAGCAAAAGCCATAGGCACATTTTTTGTTAGAAATAACGCGCGACGCATCGCCGTCGGCTTTGACGCGAGAGAGAGTTCGCCGCTTTTTCGAGATTTGTTAATCGAAAATTTCAACGCTTGCGGAATTGACGTGGTGAATATCGGCAAAGTTCCGACGCCGGTTTTATACTTCGCGGTTTTCACAAAATCAGTTGATGGCGGCGTGATGATAACCGGTTCGCACAATCCGTCCGACCATAACGGCTTTAAAATTTGCCTAGGAAAATCAACTCTTTTCGGCTCGCAAATCCAGGAAATTAGAGAAATCTCATTTTCGGGAAATTTTTCAAAAGGTGCGGGAAAGACAGAAAAAATTGAAGTCTTGGAAGATTACGAACAAGATATTTTATCGAAAATAAATCTCGGCGCGCGAAAATTAAAAGTCGTCGTTGACAGCGGCAACGGAATGGGCGGTGTAACGGCTGTGCCGATTTATCAAAAGTTAGGTTGTGAGTTAATAGAACTTTTCACCGAACCGGATTCAAATTTTCCCAATCATCACCCCGACCCGACCGTTGTTGATAATCTGCAGGACGCGATAAAAGCGGTCAAAGAGTATAACGCAGATTTAGCAATCGCATTTGACGGCGACGGCGACCGTATCGGTGTTGTCAATGAAAAGGGCAAAATAATTTGGGGCGACGAATTGATGGTTTTGCTTTCGCGTGAAATTTTAAAACAAAAACCAAATTCGACAATCATCGCCGAAGTAAAATGCTCGCAGAATCTTTTCGACGACATTGCAAAAAACAGCGGAACGGCTTTGATGTGGAAAGCCGGACATTCTTTGATAAAAGCGAAAATGAAGGAAACAGGCGCGGTTTTAGCAGGCGAAATGAGTGGACATATTTTTTTCGCGGATAAATTTTACGGCTTTGACGACGCGACTTACGCGGGCGCGAGAGTTTTGGAAATTCTATCAAACACCGACAAAACTTTGTCCGAGTTGCTCGCCGATTTGCCCGAAACATTTTCTACGCCGGAATTAAGAGTTGATTGCGCCGAAGAAAAGAAATTTGCGATTGTGCAACAAATAGCCGCGGAATTTTCTTTAACAAACGAAGTAATCACGATTGACGGCGCGAGAATTTTGTTTGAGAACGGCTGGGGCTTAGTCCGCGCATCGAACACGCAGGCAATTTTGGTGTTGCGCTTTGAAGCTGATTCGGAAGAAAACTTACGGAAAATTCAGGAAACAGTCGAAGCACGAGTAAAAAAATTAATCGTTCAAAAATATTAACTTAACGACAATCTTATTTTGCTTAAATTTGTAGGTGAATTCTAATCACAAAAGAAAGAGTCGAAAATTTTTAGTTTTCGACTCTTTCTTTTGTGATTAAGCAAAACCGTTTCTTATGTTTATTTCTTGATTAATATCACCGGAATCTTAAAATAGACAAAACAAACATAAAATTACATTCAAAGATTTACTGGTCGTTCGTCATTCCGAAAGAAACAGCGCGTCCTTGCCCGTTTGAGCTTTGATAAATATACCAGACGTATTGTCCGCCGACATTACGCCGCGCTACGAGGTCAGTTTTACCGTCGCCGTCATAATCACCGAAAAGACGCGCATCAGTATCAATTCCCCATTGCAGAACGAACGGCTGATTGTTCGAGCTACGCAAAATATAATAAGTTATTGGGTCACCGGTCTCGTTGATGTTGGGGTCACGAAAAACCATATGGTCTTGTCTACCGTCGCCGTCAATATCAATTTGTGGAAAGAAGGCAATAAAATCTGCACCGGGCGCAGGCGCTCCGCCCCAAAAGACTGTTTGTACACTACTGTCAGAACTGCGACGGGTGAACCAGGCGAGACCATTGGGATTGCCGCCCCGCACTACTGTTAAATCGCTTTTGCCGTCTTTATCAAAGTCACCAGCGACTGGGATGTCATTCGGTAACCCGAAAATTTCTCCCCGCGTTTGGTTATCCGAACTTTGGATGATGTACCAAATTCCGGTGCTGCGTCGCATTACAGCGATGTCAGTTTTCCCGTCACCGTCATAGTCAGCAGGCATGGTTATATCGGTTGATAAGCCCCATCGAACTTCACGAACCGTGTTGGTAGCAGTTTGCAAAATACGCCAGATACGGTCGGTGCCTGAAAAGACGAAAGTTACCAAATCGCCTCTGCCGTCGCCGTCATAGTCGTCACTCGCGTTGTTTACCGTAGACGTGCCAGCGAAGAAATTAACGGATAAGCTGTTATTGATGCTATTCAAAGTATAAAAGGTATTGGCACTCGGACGAAACACTCTAATATCCGTGCGCCCGTCGCCATCGAAATCAAACGGAGTGCTGGCTATCTTGATCTGCCCGCGAATCTCGCCGCCGGGAAAGTTCGGCGTGTGAATGTTGACATACAAACGCTTTGCCCGCAGGTCGGCAACATCCGCGGGAGTGACGGGGATTGGTAGCGGACCGATTGTGCCGCTCGTGCCGCTTACCGGATTTAAAGGAAAACGCACCGGACCATTGACACCGACCGGACCGTTGTTGTGAATGTGTGCGGCATTCGCTGGTGAAGTCAAGCCCGAATAGGTACAACTAATCGTAATTAGGGTTTCGGCTGTATTGAGCGTTACCATACAAGTACCTCTGCCGCTTGTATTAACCGGCGGAACTTCTTGCGCGCCAATTAAGCTGACAGTAAAATTTTGCTGCGCTAAGATCGTTACTGAAAACATCATTACCGACAAGAGTATTGCCGATAGTAAGAAAAATTTTCTTCGCATTTCATTTTTTCTCCTTTATTTGAAGGTCAGTTACCGCTTGATTATTAGACTTTGCCAAAAGATGGCTTGAACTTTAGAAAGTCAGGAAGCAATTCTTTACGCTTTTTAAGTGCATTGTGCGGAATTTACGGAAGAATGTCAACATTTTGCAAAACGTAAATCTGCATTTTTTCGGCAGCGAAAGATACAGCGTTGACGAAAAATAAAATTGCTGGCATAAATATAAATGTGAAGAATTTTATGAGATTCGATTTTAATATAATCAGCATTATTATCAACAGGGACTTTGCTCGGTGAAGAGCCAAAGCCAAAGGTAAATCCTTGCTAGAACGAGTCCCAAGCTAACAAAAAGGCTTGGGACTTTTTAATTTAAGATTTTTGATTTTGTATTTCGGATTTTTTATCCGATAAATGTTAAGATTTGATTTTTTGAAAGGCTTGTCTCTATGTCAACCGACAGCCGACAATTTTATGAGCGAAACTTTAGAACTTAAAAAAACCATTAATCTTCCACGGACCCACTTTTCACAAAAAGCGAATCTCGGACAATCAGAACCGGCGCGTTTGAAAAAATGGACGGACGCGAAACTTTACGAACAAATTCGTGAAGCCAGACGCGGCGCAGAAAAATTTATTCTGCATGACGGTCCGCCGTATGCCAATTCTGACATTCATCTAGGAACGGCGCTGAATAAAATTTTGAAGGATTTTGTCGTTAAATCCAGAACGATGATGGGTTTTGATTCGCCGTTTGTGCCGGGCTACGATTGTCACGGGTTGCCGATTGAAACTTACGTCGAGAAAAAATTAGCGGAAAAGGGCAAGAACAAAGCCGATTTGCCGGTTTCGACTTTTCGCCGTCTGTGCCGCGAACACGCATCGAACGCGATGGACGGACAAACGCGCGATTTTTCCCGACTAGGTGTTTTCGGCGAATGGGAAAATCCGTATTTAACGATGTCGAACGATTACGAAGCAGAAACGGCGCGGCTTTTCGGCAAATTTTTAGAGCGCGGCTATGTATATAAAGGCTTGCGTCCGGTTTATTGGTGCATTCACGACCAAACGGCTTTAGCAGAGGCGGAAGTCGAATACAAAATGCACACTTCGCCTTCGATTTATGTAAAATTTCCGCTCAAAGACGGCGCGGCGAAAATAGATGAGAACTTAGCGGACAAAAAAGTTTCGCTTGTTATCTGGACGACAACGCCCTGGACGATTCCGGCAAATTTGGGCATCGCGGTTCATCCCGATTTTGAATATGCAGCGGTTGAACACGAGAACGAAGTTTTGATAATCGCCTCGGAACTTCTCGCGTTTGTCGCGGTCAAATGCGGCATCGGCGGCGTTAATGAAGAAGGCGAGCGACAATTACCACACGTTTTGGCGAAATTCAAAGGTTCAAAACTCGATGGTTTGAAAGCAAAACATCCGTGGATTGACCGCGAATCGCTCGTGATGACCGGCGAACACGTAACGCTCGGCGGCGAGGCGGATGCGGAAACTGAACTTGATGTTGCCGACGCCAGAAATCGTTCGGAAACCGGGAAAGCCGGAACCGGACTCGTGCATACCGCGCCGGGGCACGGACACGACGACTTTTTAATCGGCAAGGAACACGGGCTTGAAATTTATTGTCCGGTCAATAATGCGGGCGAATTTACGCCGGACGTTGAATATTTTGCCGGTGAAAATATCTTTCAAGCAAACCCGAAAATTACGGATTTGCTGCGCGAGCGCGGCGCGTTGCTGTTTGACGAAGAATACGAACACCGCTATCCGCATTGCTGGCGCTGCAAAAATTCGGTGATTTTTCGCGCTACGCCGCAGTGGTTTGTTTCAATGAACAAAAATGCGGAAACCCAGGAAGAAATTTCGTTGCGGGCAAACGCTTTGCTCGAAGTTTCGAAAACCAAATGGCATCCGGCGTGGGGTGAAAATCGAATGGCGAATATGCTCAAAGGCAGACCCGACTGGTGCATTTCGCGCCAGCGCGCGTGGGGCGTTCCGATTCCGGTTTTTTACTGCGCCGATTGCGACGAGCCGGTTGCAAAGCCTGAAATTGTCAACCAGGTCGCGGATATTTTTCAAAAGGAAACGGCGGACGCCTGGTATAGCTGCGAGGCGCGGGATTTACTGCCCGAAAATTTCAAATGTGCCAAGTGCGGCAATGCTAATTTCACGAAGGAAACAGATATTCTGGACGTTTGGTTTGATTCGGGTTCGTCGTGCGTGGCTGTTCTAGAAACGCGCGACAATCTACAATTTCCGGCGGATGTTTATTTTGAAGGGGGCGACCAGTTTCGCGGCTGGTTTAATTCGTCTTTGATGTGCGGACTCGCTGCGCACGACCGCGCTCCATACAAACAAGTCGTAACATACGGCTGGGTTGTTGACGGCGAAGGCAAGCAAATGCACAAGTCGGGCGGTAACGCGATTTCGCCGAACGAAGTTGTCGGAAAATCCGGTGCCGAAATAATCAGGCTTTGGGCGTCGGCAATGGACATTACGGAAGACGTGCGCTGCTCGGATGAAATTTTGCAAAGAGTTACGGATGCTTACCGCAAATTCAGAAATACTTTGCGCTATGCTTTGGGAAATCTCGACGGATTTAATCCTGAAACAGATAAAGTCTCAGTTCAAGAAATGCTGGAAATTGACCGCTGGGCTTTGGCGAGTCTGGACGAAGTGATTGAAAGGGTAGTGAACGGTTACGAGACTTACAATTTTCAAAGCGTGTATCAAACGCTTTACAATTATGTGACCGTCACGCTTTCAGCCAGGTATTTTGACATTTTGAAAGACCGGCTTTATATTTTCGCGCCCAAGTCCGCCGCTAGGCGCTCGGCGCAAACCGCGCTTTACGAAATCGCGGATAAATTATCGCGTCTTCTCGCGCCGATTCTGGCTTTCACAGCTGACGAAGCATGGGAAAATTTGCCGCAACAAAAACTCGAATCGGTTCATCTAGCGGAATTTCCGCGAGTTTCCGGCGCGGACAATTCTCAACTTTTGACGGATTGGGAACATATTTTCTCAATCCGCGATGAAGTTTTGAAAAAATTAGAAGAAGCGCGAGGCGAGAAAAAAATTGGCTCGTCTCTGGAAGCAAAGATTATCTTGACGGTTGATAAAGAAACGACGAGATTTTTAATTTCTTATTACGAAGATTTGCGTTACATTTTTATTGTTTCGCAAGTGGAAGTCCACGAAGGCGACGCGCTGAATGTAGAAATTCAAAAAGCCGACGGTGCGAAATGCGAGCGCTGTTGGAATTATTCCGTCAGAGTCGGCGAATCGGAAAAATATCCGACCGTTTGCGAAAGATGTTTTGAAGCATTGAAAGAAATCGAGCAGACAGCTGTTGCTTAAAATGTTTTATCAACAGGATAGATAGGATTTACAGGATTTTCGAGTAAAATATAATTCTGTGTATCGTGTCCATCCTGTTTATTTTTCTTTTTTAATAAATTAGAATCTGGTTGTGAACAAAAAAGATTTCTATTGGAAACTAGGTTACCTGCTCGCTTCGGGCGCGGTTTTTTTGATTGACCAGACGACGAAAGCGTGGGCGATTCGCAGATTGCGTTTCGGCGGCGACATTTCGGTTATTCCAAATTTTCTAAATTTTGCATACGCGCAAAACACGGGCGTCGCGTTCAGTATGCTCGACGACCACGGCGACGGCGGGCGTTGGGGTTTGTCGGTTGTCGCTTTTGTCGCGGCAACTCTGGTTTTGTATTTCTTCTGGAAAACGCCGCGTTCGGATGACCGAATTTTAGGCGCGTTGGCTCTGCTTTTAGCGGGAATTTTGGGAAATGTCGTTGATCGCGCTCGTCTAGGTTTTGTGATTGATTTTATTGATGTACAGTTCGGCTCGTGGCATTATCCGACTTTTAATGTTGCAGATGCCGCAATTTGTATCGGTGCGGGACTTCTGATTTTGGATTTGTTTTTTTCAAAGAAAAATCAAAGCACAAAAGAAAAGGAACAAAAAACTATTTAGTCACAGAGAACACAGAGTTCACAGAGGAATTTCATATCAATTCAAAAAATTCTTTGTGTTCTCTGTGACTAAAATTTAATGATGCTCGTGATTTGAGCCTTTCGGTGAATTTCCTTGATAAATCTCGCCGCCTTTTGCCGAAAATTCTTTCGACTTTTCTGCCATTCCGACGGCAAACGCTTTTCCTTCTTCGATATTTTCCTGAGCCGCGTATTCTCTAACTTCCTGCGTGATTTTCATCGAGCAGAAATGCGGTCCGCACATCGAGCAGAAGTGCGCGAGCTTTGCGCCTTCGGCAGGTAAAGTTTCGTCGTGATATTCTCGCGCGATTTCCGGGTCTAAACTCAAATTAAATTGGTCTTCCCAGCGAAACTCAAAACGCGCTTTTGACAAAGCATTGTCGCGCATCTGCGCCGCCGGATGACCTTTTGCCAAATCCGCCGCGTGCGCCGCGAGTTTGTAAGTGATAACGCCGGTTTTTACGTCGTCTTTGTTCGGCAAGCCCAAGTGTTCCTTCGGCGTCACATAACAAAGCATCGCGCAGCCGAACCAGCCAATCATCGCCGCGCCGATGCCCGAAGTGATGTGGTCGTAGCCCGGCGCGATGTCCGTCGTTAAAGGTCCGAGCGTGTAAAATGGCGCTTCGCTGCAAACTTCCAACTGCTTGTCCATATTTTCCTTTATCAAGTGCATCGGCACGTGACCGGGACCTTCAATCATCGTCTGGCAATCCATTTCCCAGGCGATTTTTGTCAACTCGCCGAGCGTTTCAAGTTCGGCAAATTGCGCTTCATCGTTCGCGTCGGCAATCGAGCCGGGACGCAAACCGTCGCCGAGAGAAAACGAAACGTCGTAAGTTCGCATAATCTCGCAAATCTCCCGAAAGCGCGTGTAGAGAAAACTTTCTTCGTGATGCGCGAGACACCATTTCGCCATAATCGAGCCGCCGCGCGAAACGATTCCGGTTGTTCGGTTTGCGGTAAGGCGGATATACGGCAGACGAACGCCCGCGTGAATCGTGAAATAATCAACGCCTTGCTCTGCTTGTTCAATAAGTGTGTCGCGGTAAATTTCCCAAGTCAAATCTTCCGCTTTACCGTTCACTTTTTCTAAGGCTTGATAAATCGGAACTGTCCCAATCGGCACGGGCGAGTTTCGCAAAATCCACTCGCGCGTCGCGTGAATATTCTTGCCCGTTGACAAATCCATCACCGTGTCCGCGCCCCATTTTGTTGACCAGCGCATTTTTTCGACTTCTTCTTCAATCGAACTGGCAACAGCCGAATTTCCGATATTGGCGTTTATTTTTACTAAAAAATTTCTGCCAATCGCCATCGGCTCGCTTTCGGGATGGTTGATATTGGCAGGAATAATCGCCCGTCCGCGGGCGACTTCATCGCGGACAAATTCGGGCGTTACAAATTTCGGGACGCTCGCGCCGAATGATTCGCCTGCGTGCTGATGATAAAGCGAACTTCTGTCCGATTCGTTGCCGTTTGCCAGAGTTTCAAACGCGATTTGCCGTCCGAGATTTTCGCGGATAGCGACGTATTCCATTTCCGGCGTAATAATTCCTTTCCGCGCGTAATGAATTTGCGTAACACATTTTCCGGCTTTTGCTTTCAGCGGCGCGCGTTTCAAACCGGGAAATTCTTCGAGCTTTCCCTGCTCTTTAATTTTAGCGATTTCCTCCGCGCCTTTCGTCAAATAACCGTTGTCCTGCGGCAAGATTTTCCGCCCGACATATTCTTCGACATCGCCACGCTGCAAAATCCAATCGCGCCTGAGCTGCGGCAAGCCTTCGCGCACGTCACATCGCTCGTTCGGGTCAGTCCAAACGCCGCTCGTGTCATAAACTCTGACGGGCGCGTTTTCTTCGAGTTCGTCCTTGAAATTCCTCGTCGGACTCAAAGCGATTTCCCTGAATGGCACGCGCAAATTGTGTTTTGTTTGATTAACTGTATTTCCGTTCGTTTCAACGTAGATTTTCCGCGAACTCGGATAGTGCGGTTTTGAATTTTCGTTTGTTTTCGTCATTGTTTTTCTCCCTTCGTCGGTATTATCCGCATCAGGTTTTTAGGGTAATGTTTCGATTGAAACAACTCTCAGCTTTCGCTCCCCTGAAAACTTTTGCTTTCAATAGCAAAACATTTCTTCAACTAATTATCAAACCTTTTCATTAGTTGGTCGTTTTTTACAGTTTGTAATCTTTCTATTATTGGAAGGAACTCATTAAGCGTTGCTTCTGCTTTTTTTTCTATTTCTGTTTCTGAGGCTTCAATTTTTTCTAAAAAATCTTTAGCTGATTTAACTGATTCGGAAGATTCTCCTTCAACCATCGAAATACGGATTCTAAGTTTTCTCTTCAATTTTTCTACTTCTTCAATTTTTTTCAATAGTTGATTTATTCCATCTCGACAGGTCAACAAAGTTTCTTTAGCTTTGTCTTCCTGCTCTTTTGTAATTTCAGAGATTTGCTCTGGAAGTTTTTTGGAAAGAGCCGTAATTTTGTCACAAATTTGGTTGAATTCTAAATTACGTTGTTCAAGTAAAGGTATTACAGCACTAATGTCTTTTTGTAACCTTTCATCAACAGCTATTCCGGCAATTACAATTTCCGCTTGTTTGACAGCAGTTTCTAAATCTATTCGCCCAAAACTTAATTCACGCCGAATTTCAGTTAAAGCAGAAAGCAAAGGTGTGTTCTTAGATAAATCAACGAGTAAATAAAAAGTATAAGCAATAACAACCAGTAATCCTGCTATTCTGAAATTAGCTAAACTTATTCCTTCGGGATAGTAACTTAGTGCCGCGTTAAGATAGCCAACTAAACCCCAAATAAGTGCGATAATAGTTAATGTCCAAAAACTGTAGTAGCTTTTCAAACTCGTGTTAGATTTACTATTATGAATAACTTCAGATTCAGGATAGTAGAGTACAGCCGCAGCTATAAGAACAAATAAACTAAAAAGACCGTAGAATACAATGATTACCGCTGCTTGACTCCAAGAAACTTTGTTGACAAATAATAAAGCAATTATGTGAATCAAGAGTAGAAAAAACAGACAAGCGAGAAGAATTGGTAGAATTTTCTTGCTTATGGAAAATCAACTGATTCAACTTTATTTGCTTGTCTGCCAAATCTACGATAATCAAAGCT
>JAIVJJ010000385.1 GCA_020200095.1 Acidobacteriota bacterium | reverse complement strand
AGATGAATTCGCAGCCGTTTGTCATATTTAAAGAACTGAATAACCATTCATTACAAAGGAAAACGAATGATTGAACGCGAACGACTCGAAATGGACGTAGTTTTTGTCGGCGCTGGTCCTGCAAACCTAGCGGCGGCATTGCATCTGAAAAATCTTATTAAAGAACACGATGAATTAATCGCCGCAGGCAGAAAAAAAGGAAACCCTTTGGGCGGGCTTGAAATCGGAGTCATCGAAAAAGGCGCGGCAATCGGAGCGCATATTTTGTCGGGCGCGGTCGTTGACCCGATTGCCTTGCGCGAATTGATGCCGGATTTTCTCGAACAAGGTTGTCCGGTTGATACGGTTGTCACCGAAGACGGATTTTGGTATCTGACCGACAAAAGGACAATTGTTTCGCCCGTTACGCCGCCGCCTCTAAAAAATCACGGAAAATATATTGCTTCTTTGAGTAAAATCTGCGAATGGCTCGGCGAAAAATGTGAGGAAGCCGGAATCAATATCTTTCCCGAATTTCCTGGCGCGGAAATGCTTTACGACGAAAACGAGCGCGTCATCGGCGTGCGCACCGGCGACAAAGGCATTGATAAAGATGGAAAACCGAAAGCGAATTTTGAACCGGGCGTTGACCTTTTGGCGAAAATCACGGTTTTGGGCGAAGGTTCGCGCGGCTCGCTTGCTAAACAATTAACTCAACGACTTGGTTTAAACACGGACAGCGAACCGCAGGTTTTCTCTCTCGGCGTCAAAGAATTGTGGGAAGTTCCGGCGGGGAATTTTGCGGAAGGTCGCGTCGTTCACACTCTCGGTTTTCCTTCGGATACAGATACTTACGGCGGCGGCTGGATTTACGGAATGAAAAACAACGTCATCAGTATCGGTTATGTTACTGGTCTTGATTACAAAGACCCGCTGATTGACCCGCACGCCGAATATCAAAAATTTAAAACTCATCCGCAAATTGCTAAAATTTTACAGGGTGGAAAAATGCTTAAATATGGCGCAAAGACAATAAACGCGGGCGGTTGGTATACAATGCCGAAACTTTACGCGGACGGTGTTTTGATTATAGGCGACAGCGGTTCGTTTCTTAACGGTCAACGAATTAAGGGAATTCACACGGCAATGAAGAGTGGAATGCTTGCCGCCGAGACAATTGTTGCAGCTTTCGACCACAATGATTTTACATCAAAAACGCTGCGCCATTTTGAAGAAAAAGTTAATCACAGTTGGATTTATGATGAGCTTTACGCAGTGCGAAATTTTCACGCATCTTTCCAATCCGGTCGCTGGTCGGCGCTCGTCAACAGCGGATTGCAATTTATAACCGGCGGCTACGCCTGGGGTTTTATGCCGAAGGAGCATCACATCGCCGGTCACGAGCGAATGGAAAAACTCGAAGCATATAATTACAAAGGTGATGCTGTCGAACAACGTTATCCTGATTTGAAATTCGATAAACAATTGACTTTCGACAAAATCACCGACGTTTATCACGCTGCCGTCGCGCACGTCGAAGACCAGCCATCACATCTGCATATTTTGGATACGGAAATCTGCGCTACCCGTTGCGCTGAAGAGTACGGAAATCCGTGCCAACGTTTCTGTCCCGCGGCTGTTTATGAAATGGAAGAAAACGCCAAAACTGGAAGGCGCGAAATAAAAGTTAATTTTTCAAATTGCGTGCATTGTAAAACCTGCGATATTTCCGACCCGTATCAAATTATTAATTGGGTCACGCCCGAAGGCGGAGGCGGTCCGAATTACAAAGGAATGTAATTTGCTTTTATTTTTAATTATGCAGATTTCGTTCTAAAACGATACGCAAATTTTTGACAAAAAGGAGAAGTAATTTTTATGTCAACGTGGAATAAAGATGAAGTGGACGGCAAATTTGAACAAGCCAAAGGAACGGTAAAAGATAAAGCCGGTGAGGTTCTTGGTGACCGAGATTTGGAAGCCGAAGGTGAAGCTCAAAATGCTGCTGGAGAAACACAAGAGACTTGGGGTAAGGTTAAACGCGGAGTCGGGGATACGGTTGATGCTGTCGGAGATGCCATTAGCAATGCTGGCGATAAGATAAACAAAGGTTAATAATCAAATAAAGTTAACAAACAAAGAGCGGAAGAGAAATTAGTTATAATTCATTCTTCCGCTTCTTTGTATTCAAAACTTGTATAGATGTATAAAAACTCTTTGAGTCGTTTTTAAGGTTTGCTTTTAGGTTTACGGTGAAAAAAATTTTCTGGATTTCAAAATTTCGAGTTTTCTTGAGTCAGTACTTTTTCAAGAGTGCGAGCAATATAGCTGACAATAGAAATCATTCTCGCATATTCGATTCGGGTAGGACCCAAAACACTTAAAGTTCCCATCGTTTCACCATTGCCGATGCGATAAGGAGCGGTTATGAGTGTACAGTTTTGCAAAGAAGCGGCGGTGTTTTCGCTTCCGATTACAATCTGCACGTCTCCTTTGATCGACGGGTCGCGAACAATACATTCAGTCAGAATCTGCACAAGCCGCGACTTTTCTTCAATCGTGCGAAGCAGATCTCGAAGACGCTCGAGGTCTGCAAAATCACGTTTCATTAAAATGTTTGATGTTCCGTCAACATAAACCTCACCTTGCGAGGCGTCTTCACTTTCGATGCTTTCAGAGCAGAGAATCACTGCCGTTTGCAGCAATTTATCAAAAAGCGCGGTTTCTTCGTGCATCAACTTTAAAATTGCCGCGCGAATTTCACCCAGACTTTTACCGCCGAATTCGGTATTTAAATAGCGAGCTGTACGCTCTAGATCTTCGTTGGAAAAAGTTTCTTTCAGACGAATGATTTTGTTATGCACAATGTTCGGGGCGGAAACTAAAACGACGAGAATGCGTTTGTCCGATAAATTTACAAATTCGATATGTTGCAAGCGATCTTTCGCTAAACTTGGCGAAACGACAATACCGACATTATCTGATAGAGCCGAAAGAAGGTG
>JAIVJJ010000384.1 GCA_020200095.1 Acidobacteriota bacterium | reverse complement strand
GCGTTGCTTCTTCGTGGGTAATTTCCGGCGCTAATACACGTATTTCCAACGAACAACTCGAATCTGCTTTAGGCAACGAAGCACTTCAAAATATTGCCGATAGAGTCGGAACCGATTACGAAACCGCAACTTCGGCAACTGCTTTTATGATGCCGCATATTGTTGATAATTTGACGCCGGACGGAGTTGTGCCAAGTGAAAGCGATTTGCTTTCAAGAATTGGTGAATATACAACCCGTACGACTGAAATAATCAGCGGCGTGAGCGCGGCAAATACGGTTGACCGCATCGGGACTGCCGCAACGAATATAATTGACCGAGACAGAGCAAATATCGGAGACAGAATGGGAATTACCGACGAATCACAGACAATTGAAGACAGAACGAATATAACTGTCGAAAATATTGATAATTACGACGACAACGATAATTCGCCTTTGAAATGGCTATTGCCGCTTATGATTCTCGGTTTATTAGTGGCTTTGGGATTTTGGTTTTGCGGTGGTAAAACTGAAGAACATAAATCAGCAAATATAAATATTAACACCAATGCAACAATTATAATTTGATTTCAAATTAAAGAAAAATCGGACGCTTTCAGACTAATGTTTATTTAATTTTAACAGTATTTTTGATTAAATTTCTCTAAAAACACTTGGTGTCTTGGCGGAAAACTTACTTTCAGCAAAAACTCTTTCTTCCGCCAAAACGCTTGCCGCCATCAAAACAAAAACAATCCAAATTGCGTCCGCCAAGAACAAATGAGCGAGTTGCATTACAATCGGAGCAAGAGTTATCAGCGTTAGTGTGCCGAAGGCAAATTGAATTAAAACTAACATGGTCAAAGCATTTGCCCAGCGATTCGTCCAGTAGTTTTCTTTTGATCTTGATTTTAACCAACCCGCCAGAAACATTAGAAACACACCGACTGAAATTGACAAAATCGGATGGCTGATGCGAAGACGAAGCAAAATATGCGAAGTGTCGGAAAAGTCTTTCGCCGCGCTTTCGGCTAGTGACGAAGAAGGGAACAGCATACTGCTTAGCGCTGCAACGGAGCCGCTCACTCCAACCAGAAAAATACCCGAAATCGCAATCGCTAATAAAATCGAAATTTTTCGTTGAACATTAAATCTAAAAGGTTTTCCGCCGCTTGCGAACCAAGCGGTTAAAGTCAAAACAGCCAGCAGTGAAAAAGTTGTAATCAAATGCGCCATCATCCAGAAAGGTCTAGTCGGCGTCCAATTTCCGGCAGTGTTTCCCGTCAAAACCAACCCTGCCCCAATAAGTGCTTCGATGACTATAAAAACAAATGACGCGAAAGCTGTTTTTCGTGAATAATCTCCCCTTTCAAATCTGCGAAATGCCCAAACGAATAACAGTAGAACCCCGAAAAATGCCAAGCCTGTTGAAAGCCGGTGCGAAAATTCAATTATTGTTTTAAATTGAGGCGCGGACGGCACAAGTTCGCCGCCACACGTCAACCAATACTGACCGCAACCATCGCCCGAAAGCGATGCCCGTAAAAATGCCCCCCAAAGTATGACTATGATATTGTAAGCCAGAACGAACCAAGCGTATTTGGCAAATTTTGATAATTTTAATTCAGCGTTCATTTTTGTTACATTCAAATTTTGAACTTGTACAAAAATCAGAATATCACTTGCTGTAGAAAACTTAAAAGACATCAAAATTAGAGTGACTTAATAAAAGTTGAACATTTTTTACTTGTCCGTATTACCGATAAACTATTTCTTTCATTCAGGATTTATTAATATGATAAATAAATTTGTATCGCGAATTGCGAAATTTGTTGTCAGATACAAATTGGCTGCAAAATGGAAAATTTTGAATAGGGAAAATTCTAGTGGAATTTTTTAGAACAGTGAAAAAAGAAAGGATTGACAAACTTTTGATTGAATTCGGATTTGTCCAATCTAACGCTAAAGCTCAAGCTTTGATAATGGCTGGTGTTATTTTAGTTAATGAAAAACGCGTCGAAAAACCTTCGGAAGTTTTCTCGCGCGAAGCAAAAATCAGAATCAAAGGCGATTCGGAAGAAAATAAATATGTCGGACGCGGTGGCTTGAAACTTGAAAAGGCATTACTGGAATTTCATATTCAATTAAACGAATGTGTTTGCTTGGATGTAGGTTCATCAACTGGAGGATTTACTCATTGTCTTTTGCAAAATGGTGCAAAAAAAGTTGTAGCGATTGATGTCGGAACAAATCAGATTGATTGGAAGCTTAGAAATGACCCGCGTGTTGAGGTTCGTGAAAATACAAACGCTCGTTACTTAAAGCCGGAAGATTTTGCGGAAAAATTTGATTTGATTGTGATAGACGTTTCCTTTATTTCAGTAACGAAAATTTTCCCCGTGCTTTTACCGCTTTTAAGGGACGACGGAAAAATCATAACACTTATAAAACCACAATTTGAAGTTTCGAAAGGTGAAGTTGGAAAAGGAGGAATTGTCCGTGAAAAAGAAAAACACAAAAAGGTTATTGCAACAGTAAATCAATTTGCGGAAAGAATCGGTTTGAGAACTTCATGCGTTATTGATTCGCCAATTTTGGGTGCGGAAGGCAACAAAGAGTTTTTAGCTTTATATGAAAAATCAGCCGGAGTCTAAAAAGGAAAAAAAGCAAGAAAAATTTGTCGAGGGCGTTGATTTCTACTTTGAAAACGGTCTGATGGTTTTTACGAAACATTTTCTTGAAAAACGCGGTTACTGCTGCGGAAGCGGCTGCCGAAATTGTCCGTATCCAAAAGAACAAAAAGAAAAATTATAAAAGAAAGGTCTCTAATTCTTCACTTTGTCTAATATTGATATTCGCTTTAACAAATCTTTCAGGTTTTGGGGCGCGAGCAATTGTTATTGGAACTTCTATTGAGCAACAAACGCTCTCTAATTTTTCATAATCTTTTTGCATTTCGTTTTGAGATTTAAGCCATTCAAGCGTATCACGTAGAGTTCGCG
>JAIVJJ010000023.1 GCA_020200095.1 Acidobacteriota bacterium | reverse complement strand
GCTCAAAGGCGCGCCGTTCATTTCATACGCGAGCAAAGTTTGCGGATGCAGAATGCTCGGCATATCCCAGCCGACGTAATACTTTTCGTCCGGCGTCGCCAATGAAACATACGGTAATAAATTTTCAGGATGATTTGCGGTATCGGGCGCGTTTCCGTCGCTCGTTTTCGGTTGATATTTTGCGATAAAATCTGAAAATCTCACGCCCGTCCAGTTGACGACGATGCTCCAGCCTTCGATGCATTTCAGCTCGGTCGTCATTTCCGTACGCGGCAAAGCTTTTATATCGTCCAAAGTTAAAATCAAATCCTCGCTCCGGTTCGCCAGACCGCCGACGCGCAGTCGCCAATCCGCCGCATTGAAATCTCCGCCTAAGCCTTCCATTCCGTTGACCCGTGATCCGGCAAGTTCTGGCGGAAATTCGGGCGCGAGTCGTTTCGGGCTGTAAAAGGTTTGACTGACCTTTTCGTTAAATTCAAACGCTCGCCGGTAAAGATTCTGTTTGGTTTCGTCCGGCATCGAGCGCCAGCCGAAAATGCCGGCGAGGGCGGTTGCGCCGCCCATCAAAAAGCTGCGCCGCGAACGGCTCGACATCCGCCGTTTTGCTTCATCGTCGCTCAAAGGCTCGCTTAATTCACGCTTTTCGTTGAGAGTTTTAGCGGTATTGTCACGGTCGAGGCTTTGCGCCTCGGAACTTTCGGCTCTTTGTTTCGCCAATTCGATTTCACGGACTTTCTCGACTAAAACTTCGGATTTAATTTCGGTAAATTTTTCTTTCTGTTCGCTCATACCGCAACTCCTTCTTTATCATTCAGCGATGACGCAGGAATTTTTGTTTTGACATCTACGGCTTCATAACCCGTTACCATCGAGCGGAAATTACTCCAACCGGCGAGCGCGACCTGCGCGACGTGAACGACGAAAAATCCGACAAACGCAATCGTCAGCCAGAAATGCTGCCAGCGCGCCCATTCGTAACCGCCTAAAATATTGGTCAGCCAGGATAATTGTAGCGGTTTGTAAATCGCCAGACCCGTAACGACCGCAGCCGCGCCCATCAAAATTACGCCCGTATAGGCAATGCGCTGTGCGTCGTTGTATTTCCCCTGCGCGGGAAGTTTTTTGACAATATGCAAATCGTGAAGCGTAACTAAAGCGGCGCGTTTGAACGAACCGGGAACAGGCAAAATCGCCCGCCATTCGCCGGAAAAAGCTAAATAAAGCACATAGATTATTCCGTTGACGAGGAAAAACCACATAAAGAAAAAATGCAGTTGAAGCCCTTCGGCAAGACGAAACGGAATGCCAAAAAATTCATAAAACCAGGCGGGGAAAAAGTGAAACAATTCGTAGCCGAAAATTTTCACGCCGTAAACCGCATTCGCCCAGTAAATCAAAATTCCGCTCCAAATCATCAAGGTTAAAAGCGGGAAATTTATCCAGTGCAGCCAGCGGATGGCAAGCGGATGTTTTTTTTCTAACTGTTTCGCCATATCAATCTCCTTTTAATTTTCCCGTAAGGTCGGTTTTAATAATTCTTCTTTTTACACTCCCGATCCGGATTGCTCGATATGACGGCGAATGGCGGGCGACAAATTTTGCGCGATGGTGACATTTTCCGTTGCCGTCAAATCGGATACGACAAAAACGGCATGGCGAGCCGTGCGAAAACGAGCTACCAGCATTCCTTCGGTTGCCTCGCTGAAAATTTCTTCGTCCGTTTCAATCGGAAAATTCGCTTCCGTTACAAGCACGGAAATTCGACGGTTTTGATAAAGTAAGATGACGTGCGCGAAACGCCTGCCTTGAAAAACGCACGAATGCGCTTCAAAAATCTGAACTTTGTCGGATGTTTTGCCCAGCTGTTTTTCAGGGAAAATTTCACTTAAAGACGCAGCCACGGTTTTGTCCAAACCTTTGTTGAATTTCCCGTATTTTTCGGCTGCTTTCAAACTTATCGGTTCTTCGTCCAGACGAAAATGAAGCGCGCAGTTTTTGTGGTCACCGATTGCCGAATGCGTCAATTCCCGCCACGTGATCTGAACGGCTTGCGTTACCGGCGATTCGGTTGGACGCGAAAGCTCATCGGGTTTGTTTGTTTGATTTTCCCCGACAGCGGCGATATTTTCCGCGGGAGACGATTGATTGAACCAAACGACACCGAACAGCGTCATCAACAAAAGGCAGGCTGCCGTCGCCGCTAAAAACCTTGAGTTGCTAAAACTACCACTTTTCAACTTTTCCCAGACAGACGGGCGTAAAGCTGTTTCGCGCAAATTGTTTCGCAGTTTAGTAGCAAACACTTGATTTAACTGCATTTCCGGCGCGTTTTTAACCGCCGAACGCATTTGCGTCAGCAGTCCTCGCCGCGCGGCAAGTTCATTGCGGCACGCCGGACAATTTTCCTGATGCCGTAAGACATCGTGATTCGTCTCGACGAGCAGCTCATCGCCGAGATACGAATCCATCATTTCCTTAAATTCCTGACAACGCATAATAATTCTTTCTTAACCTTCAGCGGCGATACCGAAATTGCGGGCATATTCGGTCAATTGCTGGCGCAGCAGTTTTCTCCCTCTATGCAAGCGCGACATCACTGTTCCAATCGGAACCTGCATAAATTCAGCGACTTCCTTGTAAGAAAACTCCTCGACATCGGTTAAAACTACGACATCGCGGAACGCTTTCGGCAGCTTCTCAAGCGCCTGTAAAATTTCCTCATCTTTTAATTCTGGTGTCGGGCGTGTAGCGATGAAACGATTTTAAAGCCTGAGCGAAAGTTTCCTGCGTCAAATCTTCGGCTGTCTCACGGTCTCGCGCTAAATAGTTCGCCACGCGAAAAACGTCCGCCATCAACGGCACAGCCTCCGCTTCAAACGCCGCCCATTCTTCTTCGCGTTTCCTGCCGACACCAAACATAATATTTTATAAAATCTGCCCCGACGTTTTAATGATATCGCGCTTGTCGTTATTTATTCCCGCAATCGAAAAATATTTTTATTTTCGCCGCTTCGGGAATAATCCGACTGCCGCTTTGTATCTTGTTTGTCAGCGGGGCGGTTTTTCCGCTTCCGGCAAAATTTAACATTTACTAAGGAGAATTAATACTATGAAAAACTTAAAAGCATTTTTATTCGTTGGTGCGCTACTGCTGTCGGCGTTCGCGTTTTCCGCATCGGCGCAGGATACGATGATGAGCGGGAAATCAAGCGGAAAAACGAAGCCGACGGTGGCAATTATCAGAGCCGACTGGTGCAGCGCGTGCAAAAAGGTCGAGCCGATTATGGATGAATTACGGCAGAAATACGCGGGCAAATTCAATTTCGTCGTGCTTGACGTATCAAACGACGAAACCACCGAACGCGCGGCGGCGACGGCAAAATCGCTCGGCTTGAGCGGCTTTTTTGAAGCAAACAAGAAAAGCACTTCGACCGTCGGCATTTTCAAAAACAAACGCCAAATTTTTATCACCACGCACAATCCGAAACGAGCCGATTACGTTCGCGCCTTCGACAAAGCCTCGAAAAAAGCGTGAATTATTTTTCTTTGAAAAAAGCGTGCGGGATGAATTAAAGACACGAACAAGGGCGCGCTTTTTTCAAAGGAATTAGATTTTTCAATTAAAAGATTATGGAAACTTTTGTCGAACAGCTTCAAACTTATCTGACCGCGAATTCCCTTCTAGCTTACCCGGCGGCTTTCGTCGCCGGTCTGCTCATCAGCTTTACGCCGTGCGTTTATCCGGTGATTCCGATTCAACTCGGTTTTATCGGCGGGCAAACCGCCGCGTCGCTCGAAGGCGAAAAGAAAAGCGTTTTCAGCTCGCGCGGCTTGACGCTATCGTTGCTTTTCGTCGTCGGAATGAGTCTGGTTTACGCCGCTCTGGGCGCGTTCGCCGCGCTGACCGGAACGCTGTTCGGCAGTTGGGCGGCAAGCCCGTGGGTTTATATTTTAATGGGAAACGTCGTTCTGCTGCTGGCTTTATCGATGTTCGACGTTTTTTCCCTGCAAGCTCCGCAGTTTTTAAGCCGCTGGAATCCTGAGAAAAAAGGCAAAGGTTACATTTCGGCATTGCTCGTCGGCGCGTCATCCGGTTTAATCGTCGGACCCTGCACTGCGCCCGCGCTCGGCGCGACTCTGGCTTATGTCGGAACGCAGGGCAACCCGCTGTTCGGCGCGAGCGTTTTATTCGTGTTCGCATTCGGAATGGGCGCGCTGATGATTCTGCTCGGCTCGTTCAGCGGACTCGTGCTTGCGGCAATGCGATCAAAACCGAAACTGCTCCGTCATTGACCGTCACGCCGAACGAGCAAGCCGCGCCTGCGCGCGAAGCCAAGGTCGGCAGTCTCGCGCCGGAATTTGAACTCGCAAAGCTCGACGGCGCGAAAATTTCGTCCGCCGATTTCGCGGGCAAACCGGCAGTTCTGGTTTTCTGGACGGCGTGGTGTCCGTCGTGCAAAGAAGAAGCTCCGCACATTAACCGGCTGGCGGCTGAATACCAGAGCAAAGGCGTTCGGGTTTTAGGCATCAACATCGGCGAAGGCGCGGCGCGTGTGGGCGAAGGCATCAAAGATTTCGGCATCGAATACGACGTTGTGCGGGACGCCGACGCGCAAGTCGCCAAAACCTACAAAGTTGTCGGCACGCCGACTGTCGTTTTTCTCGACAAAAAAGGCGTCGTCCGCTTTTTCGGAAACGAATTGCCGAAGGATTATGCCGCCCGGCTCGACACGCTGAATGCCGGCAGTTAATCATCAGTTAATCGGATTCGGCATAAATTTTGGGGCTGAATTTTTATTTAGCGATAATTTATATAGCGACTTTCTTATCGCATCGTTCATTAAGCTCAAATTTGTCGCTTGCGGTTTCGCCAGTGTCAATTCCGCCGTTCGCTTTTCTCAGTGAATTTTCTAACCAATGTCGTTAATGCAACTACACCCGCGACGGCAATTCCGGTGACGGCGAGCGGTTTGGCGATTGTCAAAACTTTGCGCGCCGGAGTGCCGTATTCCAGATTGTGCTGTCCCCAGCGCTGAAGCTGTTCGTAAGCCATAATCGCCTGCCCGCCGACATTTGCGTCCGCGCCCAAACCTTTGAGCAAGCCGGTCATCGCGTCCCTCAAAACCGGATGACCACCGATGAAATGAACGCGCGAATCGTTTTTATATTCCTCTCTCGCCGCATCGTCGAAAACCAAATAAGGACCTTCCTGTAAATGTTCTTCAAACTGCGGGTCTTCGATGTTGCCGATCATTATTGTCGGCGTTCCCTTAAGCCAGATGAGATTGTTAAGATCATTGCGGCGCAGCATCGAATCAATCGCGCTTTTAACGTGACCAATTGTTCCCGCCAGAGAAACACCCGTGCCGACGAGAAAATTTATCGGTAAATAATCAAAACCTTCGTGACCGCCCCAAGCCGGAATTTTCACTTCGTCAATTTCCTGCCCGACGTATTCGATATTCGTTTGCGTTCCAAGACCTTGCAGTTCGGCTTCGGCAGCGTATTTGAACGTGATTTTCGATTTTTCCTGACTCAAAAGACGCGCAATCGAAACGTCAGTCGCCACCGGGTCGCTTGATGCCAGAATACAGCCGCACCAATGCGGTTGATTGGCAATCGGACCGTCGCCTTCGCCCGCAATCAGTGCGTCCACGACGTTCAAATCCGGTTTTCGATGCGCCATTATCTCGACAAATCTTTTAATGGAATCATCGTCGCCATGATGAATCTGCCGCCAATTTTGATTGCACGTTCCCATCCAATTCTTTAATGCGCCGGAAACCGGCTCGTAATGATGAGTCTTGGCTTTCGGGACGTTGATAATCACGTTAGCATCGAGAATCGGCGCGGGACGTGGAACAATTTCGCCGCTTTTGAGTTTCACGTCACGGTTCGGAGTCGAATCGCTGCCCAAATCAACAATCTCCGCGCCTTCCCTTTCCGCAACCGCAGCCACGCCCGTAATGCGCATACATTGAATCGAATCGAAAAATTCGCCGCTCGATTCGCCGACGATAACCCGCGCCGCGCCCGCTTCTTTCGCCAGTCGGATGAGCGCCCCGATAACGAGTGGATCGGTCGTGCAGCCTTCCTCAGTCCCATAAAAAACAGTCAAATTTGGTTTCAGCAGAACCGTGTCGTCCGCTTTAACAAACTTTTGTATTCCGCCCAAAAGGTCAATCGCTTCGCGGACGACTTGCAGAACTCTTTCCGGCGAGCGATGTTTTTTCCAAGCCGATTCAGACGTCCGCAAATTATCATTTATTGCACGCTCGAAAACTTCACCCGGCAATTTACCGCCCGCCGCTTTGCAAACCGTTTCGGTAGCAACACACCGATTGCCGTGTGTTTGGAGCAGTTTTGCGCGAGTTTCTTCTTTTATTGGTTCGGACGAAGGCGGCGAAGGGGCGAGCAAAACTAAAGACTGCAAACCTTTCGGATTTCTGGCGGCAAGCGCGAGCACAATTTTGCCGCCCATCGAATGACCGATCAAGACGTAATTTTCAATCTCAAGCGTCGAAATCAATTCAGCAACATCGTCGGCGTAATCTTTAACCGCGTAATTTTCTGGCATAGAATCGGACGCGCCGAAACCGCGCAAATCCGGCGCGACCAGGTGGTAATCGCCTTCGAGTTCTCTGATAACTTCCGTCCACGCGCGGGATGAGCCGGCGAAATAATGCAGAAAGATCAGCGACGGACGCGTTTTATTATAATTTTCCACGCCTGCCTCAAAAACATTCAAAGCTGTGCCGTTGATTTTCAATCGCATCAATTATTCTTTGATATTCGGACGCTTTAGCCCATCTCACGAATGATTTTTAAGCGACTTCCAAGCCTTTTTCGCTTCGATTAAGCTCAAAGCCGCAATACCCCAATTTGCCGCCGCACCAACGATGCAGTAACCGCACCATTTCTTTTCAATCGCAGCCATTTGATAAAAATACCAACCAGCAACACCCGCCTCGACAGTGGATTTCGCGGCAGCCGCCAGCGGAATCAAAGGCTGTGTTCGTGCGCGATCAGCTCCGCCGAATGCGGCGAGCGGAATGTTTGCCGCCAAGCTCACGAGCGACAGCGCGCCGTCCGGCACGCCCAAAGCGTACGCGGTATCGGACGAATTCACTTTGTCGGAATCAAAATCTTTGAGCGGCGGGTCTGGAAGATGCGATATCATGCCGGTTTGAAAAAGGGTTACCGCCGCCATCGCGCCCATTCCAAGCAGCGATAACCCGATGATTGCACGCCGCAAACGCAAATCTTCGGTTTGTTCTTCCTGCAGCTCACGTCTTAAATTTTGCCTCTCGCTTTGTTTTCTGCTGATGTGTTTTTCTTGTTCTCTCATAAAAATCCGTTACCCTCGTTTTAAAATTTACTTGTTGCAGCTTTCATTTCCCGTGCGACAGATTCTCTCGCCGAACTTCCAAAGTTCGCGCTAAACTTCATACTTCGACTTTAAGCCGTGCCGCCTCGTTCGTCACTTCAAAAACTTCGCCGTGCGGCACGATTGTAATTTGCCCGTATTCTTCCAAAAGCATTCGGTAAGCGTCGGCGACGGGGCGCGGTTTGCGGTTCAAATCATACAAACCGCATTCGTTGACTTTCCCTTTTTTTTCGGCAAGCCCGATGTCCCAATCAATCTGGTCAATTAGGCTATACCAGGTAAAACCTAAAACCGGAACGCCATCGGAACGCATCCGCAAAATATTTATCCATTGTTTCCAGAGCCACGTCGGTGCATGTTCCGGCTCAAAAACATTGGTTTCCGTGTGCATCACAGGCTTTTTGTAGCGTCGGTAATAATCTTTCGTGATTTGATACCAGCCGAAAACGTCTTCCGCCGTGCAGATCGAGCCGTCGGGTTTTAAGATTTTTTCATTTCGCCCGTAATAATCGTTGCCCATAATCTGGTATCCGGGCGGCTCGCCGACCATAAACCAATCGTATTCCTCGCGCGTCAATCCGTTGTCCATCAAATAGTGAATAATGTCCGCGTCCGGCGGATAAGCGTAAAGCAAATCGAGCGAAATAAGGCGCTGCTTGTTGGTTAATTTGGTTTCCTGCGAAACGGCGGCGCAGGTTTCGTGCAGATATTCGGCTGATTCCGATTGAACTATAATCGCGTCGTTGCGATGCTTGACGATTTCGTGCGTTCCCAAAATGCTCGCGGCGACAAGATGTTTCATAGCCGTAACAAATGCCCTATCGGATTTCAACTGCTCGTTCCAAACGCCCTCTTTCGCGCTGAACTTCGCCGTGACATAAATCTCATTGACCGGCGTGTAATAGCGCACCCACGGATAACGCCGCGCGATCGCCGCGCAATAATTAGCAAAATAAACGGGCAATTCGGGATTTTGAAAATCGCCAAGCCAATCGGGAACACCGAAGTGCATTAAATCCAAAATCGGAATCAGCTCCAATTTTTTAATCAGATTCATCGCTTTATCGGCAAATTCCCAATCGTATCGCCCCTCCGTCCGACTGATTTTGTAATACGGCAAACCGTAGCGCACGACTTTCAAACCCAAATCTTTTATCAAATGTAAATCTTCTTCAAAGCGTTCGTAATGTCCGCATTCTTCAAGAAGGTCGCGCCGGATTTTGCCGTTGTTTATCGTCGGATACGAGCATTCGATTCCGGTGGCGAACATAAAATTTCCCGGCTTACCCGTCGGCATTCCGCTGCCGTCCGTCCCACGCCCGCCGCCAAACTCATCGCCTGAATAATCGCCGTCGCCCTTTTCTTTTTTTACAATGTCGAGAAATCCTTTTTTCATAAATTTTAATTCACCACAGAGACACGGAGACACAGAGGCACAAAGAAAAGCTAAATTAATTTGGTTTTAGTAATTTCAAAACTCTGTGCCTCTGTGTCTCTGTGATTTAATTTCGGTTTTGCAGAAAGCGGTCTGCCGTCCGCAAAGCCAAAGCCATAATCGTCAGCGCCGGATTGACCGACAACGCCGACGGAAAAATCGAATTGTCGGCAATATAAAGATTCGGAATGTCGAAACTTTGCCCGTTTTCGTTAACAACCGAGTTTCCTGCGTCCGTTCCCATCATGCACGTCCCGATAATGTGTGCGTTACGCTGAAACGTCCACATTTTCCTCGCGCCCGCTTTCCGCCAGATTTCCGTCATCAATTTTTCGGCGTGTCTGGTCATTCGGTTTTCATTATCGCCGTGCGAAAAATGGATGCGCGGCTTCGGCAACCCGCGAGCGTCTTTTTCATCCGACAATTCCATAAAATTATTCGGGTACGGCAAACAATCGCCTAAGATATTGATGCCCGCCGTGTGATTGTAATCGCGCATCAAATCGCCCAATTCCGCACCGAAACATTTCTCGCCGCGAGCGAGCTGTGAAACATAAGTAACGGGCATCACGCCGATTGACTGCAAAAGATAACCGCCCGCGAAATCCGCGTTTTTCGGGCGATGCGTATCTTCGCTAATTAAGCCGCCAGGAATGCCTTTGTGTGGGAAAATATCTTCGTCAAAAATGCCCCAGATTTGTACGCCCGTGTGCGCCATAAAATTTTTGCCGACTTGCCCGCTCGAATCTGCCAGATTGTTGATCAAAAGCAAGCGCGGCGTTTCGATTCCGCCCGCGCAAAGGAAAACGTTTTTGCACAATTGTTTTTTTATCTCGCCGTTTTGCGAATAAACGACGGCTTTGATTTTGCCGTTTGAATCGAATTCAAATTCGGTTACGAAACACTCGGAACGAATTTCCGCGCCGTGATAAACGGCAAGCGGCAAAAAGGTCGTGTCCATTGAGCCTTTCGCGCCCGTCGAACAACCTGCCTGGCAGAAACCGCGATTCGTGCAGGCACGTCGCCAGCCGATTTTTTCCTGAAAATAATCCTGCGACAAAGCTGCATTCGGCGCGGGCGCGGTTTTGATATTTAGTTTTTCGCAAGCCGTTTGCATCAATCGCGCCGCGCCGTTCAAAGGAAGCGGCGGCAGCGGATAACCTTTTTTGCGCGGCTTGCCCCACGGATAAGGCGACGCGCCCGACACGCCTAAAAACCATTCAAGCTCGTCAAAATACGGCTCTAAATCGTCATAACTCAAACACCAATCTCGTCCGACACCAAAATCCGAAAAAATCCGAAAATCATCCGCCTGCGGACGCGGCGTATAAGCCGTAAAATGCAGCGTCGAACCGCCGACGCCGCAGCCAGAATTATTCATTCCAAACGCCACCGCATTTTCGCCCGCGCTTAGTCTTTCATCCGTCCAAAATAATTTACTTTGCTCGCGTTCGTCGGTGGGAAATTTCGTATAATCAAAACTCTTTCCTGCTTCCAAAGCAACAACCTTTAAACCGGCTTGCGCTAACCGTGCAAGAACGGGAGCGCCGCCCGCGCCCGTGCCGATTATTACGGCATCAACAGGATTTTGGATTTTGGATTTTGGATTTTGGATTGCATTTTTTCGTAATTCGTAATTCGTAATTCGTAATTCGTTTTCCTCACTTTGAACCTTAAACTTTGAACTTTGTATTCCCAAATCCCAGCCTTGCGCGTCCGCGAAACCGACATAGCCGATTTCCGCCAGCGCGAGCGGATGCGAATAAAAAATTTCGGCGTATTCGGCGCAGAGTTCTTCGAGAAAACGCGCGGGCGAAAAGTTTGATTGCGCCGTTTGTTCGGCAAAGCGTTTGAGAACAGCTCGCCTTTTTTCAATTTCAAGCGCGGCGAAATCCCTTTTAAAATTTTGCCGCGCCGATTCATCAACCAATTTCAAAGCGGTTTTATAACTTTCGCCGTCGGTCGGCATGGGTTTTCCTCTGCGTTTAATCTCTCCTGCAAAACGCGGCGCGTTTCTTCGGTGACGAAATCGCTTTCGAGCAATTCGAGAAAATTTTTTGAGGGAAAATCTTTCATCAACTTTCTTTCGGATGATTCGGCAATTCCTTGTCGAAAATGTCTGGGGAAACTTTTTTCATCAGCACGTAAATTTCCGCGGCGAGCAGCATCGCAACGGGCGGCGCGACAAAATAAATCCACAAATGCTCCCATTTGTTTGCTGCGAGCGCGGCGGCAAACGAACGCGCCGGATTAAGGCTCATACCGGAAAACGGAAGCTCGAGAATCAAATAAAGCGCAATCAAAACGCCGGAAACAGGCGCGGCGTATTTTTCCAGACGTTTGGAACTCATAATTATTAAAACTACAAACATCAGCACAAACGAGATAATAAATTCCGCGACGAACGCCTCGCCTGAATCGTGCGGCGGCATCGGTTTGGTTACGGCGTAACCGACTTTCGGATGCGCGAACCAATGCCCGAGCGCAAATTTCAGCAATTGTGCCGCCGCAATCGCTCCGGCAAACTGCGCCAGCGTGTAAAGAGCAGCGTTCTTGAAATTGATTTTCCCTAAACGAAAAAACGCCCACGTTGTCGCCGGATTAATATGCGCGCCGGATTTTTCGCCGAACAGATAAATGACGAGAGCGATATACGCGCCCAAAATTAAACCGAGCGGAACGCGCCGCCAAATCGCGTTTTCCTCGCCGCCGAACGAGCTTTGCATTGCCGGCAAATCGGGATGTTCGAGAAAAACCGTCAAAAGTCCCGCGCTAAGAACAAAACCCGCAAGTCCCGCGGCTTCCATCAAATACTCGCGCCAATGTCGTGTAAAAATTTCATTCATCGCTCGATAATTTCCCGCCCGTTACGTCAACCATGCTGCCGGTCATAAAACTTCCGTCTTCCGAAGCCAGCAAAACATACGCCGGAGCTATCTCTTCCGGTTGACCGGGGCGTTTGAGCGCGACTTCGTGACCGAAGTTTTCGACTTCTTCAATCGGCATCGTGCCGGGAATGTTCGGCGTCCAAACCGGACCGGGAATGACCGAGTTAACGCGGATTCCCTGCTCGCCCAAATTTAAAGCGAGCGATTTCGTGAACGAATGAATCGCGCCTTTTGACGAGGAATAATCAATAAGAAGCGGAATGCCGGTCTTGCCGACGATGCTGCCCGTGTTGATAATCGCGTCGCCTTTTGCGAGGTGCGGCAAAGCGGCTTGAGCCATAAAAAAGTAGCCGAAAATATTGGTTTCAAACGTCCGGCGTAAATCTTCTTCCGCAATGTCTTCAAATTTCTTCTGCGCTTTTTGAAACGCGGCGTTGTTGACGAGAATGTTCAAGCCGCCGTATTCCGCGACGGTTTTTTCAACCGCGTCGAAACACATCTGCCGGTAGCGCACGTCGCTTTTTATGATTAAACATTTGCCGCCTTTCGCTTCACACAAGCGTTTTGTTTCCGCCGCGTCATCATCGTTTTCGTTATAGACAATCGCTACCTTCGCGCCTTCCATCGCAAAAGCGATTGCGACCGCTCGCCCGATTCCCGAATCCGCGCCGGTTATTATTGCTACTTTATTTTTTAATTTTCCGGCGGGCTTGTAGTTTGATAAATCCGAATCCGGCTGCCGTTTCATCTCCGACTGCTTCGCCGGATACGGTAATTTCTCGCCCTCGAATTCTTCCGCCATCGGACGCTTTTCTTCACTCATTTTTTTCCTCCCTGTCAAAATAAACTTGTTCGTCAATTTTAATTCTTTAACGATTTTCAAGCAATGTTTTGGCGATTGCCGATTGTAACGGGTCGAATTGCGGATTGAGTTTGAAGGCGCGTTGTAAAAATTGACGCGCCGCCGCTTCGTCGCCACCTGCGCGGGCAATCATTCCGGCGTGATAAAACAGTTTTGCGTCCTCGGTATTTAATCGCAAAGCGTCTTTTATCGCCGCTTTCGCTTCATTCAATTTGCCTGCCTTTAACGCCGTCCAAGCCAGCGCGTCCGCGCCGTAAATATCCTTTCGGGCTTCGTATTCTTTCGCCGCGAGCCGGTATGCTTCTTCGAGTTTTATGTCGTGGTCGGCGTAGAAAAGCGCGAGTTGACGGTTGTAAAGTTCTCCATTCAGTTCGCTCAAGCGTCCGATTTGTTCAACCAATTCGTATTGCTTTTTTGCGTCTCCTTCACGTCCGGCGAGTTTGTATAAATCGCCGAGTGCAGCGATATAAGTCGGGTCAGGAAGAATACGCACGACTTTTTCGTATTGTTCGATTGCGCCCGGCGAATCGCCCAGAGCCGCGCAGACGCGACCGAGCGAAGCGATTGCGCGATAATAATCGGGAAATGTAACCAGCGTGTCCAGATAATGTTTTTCCGCCGTTTCATAATCGCCGACCGAGAAAGCCGTTTCGCCCAATTGCCAGCGCAGCCAGGCGACAGTTTCACGCGGCGGCGCGGTTTGGTTGAGCGCGAAGACAAGCGCGTTTGCAAAATGTTTTTGCGCTTCCGTGTTGTCGCCGCGTAGCTGCGCGAGTCTCGCCATTCGGGTTTCGCTATAGTGGCTGACCGCGCCGTCGAGTTTGGCGATTTTGTAAAAAGTGGCTTTGGCTTTGTCGTATTCGCCGAGTTCGAGCAGCGCGTCGCCCAACATTCCCTGCGGATAACTTTTGCCCGGTTCAATCTCGGTTAAACGAACGGCGTGGTCGCGGGCATTTGCAAAATCATGCGCGGCAAATTCGGCTTGGGCAAGCGCGGCAAGCCCGCCGGGATTTCGCACCTCAGGCACGGAAGCGAGCGAAGCGCGGGCGGCGCGGAAGGTTAAATCGAGATATTGAAAGTCTCCCGTTTCACGCAGACGCTGCAGATATTGACCTGCAAGTTTATTGTTCGCGCTGAAGTCTTCCGGGTCGCGCTTAACTTTATCTTCGAGAAAACGGATAGTTTTTACGGTTATGTTTTCGTCCGGCGAAATCGGCGCAGCCGGTGGAACGGCGATGCCCGCCGGATTGCTCGTCGCCGACTGCACTCCGCCGCAGGCATTCGCCAGCAGCGCGGCACACATTAAAAAAACAAACAGAGCAGTTTTATTTTTCGATTTTCGCATAATCACAAAAAGATAAGGAACGAGATTGAAATTGAAATATTTCCAGTCTTCTCATTTTTCAACTTTGTGCTTCGTTCCTTATCTTATTATTGTTCGTGCCGGAAAATCATAGTTTTACGGCACGAACAAAATTTGGAACCTAGAGACGTGTTCTGTCATCCACGCTATTGATGCCGTTTGGATTCGGCATAATTTGCGGCGCGACAAATGGAAATCGGTCGCCGAACAAAAATTCGTTGCGGTCAACAAAGTCGCCTAACGGCATTCCGTTATTAATCAGCGTAAAAGTCGCGTCTGCTACGTCGTCACGAAGCCGTCGCCCGCCCATATTCGCGGGACCGCCGTCTGCATTGTTGCCGCCGCCCGAACCGCTGTTCGGAACACGGAGATTAAGTCGGATGATGTCGCCTCTAACCTGAATCATATTCAGGATTCTTTCGGTAAATTCGTCGTTAGTTCCAAAATTTTTAAGCGAAATAATAAGGTCGGTTCTAAACCTGCCGCTTTCATCATCAACCGTTCTGGCACCGTTGTATTCGTCTTTGCGCGGAGCCGGGATGAGTCCGTTGTTGACAAGCGGGTTGCCTTCACGGTCAACCGTTACCCATTCGCCGGAGCCGCTGACCTGACCGTCCTCTCTGACCGTTTGGATGCGCTGGCGCTGTGTTACTCCATTTAGACCGATTTCACTGCCAAACCGATTTCTAAAAGTTCGTGGCAGACCGCGTAACATCACTGCCGGTACACTTACGGCAATTGTCAAAGTGTTAAATCCCGCATAAGTATCGCGTCCCGGTCCCTGATTGACGCCCTGATTTCGAGCCTGAAGCGGAGCCGGACCTTGGTTGTCCGCGTCGGGACTTGAGCCGTCGGGTGCATTGAAACCGGCACGATTTCTAAATATATTGCGGTTAGGATTTCCCGGATTGCGAATCGAAGATAAAACGAAGCGATTCGCGGCGGTGTTATCGAGAAAGAACGGGTCTTCCGTAATACCGGCAAAGAAGCTGACTCCGGTAGTCGCATCGGTAGTTACTGGCAAATCGGGCGGTTCAATATCATCTACGTCGTCGCCTTGCGAAGGAACGTTGGTTCGAGCGAGGAAATTTTCCCCGTTGACCAGCGCGTTAATATCGAAACGAGAAGCGTCGATGTTGGCGATGTCGGAGTTCGGAATTTCGACGTTCGGAATCGAAGTGTTCACCGCTGCGTCGAATCTTCGCCCATCGGGAAGCGTAACCATCGCGGTCTGCGGAGCCGTTTCACGACCGACTCCGCGCGTGAACCTGACATCAATAAACCGATCTGGGCGCGCGTCGCCCGTGTTTTCGATTTCAAATCTGTATCGCAGGTTGTGGTCGAAGATAGCTTGTCCGATAATTTCCGAGGAAATCAGAAACGGGTTGATGGTCATAATCATCACGACTCTCGAATTATCGTTCGGGTCAAGAAAGAAATACATATCGTTGATATCCGAAGCGTGGTCGTGGGCGAGCTGCGGTCCGTCGATGTGGTCGGAGGCTTTTATCGGGACAATTATTTGAAACGTAAAAATCGCCAGCATCATGACAGCGACGAGCGAAAGTTTTTTGTTTTTTGCGTAAAGCATATTTCGATCTCCTTGAATTTTTTGTTTTTCCCTTGATGAGAATGAAGGAGAAGATGAAAGTTTCCTGTGGCAATCATCTTTCCGCCTTCATCCGATAGCCGGCTTTTACCTGCTATTGCCGCGTGTGATCGTCCGTGCCGCTTCCCGGCGGGAAAGGCTGCGTCGGGTCGGCGACAAAAGGAAATTGGTTGCGGAACGCTACTTCGTTGCGGTCAACTTTGTCGCCGAGCGGCTTGCCGTTGTTGACAATAGTGAAAGTCATATCCATCACGTCGTCCTGCAACCTTCGTCCACCCATTTTTCCATATCCGCCGTCTTTGTTATTTCCGCCGCCCGCGCCTTTGTTCGGCACGGTCAAATCGAGGCGCAGAATATCGCCTTTCTCTATCGCTATTTTCGCCAGCATTGCGATATGCGCGTCGTCAGTATTGAACGCCTTGAGTGATTTAATAATGTCGTCTTTGAATCTGCCTTTCGCATCGTCTTCGGTCGAAGCGGCGTTGTATTCGTCTTTGCGCGCGGGCGGAATCAAACCGTTGTTGACTGCCGGCACGCCGTCCCGGTCAACCGTGACCCAATCGCCGTCGCCTGTCACGACGTTGTTTTTACCGATTTTTTGGCGTTCCTGACGCTGCGTGACGGCATTGATGCCGATGACCTTTCCTTTACCTTTCAGCATCGAAGCCGGAACACTGACAGCGGTGATCATCGTGTTGAAACCGGCGTAAGTATCGCGCCCGCCGCGTTCGGAGAGCAGAGCGGTGTTCGGTCGTCCCGGATTCATAATCGCTGAAGCAATCATCCGGTTCGCGCCCGTATCGTCAAGGAAAAACGGGTCGTCGGCGTTTCCCCCGTAAAACACAACGCCGGTCGCCGGGTCGGTTGTAATCGCGGGCGGCGGCGCTTTGTATTCCTGGTCTGAAACGGTTGTCGGAGCGGTAAACTTTTTGCCGTTCGGCAATTCAATCGTCGCCGTCTGCGGCGTGACGCGCCCCAAGCCTTTCGAATAATAAACGTCAACAAACGTATCGGGTTTGGCATCTCCCGTATTTTCAATCTCGAAACGATACCGAATGTTACTGTCGAAAATCGCCATACCGAAATGCTCACCCGAAACGACAAAGCCTTGCGTTGACATAATCAAAACGACTTTCGAGTTATCGTTCGGGTCTAAAAAGGCAAACGTATCGGTTAAATCCGAACTTCGGTCGTGCGTGATAATCGGCGAATCAATATGGTCGGATGCGCTCGTGCGCGTCAAAGGCGACGGCAAAACTGCCAGTCCCGCTGCTACTGCAAAAACCGCCAGCGCATTTTTTTTATTTTTGAAACTAATCATAATCTTCTGCTCCTTTGCGAAGTTTAATTTGTAAAACTTCTGTTATGTAAAATTCCGAAAATTAGAAATAAATTTCAGTAGTGATTTTTTTACGCGCGATTTCACATCTCACTTTTGTTTCTAATTTGTCCGCTTATCAAAAGCGGCATATCGCCGACAGTCCGTCGGCGAAATTATACGGATATAGCTAAAAGTCCTTTTCGAGGAAAATAGTTCCCGCCAGAAAGATAAATAAAAAATATTTTGAATGGATTAAAGAAAAATAGGGTAAAAGTGAAATTGGGGAAAGGAAAGCAGTTATTTTTCGGTAGAGTCGGAGCAGTTTGTATCTCTCAAGAGACGCGTCACCTTTTCGCGCAGGCTCGGCGGAACAGTCGTGCGTTGGAGTTTGGCGCGGACTTCACTCCAAATGCCGGCTTCAAACTTAAATTCCGCCGCGCAGATTGTGCATATTTCCAAATGTTCCTGCACAAGCAGACATTCGCTCGCGCTCAACTCGTGGTCGAGAAAATCGTCAAGCCGCCTGAATGTTTCCTCGCAAGTCATTTGGTCTATCATTTTCTTTTGGTATTTGCGCGTTCAAATATTTGGAAACGATGCCTTGTTCCTCGGCAACGCGCCATAGTAATTTTTGCAGTATTTTCCTGCTGCGATGCAGACGCGAACGCACCGTTCCGACCGGACAATCAATTATTTCGGCGATTTCCTGATAAGAAAATTCATCCATAAAATAAAGAACAGTAACGATCTGATACTCCGAAGGCAATAGTTTCATCATCGCCGTAATATGTTCTGCATCAATTCTGCGGAGCAAATCTGTCGCCGGGTCGTCGCTGACTTTGTGTAACCCGGCTTTGCACGTTTGATTATACAGATAAAGTGCGGAATTCTCTTCCAAATCAACAATTTCAGGCTCGCATCGCTTCTTCTTGCATCTTTTGAAAAAAGCGTTGGTCAATATCTTCAAAAACCACGCCTTGAAATTCGTGTCCGCCTGAAAATTGTGAAAACCGCAAAAAGATTTAACTGCCGCTTCCTGCACCAAATCTTCAGCATCCGCCGCGTTATGTGTCAAATGAAAAGCCACTCCGTAAGCTACGCCGAGAATCGGTTCTAAATTCGATTCGAATAATTTTGCCGCGCCCTTGATACCCGCCATGCTCGTTTCCTCCGACAGTCAAGCGGGGAAGCAAAAAGCGCGTTTTTCAAATGCTTCGCCCGATAACTGTTATAAGTCATAAATCCCCAAAAAAGTTCCAATGCGCCTTAATCGTGATGATATAAGCGCATCGTGACAGCATCGTGACAAGATTTTTAATTTTATGTATTTCTATTTAGAAAAGGTTTATTGCGCCGTTTGCAGAGCGTCGGCAATTGTTTGTTCGAGCGGAAATGTTTGTCCTTTGCGCCACGCCGCCGTGAATGTTTTGTCATCGAGCGCATCGCGGGCAATGGTGATGACTGACTCGTAACCTGAATGAAGAACAGGCGGCAGAGGAAACTTCATCGCGTCGCGCATTGTCGTCGCCGCGCCGAAAAGATACGCCGCTCGTTCGGATTGTTGCCGCAATGCGGCAACAGCGGCTAGACCTTCGAGGCAATAAGGAATATTTCGTTTCTCGCCCTTTTCGCGGCAAATCTTCAGGCTTTCAACAAAAAGCGCGGTAGCCCGCTCGTAATCGCCTTGCTCACGCGCAATTTCGCCGAGACTGTGCAAAAGGGGCGGCATCAATCTTTTATCGTCCTGGCTGCGGCACAAAACCATACTTTCTTCAAACAGCGCAGTTGCTTGCAGATAATCGCCTTGATACCGCGCCGTTTCACCCAGATTGGCGAGCGAAGTGGCAATCCCAATTTTGTCTCCCAATTCGCGCCTGAGCGCGAGACTTTCTTCGTAAAAAGAAAATGCGGTGTCATAATCGCCCATTTCCTGCGCCACTCTGCCCAAACCGCCGAGTGAGGCGGCAATACCTTGCTTGTGTTCCAATTCCCGAAAAGCCGAGAGACTTTCCTCGTTGAGATTCCGCGCCGTCGCGTAATCGCCTTGCCGCAGAGCCGCCGTTCCTAAACTGCTCAACAAAGCCGCTACACCCGCCTTATCGCCTGATTCATGTCGCAGAATCAAGGCTTTTTCGTAAAAATCGTTTGCCGTCGTGTAGTCGCCTTGCTCCAAACATAACCAGCCAGCCGCGTGAAACGCTTTTGCCCGCACCGCTTTCGGCACGTTGTCGCTGCGAGTTAAAAAAAACTCAAGATACTCGCGCCCCTCGTTCAGATGACCGTTTCCCGTCCAGTATCTGAGCAACGAACTCGCCAACTGCAAGCCGTCAGCGCAATTTTCGTCGGCTTTAAACCATTCGAGCGCGGCGCGAATATTGTCGTGTTCGGCTTCCAATCGTTTGAGCCATTCAGCCTGTTCGGGTTTTCCGAGTTCCGGTTCGGCGGTTTCCGCCAATTGCAAAAAGAAATCGGCGTGACGACGTAAAAGTTTTGTCCGCTCTTCTTCGCTCAATTGTTGTTCGGCATATTCGCGCACCGTTTCCAGCGTCCGAAAGCGCATCGTTCCGGCGTGTTCTTCGACAACCACAAACGAATTTTCCTGTAGCTTCATCAAATAATCCGATGCGCCGGATTCTTCGCAAATCGCTTCCGCCGCCTCGATTTCCCAGCCGCCGCGAAAAACGGAAAGTCCGGCAAAAAACCGCTGCAATTCTGGCGCAAGCTGCTGATGACTCCAATCAATCGCTGACCGCAGAGTGCGATGACGTTCGATAACGTCGCGCCGCCGGCTGACCAGAAAATCGAATCGCCGCGCCAATTGTCCGAGCATTTGCGAAGGCGTTAACACTTTAGCCTGCGCCGCCGCCAATTCGATAGCGAGCGGAATTCCTTCCAGATGGCAGCACAACTGCCCCATCGCTTCGGTGTTTGCCTGCGTTATTTGAAAATCGGGTCGCACCGCCTGCGCCCGGTCGAGAAAAAGCTGAACGCTGCCGAATCCGAGCAAATTCTCCGGCGCATCGGTCGCCGCCGGAATCGGCAAAGGCGAAACTGGAAATTCCTGCTCGCCGGAAATGCCCAACGGCTGACGCGACGTAATCAGGCAGACAAGCGATGGAACGCGCTCCAACAATTCGCGGACGACGAGCGAACCTTCGACAAGCAGATGTTCAAAATTATCAAGTATTAACAGCGACGGCTGCTCGCTCAATTTTACAGCCGCTTGAGCAAGCGCCTCGGAGTTTGCCAGGCGCGACAAACTTAACGCTTTTAACAGCGTATCCGCGATAAGCCGCGCATCTCTCAAATCGGCAAGGGAAACAAAATAAATCGCGCCGTTAAAATTGTCGAGCAAATCTCTCGCCGCTTCGACCGCCAACCGCGTTTTGCCCGAACCGCCCATTCCGGTCAGCGTCAAAATTCGCGTCTGAGCCGAAGTCAGCATCGCTTTAATTTGCCCTAATTCTTCTCTTCGGGCAATGAATTTGGTGAGAAAAACCGGCAATCGCGCCGCGCTGTGTCCCAGAGAAATTGAAGATTTTATCGAAGTTTTCGCGGACGACGAAATTAACTTTTCGCCGCGCTCGCCGGTTATCTGCAATCGCGCGGCGAGGAGTCGTGTTTCCGGCGAAGGCGCAACACCTAATTCTTCGTGCAGAATCTGCTCCAATTCGTTGTATTGCCGTTTGGCGGCGGAAATTTGTCCGGCTTTTACATATAAACGCATCAATTCGCCGTGCGCTTCCTCGCGCAAAGAATCCGCGCCGACGACGCGCCGCGCATATTCAATCGCCCGCCCGACATTCCCGGTTTGCTCGAAAGACGCTGCGAGGCGGCATAAAGCGTCGAGAAAATATTGAGCTAACCGCTCGCGTTCGGAAATCACCCAATCTTCATAGAAGCCAGGCAGAAACTCGCCGCCATACAATTCCACAGCTTGTTCAAGCGCGATAATTTTTTCTGAAAGATTCGCAGTTTTCTTTGAGGTTTTAAGAGCAAATTCAAATTCTGCGACATCGGTCGTGACAGTGTTTGGATTGATTTGAACATTTGCGCGGTCGGCGATAAGAAAACTTCCGGCGGGCGTGCCGCTCGGTTCGAGTTGGCGGCGCAGCGAAGCAAGCGCGGTGCGAAAACTCGTGCGTCCGGCATCCGCGTCCGAATCTGACCAAAGCATTCCGATAAGTTCTTCGCGGGCGTGAATTCGCTTCGGATAAAAGGCTAAATACGCAAGCAGCAAGCCGGTTTTATGTGTCCGAAAGCGTGTAATTATTTTTCCGTCCTGCCCGGCGGACAAACGTCCGAGGAGTTCAATTTTCCACGCCTTTCCCGTCATACTTTAAGCATATCTCCGCCGAAGTTATTTATTACCCAAATGTTCGATTGCGCTTTCACCGTTCGGCTGAAAAATCGCTCGCTGAAATATTGGAAATCGTCACGGTTGGTTGAATGAAGATATAACATCAATGTTGAAGTTTGTTATGTAAGTCTGCAAACGTCAAATTAAAATATCGTTGAAAAAATCTTTGATTTGCGCGTCATACGGCTCAAACAAAGTGAAATATGCCGGCTCTTGAATTTATCCAACAGATGATTACTCAATTTAGTTTTTTTTCGGAAATTGAGCCGTTCACAATACGGCAATACTGCGCGAAACGTCTTTTCTACCATTGGAGATTTCACTTTAACTTTAAATTCGCCCAAGTCCAATGTTCAGCGACTTCGCCGCGCCGCCCGCAGAGCCTCACCCGCCGACCAGACGGCGATTCCGAGGAGCGCCAAATCCTTCGCAATAAACTGTCCCGGCATTGGCGACGGAAACGGAAAGCCGTAACCAGGCTGCCACACGCCCGGCGTCGTCAAAAGGAAGTGCAGGGTGATGAGAAAAATTCCAATCGCAATAAAACTGCCGACGGCTGAAACCTTCGGCGCAAACGGGCGCGTCGCAATCATCAACCCCGCGATAATTTCGACAATGCCAATCAGCATCGAAGCCGTCCGGACGCTCATCACGCTATACATCCACGACATAAACGGCGAGTTGGCGATCAAACCCTGAATGCCTTCGGCTTCGTAGGCGGTAAATTTGAGCGCGCCGACCCACAGCAAAATTACGACCAGACCGTAGCGAATAATGTTCGCTCCCGTGTTCTCCAGAGTCAATCCCCAATCCGATTGACCAGCCATATCCATTCGTTCCGCATTGCTTGCCATTTTGATTCTCCTTAATTTGCTGCCGCAAAAAGCGGCAGGCGGCGTGTTTGTTTATTTGCGTCCGCTGCTTTTGCGACAAGTCTCGAGTTTATCCAAGCGAAGATTTTTCTAAAAATGTTCCGCTTCTCCGGCGTCCGTTAAATTTATAAAACCGCCGCTCGTCGCTTTACGAATTCGATTTCATACCCATTTTGCCCGCCATCGCTTTAATCATTTCCAAATGCATTTTTAAAGTCAGTAGAGTTTTCGTCGCAAAGGATTTTACGTCCGCGTCGGCGGCGGTTTTAGATGCATTTTCAAACGCCGCGACATCTTTTTCGTGCGCCTCGACCATCGCTTTAACGTATTCTTTATCAAAATCCGCGCCGCTTACTTTCGACAATTTTTCCATTAACTGTTTATGCACGGGCTTACGTCCGGCGGCAACGTAACTTTTTTCTGCGCCGCCAACTGCTTAAATTCTTCGCCCGCTTTCGAGTGGTCTTCAACCATCTTTTGCCCAAACGCTTTGATTTCGGCGTTCTGCGACTTGCCCGCCGCCATTTCTCCGAGTTCGACTTCCGCCATTCCGCCCGGCGCGGCATTGTTCATAAAATCGAGGTCACCGCCCGTAACGACCGAATACGCCCTTGTCGCTCGCTGGTTTTGCCGGTTCGGTTTTTATTATCGGAGCGCTGTTGGCGGTTTCCTTTTTGCCCGGCTCATTTGAGCAAGCAGTCCCGATAGTCGTTAAAACAACGGCTGACATTAATAAAATACCAATTTTTATTCGTTCATTTCTTATTGCTTTCTCTTCAATTCGTCATTATATATTGCCGAATAAAATAAAATTCTATACATTAGCAGACTAACAGGATTCGTTTTTAATGTTGAGCTTTTTGGCGTAACCGATAAATCGTCGCATGACAAGCAAAACTTCACTTATGCCGATTGCCGTAAATTCGCACGACGCTCGCGCCAACCCATTGCTCGACAAACTGCCCGAAGAAGATTACACGCGGCTGTCGCCGTCTTTTGAATTTGTTAATTTAGCTCTCAGCGAAATTCTTTATCATTCAGGCGGGGAGATGGCGTATCTCTATTTTCCGACGACTGGGATTGTTTCTCTTCTTTACACCACCGAAAGCGGTGCAACCGCCGAGATGGGAATGGCGGGCAGATGCGGCATCTTGGGAGTCGCTTTGTTTATGGGCGGCAAAGCTACGCCTAATTAGGTCGTTGTGCAGATTGCGGGCGGCGCGTTTCATATTAAAGCGAAAATTATACAGGACGAATTCGGGCGCGTCGGCGCGATGCAGCGCGTTTTGCTCTGCTAACAAAGCCGGAACGCTTCAAAGGCAAGGACTTATCACTTAAACGAGCAGCGTTCTGACGATTTTGGACAATGCGGGATTAGAGGCGGCTTCGTGCGATTGCTATCGCAGCATTAAAGAAGAATACGATAATTTTCTTGACTGAAAGAGCTTTAAGTTTTCAAAATCGTTCAGCGCGGTTTGCGATTAACCGCAAAATCGAAAATGTCCGGTCGGCTGTAATGACCTGAAACGTCAAGCGTCATTTTTTCTTTGTCAATCCGCGTTAAATCGAGTTCAGCGATGATAATTGTTTCGTCGTCGAAAACCGGCTCCACTACAAATTTGCCGTCGGGCGCGATTATGCAGCTTCCGCCGCGCAGAATGTTTTCTGGAATTTTCGACAAATCCGTCCCGGTCAAAAGCTGTTCGGGCAAATCTGCCGATTTCATAAGCAAACCCGCCGCGAGAACGAAACATCTGCCTTCGAGCGCGTAATGGCGGCTCGCAATCTGATGAGTTTCGTGAACCGTCGGGAAAACCGCGATGTGGATATGCTCGCCCGAATTGTGCATTGCCTGACGCGCCAGCGGCATCCAGTGTTCCCAGCAAACAAGAGAGCCGACGCGCCCGAATTCAGTTTTAACGGCTTCAAGTCCCGCCGCGTCGCCTTGCCCCCAAACGAGTCTTTCAGTGTAAGTCGGAACGAGTTTGCGGTGATGACCCGCGAGTTTTCCATCCGCGCCGAAAGTCAGCAAAGAATTGTAAAGCGTTCCGTTGCCCGCGCCCTGCTCGACGCGCTCGTTGATGCCGATTATCAAAACGATGTTATGTTTTGCCGCGATTTCGCCGAGCGTTTTCGTTTCCGCGCCCGGAACTACGACGCTGTTACGGCGCAGTTGTGCGAAAACTTCCTTTGTGGGCTCGTAATTCCAGAGCGCGGCACCTCGACAATAATCGAGCCACGCCGGATAACCCGCCAGCCAGGTTTCGCCGAACGCGATGAGTTTCGCGCCCTTCCTTGCCGCCTGCTCAATCAAGCTCACGGCTTTGGCGAGACTTGCTTCGAGATTCATAAAAATCGGACTCGCCTGAACGATGCCGACGGTTAATTTATCCGCCATTTTCCCCTGCACAGAATTTACAAAGAGAAGTTTTTATACTTCTTTTAATTCGAGTCTCCTTTCGATTTCTTTACCTTCTTGTCGTGCATTCGCCCATTTTAACGGCAGCATTTTTACTTCGCCGCTCCGCGTCGCCGTCGTTAAAAAATCGAGCATTTCCAGAATTATTCGGCGTTGTAATTCTTTATGACGCGGCACGCCGAAATGGTGTCCCATCATAAACGGCGCGAAAACCGCTCGCGGCGGCTTGATGTGTTCGGTTACATCTAATGCAACCGAGATTGAAACGGTCGGAATTTCTCTTTTTTCAATGGCGCGCTGAACCAGCGCGATGCTCTGATGGCAAATCGGTCACGCCGGGGCAAGCAGCGCACCATCGGGCTTTTCGGCTTCGACCGCATCGGCGAGGTCTTCCGCCAATGTTTGTTCCAATTTTAGCGCGTCCATATTGTAGCCGATAAACGAAAAGAAATTAGGGGCGAGTTCACCGATAATTTTTTCCTCGGTTAATTCCTGTAATCGCTCAATCGGAAAGATAACATTCAAATCGCGCTTTGCTCCGACGGTCGGATATTTCAGTTGATGAATTTCCAAATCTTCGGGCTTTGAACGGGAAGGAACGCGCCGGAAAGTATAATCGCCGACGGGGTGAACCGTGTCGAACGGCAAAGAGTTTTTCGGCTGCACTCCCGCGGTGCTGATGAAAGCGATACGCGATTCAGGCAGCGGTTTTTTCAATCGGGCGAGCGGCACAAAATCCGTTTTCGTAATCATCGAACCCGGATAGCGTTCGTTGACCGTCGCCCACAGTCCGGGACGCAGTTGTTTTAAATCTGTTTCCTTAAAGTTCTCCATCGTGAATCCATTCTCCCGAACGCCCGACAAAATAAAAATGAAGATGAAAGAAAAGATGCGCCAGCGTCGCCGCATCCTTTTCACCCAAAGTTTTAAGGATAAATTCGCGGTCGGTTGCGGGAACGTCGAGCAATAATTTCAAGGCTTCAATCCACGCTTTATCAATTTCTTTACGTCCGTTTTTTTCATTACCGTCGCCGAAATGCAGACGCACATAGCGAATTAATTGCTCCGTATCACCGCTCTCAACAGCTTCGTTCAAGTAATTTAATGACACAAATAAAAATTCCTTTTTAAGACGAACTTATTCCCGTCAAGTAAATGCTGAGCGCTTCGGGGTCAACCGTCAGAGGCTTGTTGCGCTCGTAATTGACCAGCCCGCGACGGCGCAGTTTGCCCATTGTGACGGTAACGTGCGGACGACTCATCGCTGCCATTTGCGCCAGTTCATCGTGGCTGACCGGCAAAACGATTTGACCCGCAAGCGCGTCGCTCGGCTTTCCGCGCGTTGAAGCAATGTGCAGCAGAACGCGCCCCAATCTTTCTTCGGCGCCGCGATACGCCAAAAATTCCACGCGCCGCTGGCAATCGCTCAAACGGCAGCAGAAAGTAAAAGTAAACGCTTGCAGCAAATCGCGACTCGTTTGCAGAAAACTTAAAAACGCTTCGAGCTTGATTTCGAGAACTTCGCTTTTGACGGTGGCGCGAGCGTAAGTTCCGCGCAAGAAATGTTTTTTTGGAGCGCAGAAACAAAGCTCGCCGAACGGTTCTCCGGCTTCGACAACGCCTAAAACCAATTCGCGCCCGTCGCGGTCGCTTGCGACGATGGCGATTTGCCCACTTTGCAGAAAAAAGATGCCGTCCGAACGGTCGTCCGGCTTCCAAACGCTGCCGCCCTTACGCACTCCGCGGACACGTCCGAGCGAATTATCACGCGGAACGCTGTCAACGGTCAGACCCGTTAAAACCTCGCAGTCTCGATGGTCGGGAAGCGGCGGTATATTTTCTTGCGGCATTTCAATTTTTGAAGCGATTCCAAATTTATATTTGCAAACGTCTGATTAATCAATCATTCAGAAACCCTTTTTTCGACCAGTTTGAATTTTATTTATTCTAACATTCTTTCAATATTTCTCACTGTTAACTCGCTAACAAAGTTTCTGTTAATTATAGAAAAACCTTTTGACACGATTTTTTTAGTTATTCAATTTCGATGATTCCAACCTGGGAAAAATCAATCACCAGTGCTTTGCCAAATTTAAAGTCCAGGCAGAAGTTTTTACATCGTGGATTTTTACGACCAAAAAGAGATACCCGCGTGGTTTCGCAGAATCTTAAAAAGCTGACTCAAGCAATTTCACGTTCGATTTTGGAGCGCTTTATTGCCGCATCTTGAAGAGGCGGAGAAACAGGGTTTGGGTCGAAAAGAAATTACTTCAATCGGGCGTCGATACGCTTTCATAGCTAAATTTCAAAAAACCGATTAGCTTTTTGGGTTAGTGTCCTACACGTGAAATATCTGTGGTTTATTAGGTTTTAATTGTTAAATAATTTCGTGAAAAAATGTAGCAAAATAGGCTTTTTTGAGGGCACTACTCTCCCAGTACTACATGTGGAATCCATACCATATCGGCGAACCCGAAAATCCATGGTGATGCCGCCAGTAGGATGCCGGCGAACCCGTCTACCCACAAGTGCCCAATCATGGGAATTTTTCGCACGATGCCGTATTCATGATTGGTGAAGAAGGTGACTATCAGACCAGTAATTCCAAGGGCGACAGGCACAAAAGTCTCGGCTCCGCCGCGAGCGAAGCCGAGAATGTATGGAACTGCGATGAGCAAAATACCCAAGAGCCAGTCTGCAATACCGTGAATCCAAGTAGGAACAAAACGCATATTATCTCCTTATTTGATCTAAATCCGGTCAATTAAACATATTAACTCAATATAACCGCAAGGCTCAGCACCGTTTCAAGAGAAGGCTTTAAGTAATGCACACTATACATCAAACCATTATCTTGACGCCACTTGTTTAATTTTTAGCCCAACCATACCGACGGCAACAAGGAAAACAATGCCTGCCCATAATGGAAAACCGATACTTCGCTGCCGATTGTCGATTTGCCGACTCATCGCCGCAGTTTGACGTTCTTGACCGGAATTGCCAGTGTCGAGACCACGAAGGAACTCTACCATATCGGCACGTTGCGAAGCGTCGGCAATGTAAAACGGATGCGGAGCGCTGTCGCCGCGCGACGGGTCGAGTAGGTTGTCCAGACTCGGCACCGAAGCGTCGTGCAGAAAGATGTTCGTTCTGGCTAAATCGAGCAGCAAAGGCAGAGCATTGCCGCGATTTTCGCCGCGGTCGCTCGCGTCAACCACAATCATCTTGTCGTCAAAAGTTCCGGGCGAATTCAGGATTGTGCTGAGTTTTGTGTCGCCGCGCTTGCCTGCCGGGACGGGCGTGTAGCCCTTCCACATCTTTTTCAATTCGACGAGCATCGGCGGAACGATTTTGCTCTGGTCGGCGTTATGACACTGCGTGCAACTGGCGCGGAACATTTCACGCCCGCGCGTCGCCATCTCAGGGTTGACAGTTGCGCCCGGCGGCGCTTGCAACTGGTCGAGATAAGCGTTCATGTCAAGCAGTTTCTGGTTATCCACGCGCCGTCCGACGATGCTCGCCGGGTCTCCGACTTTATTGGTCATCTCTGCTTTAACAAATGGGTAATTCGTCACGCCCGTCTCTTGCAGAATCTTTTCATACTCGCTGACCATTTGTTTTCCGGCAGGTCCGGCTTTCATCTCCAAAAACTGCCGTCCTTCCGGCGTGAGCAGAGTTGTCGGGTCGAGATTGGTCGTGTAAGAACTGTTGCCGATGTCGTCCAGTTTGCTGAACTCGCCCGCCGTCCCGTATGGCGCGGCTAAATCTTGCCTGAATAAAGGAACGTTTTTGACCGAATTGCCGTTGCCGTCCTGCGTCTCGTCAAAAGTTCCGATTGGATAAAAAGCGGGATTGCTCAAGTAAGCGTCAACTTCCGCTTCCGTCGAGTTCGGACCTAAACCCGTTGGAGCGCGACCGATGCTGATTCCCAAAAATGTTTGTTGGAGATTCGGGTAAAGGGCGCGTGAGTTGGCAGCCATCGCCATCAATTTGCCGACGTTCAAAGTCAGCGCGGCGGGTCCGTCAACGCGACGACCGACCGAACCGCCTTTCGGCATATCGAAAACCGCTTTATCCGTAATCGTGTGGCAAATCGTGCAGGAAATTCCGACTTTATCGCCAGCCATAATATCCAGCTTTTTATCATTGTTGCTGTCTTTCGGAACAATCCCGACGATGGCATTGGCGTTGACGAGCGCAACCATCGTTTTCGGGTCATTGAGAAGCGGCGCGTTCTGTGCCGAGAGGTCTGTCTTAAACTCTGTTTCCAAGGTTTTACGCAAATCAGGTTCAACAGCTTCGATGTCAATTTGCAGACCGGCTTCCAAAGCCTGTTTCGGCGTGAATTTGGCATCCGTCATTCCTTTCGGCAGCCGCGCTGCGTCAGTCCAAAAGCCTTCGTTGCCGAAAGTCTCGAAGCGATAAACTTCTTTACCCGAAACTGGGTCTCCCGTTTGATGCGGATGCGGATTTCCGGTGAATTCAGGACCGTCGGAAGGCGCATGCGGTTTCTGCATTTGTGTCATTTCTTTACTGCTGTTACAACCAAAACCGGACAAAATAATTGTCGCTGCGACGAGAAATAATAAAAAAAAGTGGAAATTGTGATTACGTCGAATTGATTCAAAAAACTGCATTATTACCTCCTTTTTGTCCTAAAATGAAATACCATTTGCTCGCCGGGGACACAGCGGGCGAATGATTAGCCCTCTCTAAATTGATTAATCACGATTTAAATACGCCGTCAGCAACGGCACATCAACTGTCAGCGGACGACTACGCTCATAAAACACAAGATTCTGACGGCGCAGTTTTCCCATCGTCACGGTGACGTGCGAGCGACTCATCGCAGCCATTTGCGCCAATTCGTCGTGGCTAACGTGCAAAATTACTTTATTGTTTTCCTGCGTGCTGGAATGCCCGCGCGTAGTGACAAGGTGAAGCAAAAGCCTGCCTAGACGATTTTCCGCGCCGCGATGAGCTAATACCTCAGTGCGGCGTTCGGCTTCGCTTAAACGCTTACAAAAAGTAATCACAAACGAGTGCAGAGCTTTCGCGTCCGATTGCAGATAATTCAGGAAATCCTGGTAACTGATTTCGATAACATCGCTTTCAATGACGGCGCGGGCAGTCGTCATTCGCAGCCCTTTTTCTTCCGAGCAAAAACACAACTCGCCAAACGGCTCGCCGACTTTAATCACGCTGAGAATGATTTCATGCCCTTCGACATCGCTCGTCATCACCGCGACTTGTCCTTTTTTCAGAAAGTAAATTCGATCCGCTAAGTCGTCCGCTTCCCAGATGTCGTTTCCCTTTTGATAAGTTTGAAGATGCCTGAGCGCGCCGTCTTGCGGAAGATGTTCAAGCGTAAAGCCCGTCAGCGTTTCGCAAGCCTGATGATTAGAAAATTCTTGCCCGGTATTTTCTGTGCTCATAATTAAACTAGGCGGCAATCTTTAATTTCGTGTTCGGAATTTGCGCCTTCAGGCGTGAGTTTGTTGAATTAAAATCACTCTTGAAGCGCAAACTCCAAACCACTGATAAAACGCTTTTTGGCTTTATTTGTCGCCGATAATTTCTTTGACTTTATCAACCGCCTGGTTTAACGGTTCAATTAATTTTGCCTGGTCATTATCTTCAGTGTTGCCGTGTTGTAAATCGAATTGCAGCGCTTCGGCATACGGCGCGGGCTGATTCATTAAAAATTTTCCGGTTGTTTCGGCATAGATTTCACGCCCCTTTTCGGCATCGCATTTTCCGGTCACAATGTCGTGCATCAGATTGAGCGCGAGAATATTCGCCGCTTCCATATCGCAGCGCGCCGACACTTCGCCTTTAGTTCTTTCGACAATCACGCTGCCGTCAAACTTCGCCAATTCGCTGAACATTTCCGGCGGCACCTGATAATCAATAAACTGCTCAATGACATCAGTGTGCGGAGCGGGAAAGTTGTGCAGAACTTCGTCACGATAAACGATAGTTCGTTTCCAAGGTCCGTTGTTATACCAAATCAGCCGACTGTCAATCGCTTCATTTGGCGCGCCGTAAGAAGCAATCGTTTGCTCAGCCGATTTTTTTGGCATCGGCGCCCAATCTTTAATAATATTTTGCACCAAATTCATCTCAGCGGTTTGCGCCGTTCCTTTTTCGCCGTGTTCGCCGCCGGCTTCAATCTTCTTTGCCGCCACCGTCCCGGTAATTGCTGTCTCTAATCGTTCTTTAGCTTCCATTGCCTTCATAAATTTCCCTCCGCGTGTTTAAATTTTTAGCGAGTTATAAAATATTCGAGAGCGGGTCTTGAGAATTAGCTTTAACGGCTGTTTATTTCAGTCATATTAAGCCGGAATTCAAAACCAACTGCTTTAATTTAATTTCGCTACATATTGAATATCACAGATGCAAACATTTGAGACGTTAGCCCGCTAACGTCATATTCAAGCCTCAAACTCTTTTAATGAATTTGTAAGCTAAAATAGGTTTTTCTAAGCAGACTCTGCGTCCAACTAAAACTATTCCAGTTGAATATCAACCGGACTTAGTGCTGCTTGATATTGGCTTGCCGGAAAATCCAGATCGCTTCGCTCTTGCAGTTCTTCCCTGCTTCATTCATAAAGGTTTTCGTTTTCGTTAATGCCGGAAAATTTAATGTGGTGATGGAGCACGATGCCCAACAAGTCATCAGACGCGAGGCAGAAACAGCGACTTTACCTACATCTCTCACAAACCCTTCTAGCCCTACAAGGCTTCCCTAGAACAGGTTTATTATACAGATATTTCCCCTACCCTAGTTAAGTAGCGTCCTCCAATCCTTAAGGAATGTCTACTAGCTTGAAGTCTGAAATTTGAAAACCTTAGGAAGCCAGAATAGAACCTAAAAAATTTCTGAGACCCCCCTATCCCCCTTGTATTCTCTGTCTGGGATTACAAGTTACAAATCTTACTCTTGCAGCAGCATTTTAGTAAGTTATTTTGATAAGGTATTTTGACCATTTTAAGGCATGTAGGGAAGAAGATTTTAGGAGACGCCAGACCTAGACCATAGCAAAAACCGAGCTTAATGCTGAGAAATTTGGTCGCTATACACTTAACTGGTCTGTCCGCGTTATCAATTTTCAAATTTATTTGATGCTCTTCGTCAATATTATCTCCTTGCGTATTTTCCCAAACCCAAACGGCGACCGCTTTTTTGTTTCTGCTCCGCCTCAATTCGATTTAGTTCAAGTCTTTTCCGCTGCAAAGTCATATCGAGAACGCCCTGGTCCGTTATCTCTGCGATTACGCCTTCTCGCAGTCTTTCGGGCAGTTGCGCTTCAATGGCTTCAGTTCGGGTGAGCGGAATGTTTCGACAGCAGTTTTTTGAAATAGCACATCTGGACACATTGCCCAAAATCGTCGTTTATCTTCAATACGTCGTCGACTGTTTCGCCGGTTGCGGTCAGGACTGGTTCGCGCCATCGCCAATTAGAGAACTGGTAGCGCATCAGGTCCGAGTCGTGGAGTTCTTGCGGTTGAAGAACGTCCGGGTAATTCCTCGGCGGATAAACTTGGCGACCATTGATAATTGTCGGAATCATTGTTTCGTCGTCCGGCGCGAGAATATAGGCTTAATGCGGTAAAGGTTCGGAATGCCCACCATGCAAATGACAACGGCTGCACTTGCGATGTGAATCTCGAAATGAAATCATCTTCTACTTTTATTATCGCTTCGATTTTCTTTAATCGGCTTGAAATGTTCATAGTCTTTAGGCAATACCTCACATTTTCGCTCAAATAATGTTTACAATAATAATTTGTTTCTCAACTGGTTTCCGGCATTGCTCGCAAACATCGGCAACCGGATTTTTGATTGTATCAGTGCCGTCATCTCGAATAATGACTTCGTGTTTCTGCGTATTAGGACACTCGCAAAAGGCGGAAGTCATTTTTGCTTTTGATTCAATTTTCTTTAATCGGTTCAATATGTTCACTTTGTTTTTGCGTCTTTTGGTCTGTTAGATTTTCCGATAAATTTGCTTCGGCGGTAAGATTTGCCCAAAAATCGAATTTATCCTTGCAGTTCGGGCAAAACGTTAAAGCCGACGCGCCCGGTTTGCCATAGCACAAATCAATAAATGTTTTGCCGCAAAAGCATTGCGGTTTATTCGGGTTTTTCAATTCGAGTTTCTTTAATCGACTTAAAATGTTCATTCTTTAATTCTCTGTTTTTGCATACGCCTCTTCGTAATGTTCGTCAGTCATCCAATCCGGCTTTTTCGCTCTCACGCCTTGAATGATAATGACCGTTTTATCTACTGGCTTGCCGCATTTATTACAAAGGTCGTCAACCGCGATTTCAATTTCGCTGTCATCATAAAGCCGGTCAATATATTCGAATTTTGGCGTCTCCGGGCATTCGTAAAATTCTCTTCTAATATCTAGCTGTTTATCCATTTTCTTTAGCACTTTCTTCAATTGCATCTTCTAATTTCTCCATTCGTTCTAAAATATCGAGCGTTTCAAAGTCCTTGCGGTTTCCTTCGATAATGATTTGCGCGGCGCGAACTTCTACGCTTGGATTTTCACAAGTTAAGTTTCTTTCGAGCGTGTCGATCGCTCCACTGTGAAGCGATTGCAGGCGAACAATGTTTTGCTCAAAAACACGCCGTCGAGCGTTTCGGTATTCGGTTTGAAATTCGGCATCTTCCAGAAAACGGTAAAGTGTTCTTTCTGAAAGCCCGCTAGTCTGCGCTGCTTCAGCAATTGAAGCCGAATTAAGAAGTGCGTTTAAGGCTGTTTCTTTGTTATTTGGTTTGGGCATATTCGTTTTATTCCTGCCAAAATCTGCCAAAATCTGACATTTTGTTTATTTTCTGGTTCTACCATTGGCTAACAAGTTCATAAACGATTCCAGCAAACGCTTGTTCCGCTCGAGTTGCTGTTTCATCCTGAAGTATCTTGAGAGCCTCGGTTAGTAAAAAGTCTTCTTCGCGGATTCGATTGCTATGATTGCAGCGAGGATTCCTACATCGGTTTAAGTCGTCGTAGAGGTTATCTAGCCGGTTCGATATTCGCTTGGCTGTTGCTGTGTCTCTGTCCATTGTAAAATCTTCGGTTTTAAATTCCATTTTCTTTTTCTCCTTTTAGTAAGTTTTAGTAATTTTTTAGAACTATTTGCCGCACGTTTGCGGGTTGCGTGCATATTCTTTCGGCTTCCTTCCGTGAAAGGTTACCGTCAATCTCAACGATCGAAATTCTTTCATCTAAAATCGTTTCAAACTCCCGCATTAAATTGGCATCGGCTTGAATTTTTTCAACTGCGAAATTGTATTGGTCAGCAAATTCGTTATGAGCGTTTATTTCGGTTTGCTGGTTTATTAAATAATCCGCTAAGTCATAACCGTTGGCTTTCTGTTCGGCTGTGGATTGCGTTTCTATCAAAGTAGATATTTTGACCGTTAAACCTTGCCTTTGGGCGTCTGCAGCTATTTGTTGCCAAAGGTTAAAGCCATCCGCGTCAGGGTAAAGAATGATCTGCCGATTTCCGAGCCGTTTTAGCCGTTCAATTTTCAGCCAAGTTTTTGAATTACTACCGAGCCAAACAAATTCAGGAAAACAAAGGCTTGCTATGATTGTTGTTTTTTCTGCTTCAACTATTGCGACAGGCTTGTTTGGATACTTTGCCAGAAGATGTTCACCGAAAAAGATTTGTTTGTAATTAAAATCTTTTTTGAGTTTTAGCTTCGCTGGTAAAGAGGATGTATCAAATTCGCCCTTAAGTCGTTTCCCGGTCGTTTCGTTGAATCTGATGAGCTTCGCTCTGCAAACGCGGTTTAGTCGGTCAATGCTTGGAAAGCAGGTATAATTACCGCGACAATCCGCGTAAGTTCCGACAAAATACATCTTCAAAACTTCTGCACATCTTGCGGGTTGTCGGGGAAAAGATTAAGCAGAAATTGGACAAAGGCATTTTCCTCATTATTATCAAGCGTCGCTATGAAATGTTCTGGCGGAATAACATCAAAAGATCGACCTGCTTGTTTCTGCGCTCTGACCGGCCTTCGTGACGCAGGCGGCAATAATGACGGTTCAAAAAAAGTTTTGTTTTTTGTTGTCGGGTTATCTCTGAAAAACTCTTTCGCCGTATAACGATAACCGCAGTTTGACGAACGATTGCAGATGCCTACGAAGTCAGGCAGGTACTCGCCTGTTTCCGTGTCAATAAAACGGGTAAACTCGCGCCGCTTACCGCATTTCGGACAAGTGTGTCTTGATTGTGTTCCTTTGTAGGTTTCGAGTTGAATCATAATTTTATCATCAAAAAAAGTTGTTCGTGAAAACGTCAGAAACGTCAGAAACAACATTCTTCGGTTTATCCAAAGCTGTAAGTGTTTTATTTTCAGCAACCATATTTTCGAGGATGTTGTTTATGTTATTTATGACGTTTCTAAGAACAACTTTTTTCCGCACTTTATTGTTGAATATATGCCACAAGTCCCATGCTCAACCTGTCTGTAACAACACCGTTGGCTTCTAATCGTTTGGTGAAATTATTTCTTCCGAGCGGTTTATATCCATTATCAAGACAGTAAGAGCGGTAATTTTGGTAAATGGTTTTTACTACCGAGTAATTACTGCTTTTTTCGTAGCGTTCATCTTCAATAAACATCGCGACCGAATCGGATTCCTTGCGGTAAGTTTCAAGTGCTTTTTGAGCGGCGTCGCACTTTGAAAATTTACCGTGCTGAAGCAATCGGTTTAAGCCTTCGAGTATCCAATTGAAGACGCCCGCTAGTTCCGTTTCAATAATTTCATTAGCCAGATTCGGGTTTTGCTTTTCTTCAGGAATTGTTACATCGAAAGGTATTATCAAAAAACGCCGGAAAAATGCTTTAGTATGTTCTACGTCCCGCGGCAATTCGTTTGTATTGAAGGCAAGTTTTGCGTAGTTGGTTAAGGTCATCGGTTGACCGTAGGGCAACCGGGCTTCTATCGGTTCGCCGCTCGTCAATTGTTTGAATTTCTCCGCCTGTAGACGGTTCGAGATTTCCGATGAATAGTTAAGAATTTTGTTAGCGAGCATCGCGCGATAGTATTGATCTCCAAGGGACTCAAGACTAAAGTTTGAAATGTTGTTTTTTCCTAAAAGTGCGTAAATCACTTCGAAAAATACTGATTTACCGTTTGCCCCGGAACCGAATAGAATTAAAGTTTTTTCTAATTTTAACGACGTAAAAATATAAGCAATGTATTCAGCCAAAACTTTTTGCCGTGATTTACCTTCGTCAATTACATTTCCGACCTTGTCTTTTTCGGGTAAAACTTCATCGAGAAACGATTGCCACCTTTCACAAGTTGCGTCCTTGTCGTAAGCAAAATTCAATTGATACGTAAGAAAATCGGCGCGGGAAAACGGACGGAGCTTTAAACCGTCTTTTGTGATTTCGCCCGTCTTGTTTTGAAAATTGATTAAAACTGCATTGTTTGCCTTTTCGGGTTTCGGTAAATGTGCAGCAGCGAGGAATTGCTTATACAGTTCGTCTTTGAATTTGAAATAGGTAGCTGTGATTTTACGCACGCCTAATTTTTCCGCCGCCTCACCCAAGAAGATTTTAAGTTCTTCACGGTCCAGAAGTTTCCAAAATTCTCCATTGTACGAATAAATAAAATCCTGCTGGCGGCATAAACCGCAGTTTAATAAATTGGCACTTCTTAGGACTTCGCGGATTGTCAAAACGACCAGATGTTTTTGGGAAAGTTTTTCGGTTGGTCCGAGTTTCGCTTCAGCGTCAAAATCAATTTGCTGCAAGGTGTCAAGAATTTCACGCAAAACTAAATCGTGCGTGATTTTGGTTTTTATCGTAAAGAAATTTTCGGCTTCGTCTTGAAAATCGTCGGCCGTAATTGTTTTGGTTGCTGTTTGGAGTGTCATTTATTTTCGCACCCCCAAATTAAAAAAGTAGTTAGCTTCGTGTTCGCGCAAATTAGCGATCAATTTTTGTGCGATCGCCAGATGTGCCGGACAAGCACTAATCCCGTGAAAACGAATTGAGTTATTCGGTAATTCTCGAAAACAGAATGAGCAATAATATGCCCGCTCTTTAACCGAGTAAGACATTTCCGAATTGTTGACTTGTATTTGATTTTTTGATAGATTTTTCATTGTCATTAGTTAAGAAATGTGAAGCCGTTTTGCACACGGCTTTTTTCTTTGCCTCCATTTTTATTAAGCCGCACACGCAAACGCGTCCCGCTTAGTGCTTTGCAAATAATTATCTAAATCCGCCTGCGTATAGATAATCTTTGAAGCGGCACGCCGAAAAGAAATCTTTCCCTTTTTACGTTCGCGCCAGAGCGTGACTTGAGAAATTCGCAGATATGCCGCAGCTTCTTTATCTGTGAAATTTTGTCGACGCTCAATTTCTTGATTTTTATTAATGAGCTGTTGGCGGTCATGAGAAATTTGTTTTTCAGTCATATTTTGTTTATCCTTAAATAGAAATAGGTCTGACACGCCGCAAGGCGCGTTGTTAAAGGCTTATCGAGTGCCGTTTTCGTTCTTGAGTTTGGCGACCTAGACGAAAACGGCTTTCTTTGCCTTAAAAACAAAATCAGTTTACTTCACATAGTTTCTACAAATCTACAACATTTGAAAAAATGTTAAGTGTTGGTTTTTACTGCTGTTCTTCATCCCACTTTGATAAAGTGTAGCGTAATTCCTTTCCGTGATTTGGGTTATTTAGATCAACGTAGTAACTGTCAATCATTCCGTTGCTGCGAGTTTTAAAGCCTACTATCCGACGTGATTTATTGCTTCTAAAACCACTCTTTTCTTCCCTTCGCGCTCGGCTTAGGATTCTGTCTCTTAAGTGCTCGTTGGACTCATCAATTTGTAATTCACGCTTTGCCCATTTTAACGCAATATCTGCTTTTGAATCGGGTAAAAAAATGTCTTGGATACATTCATTTGGGATTTCATATTTTTCTTGAATTTGTTCTCGAATCTTTCTGTCCAAAAGCCTTTTCTTTCTTAGTTGTTTGCAATCGTTCTTTGCATTTTTGATTACGAAACAAAAACGATTGTAGTCCGCAAGAAATTGCCGTCGCTTCTTTTCGTCCCAAAAACCTTTGCGCCCGCCGTGCTTAACCTCTTCATCAAGCAGAAGTTGGTTTAAATAGTCGAGACACGCATCTTTTCGTTTTTTGGGAGTATCTAGTCTACTTTCCCTACGTAATTCTTCTTTCAACTCTTTATCAAATGATGGAGGTGCATTGTGGTCAAAAAGATAAAAGTTGGCAAGAAATAAAGGTGTAAGCAAGAAAAAGGCTTCTTTCCACTTATGTTCTAAGTAATTTTGTAACTCACGGTCTTGAGCTTCTAAGTAATCTGCTTTGCTTGAAGGATTATCAACCCTATTATATTCGTCTGATGAATACTCCAACGCTTTCTCAAGCACTTTTTTTAAGGCGTGAAAATTAAATTCTATAAGTGGAATAAATTTGCCGTTAATCCGCTTGCCTATCTCAAGCTTTTCAAAATGTCTTTGGGCATTCTCTAACCTTTCAAACGTCGGAGTTACGAAAAACCTCTGCAACTCATTTTTGAAAACTTCGGACATATGCTCTTCAAAGGTTTGTTTCTTTGTTGTCTTAGACTCACTCATAAAACTCCCTGTAAGTTTTAATCCTGAAAATATCCGGTTACCCGGCGCGTCAGGTTTCGCGCTTGTCCGCAAGATAGCTAGTCTTGCGTTGAGGGCAACCGAAACTTTAATTTACCAATTCGCTTTCAATCTGTTTTGCCTCGTTTAATTGAGAATGAAAATTATTCATTCTTTCTGTTATCTCTTTAATGGAATCGGCATCATTTGCCGTGTAATGCTTCATAGTTGTTTGCAATTGTGAATGCCCGCCAAGCTTTCCGGCTAAAGCTAGTGGCGTACCTTGCTGTATCCAACGGGTTATAGCGGTTCGCCGTAAATCGTGAAAGTGTAGGTCTTCTATTCCGGCAAGTTTTTTGGCTGTTGCATATGAACGTTTAATATCAGCAAAAGGAAATGGTTTTTCACCGGGAGATATTTCCTTTATTTTTTCAAGCTCCCTTTTTGCTCTTCTTGATAAAGGCGCAAATCTTTCTCTTTCGGTCTTGGTATTTGTCGCTAATACCCGTATCAAATTATTTTCAAAATCAATGTCCTGCCAGTGAAGCTTCAATATCTCGCCGAGCCGCATAGCACTGTCTAAAGCAATAATTATTATTGCTTTTAGAAAAGGATTATTTATGCTTATAGTGGCTTTTATCTCTTTCCCTTTGCGCTTATAAACTATTTGTCGCTCACCCTGGCACGATCTGAGTAGACGCATTTCTTCATCAAGCGTTAGAAGCCGGTGCCGCTCGATTTCATTGGACATATCTATTACCTTAGCGTTCAAGAAAACATCCTTTAATACCCATCCGTTACTAAAAGCAAACCGCATCATTTTCCGCATCGCCGAAAGTGCGCGGTTAACGGTTGCTATCTTTACGGGACGCCCTAATTGTTCAGTTTTGGTTTTCAGTCGCCAGAGTTTGTAATCAATTAAACTTTCAGTCGTTATATCTTTAATAAGACGTTTACCGAAAAACAAACGTAAGTTGTCAATTTGGGGTTTTACTGAATGGATTGAACGAATGCCAGCAACTTGTCCGTGAGAGTTTCTAACATCATTAATCAATTTATTTCTTAGATCAGAGGCATCGCCTTTTCGGTCGGCCTGCCGCTCAATGTATTTTGTCTTTCCCGTTGTTTCATCTAGATACTCAATGCGAACGATCCACTTGTCTTTGCTTTTGCCTGATTTACGTTTGAATACTTTATCTCTTATTTTCATTTATCCCACCAATATTCCCACCAAATATTATGAGATATTATGAAACATTTTGAAATAAAATGAAAGCCTTGTAATCAGAAAAGGCTGTAAGTAGAGGCTATTATGTTGTTGATTGAAATAAGATGAAAAAGATTGGTACTAATGCCTGTGTGATTTGTAATCATCAGGTCGGCGGTTCAAATCCGTTCACCGGCTCCAATTAATTCCTGTATGTAAAGGACTTGTAAGACAGTACAACTTCTTGATAAGTCTTTTATATTTTAATTTCCCTCTAAATTTTCCTCTAATCATCTAGAAAACGATACTAACCATTTGAACTTTGATACCAACAGTCAAAATCCTTAATTTCGAATAATTATAATCTTTGTTCTTTAAAGAACTAAAAACATTCGCTCTATTTTCAATAAGTCTTCGTACACGTTTCGCACACGAATTGAAAAGAGCTACCTTAATGGTAGCTCTAAGTTGTTGATTCTATTGGAGGCGTCGATCAGAATCGAACCGATGAATAAAGCTTTTGCAGAATTAAATGTCACTTTATTTGAGTGTATTTGTGTTCATTAAAGTACATTTCTGTTATGGTTTAACGAGGTTCAAATGCACGACGGAGACGGAGCGGGTAAAAACTGGTAATTAGAACAAATGAGTGCAAACTCAAAGAAAAAAAGCCTAGTCTTAACAATTAGGCTTTTTAATTGAATATTATTTGGTTTCGCTTTTCTTCCAACGCGCTGTTGCGGCAATCCGCGCAATGTCGGTTCTTTGTTCGGGCGTGAGTTTAGTGGCTCGCGCCTTACCACCTTTTAAGCCGCCGGGACGCCCTTGCGCCTTTCTTGTTGTCAGAAACTACGTCCTCAATTTCGCCTGTCGAAATATTAACAATCATCTTGGCTAGCTGATTTGCGTCGCGTGGTCCTTTTGGCATAATCAAAGTATTACACAATCGAAAGTTGGGAGTGACTAAATAAGCGTTGACAAGTTTTGAGCTATGTAAGCCGGATATTTTGGAAAGTGCCTTTTCTTAAGCTGGCGCTCGTTGTAAAAATGAACAAATAGTTCAACGGCTCGTATCAATGCCTTAAAACATCTAGAAAAACTAACGTGAGGCTCTTTGCAACCTTGCCAAATAATGACGTAAATCCGAATTGCCACCTTCAACCGAATAAGTTTCCGATTTGTCTTTGAGCATCAGATGAGCGCCCCAATAACTCAAGTCCTGATACATCAAAAATCCATCCGTGTAATAGTTTTCTGCTTTTGGTGCAGTATCAATCACCGATTGCAGAATCACTATTCTATGTGAATCTAATTTACGCTAGCTTTTACGAAATGAAAATCTCAAACAAAATATAATGTACGGTAGAGGAAATAATAATCGTTAAGCATTTGGAAACCAGATTTTGGCAGCAAAAATATAATATTGATTGTCGAACAATAAAAACTCCATCAAGCCATTTCCGCTACAAGGTCTGATACAAAATTAAAGAGGCTTCGAATAGAAACCTCTTTAATTTGATGAATATACGGACATTTTGCCCTTTGCTGAATTTGTCTCAAATTGTTTTAATCAATAGTTATATTCCTCGAATATTCACGACTTCAACAAATCCACTGTAACGGGCTAATGTGTTATCTACTACAATTTTGAACCATTCAATTACGAACACAAAACTCGTAATGCCATAAGCGCTAAAGAGATTGCTTTCTGTTAGTTCAACTAAACCAAAATAGTTATCCCGTTCAGACCTTTGCAATCGCCTTTAATAACAGCGTCAAATGCATAGCTACGTAATATAACTGATCTGAAGCAATACCTTCGTTAGTGGAAAATGCCAAATAGGTGGTTCCTCTCGTAAATGGTGTTGGCGTCGGTGTAATTGTTGGCGTTGGTGTCAGCCGTGGGTCCGGCGTCGGCGTTGGCGTAATTGTCGGCGTCGGAATCGGCGTTACTGTTGGAACCGGCGTTGGTGTTAGTGTTGGAATCGGTGTTGGTATTCCTCGCGTGAACGGCGTCGGTGTCGGCGTTGGTGTTGGCGTAATTGTCGGTGTTGGCGTCGGCGTAATTGTCGGCGTCGGTGTCGGTGTAATTGTCGGTTTTGGAGTAACCGTTGGCGTTGGCGTTGGCGTAATTGTTGGCGTCGGAATCGGCGTTACTGTTGGAACCGGCGTTGGTGTTGGGGTTGTTCCAGCCGAACTTAAACAACTACCTTTTGAAGCTATGTAAGTTTGAATCTGAGATTTCGAAACATCACAAAAACTAGTCGCATTGGAATATAAAGTTGGATTCATTATTGAGCTAGCACAGGTTCCACTATTGTCAACGTGTGGTGCACCTAAATTGTGACCGATTTCGTGAGCAGTAATTAGATTTGTTACGCTCCCGCTTCGAGCGGTCAATCCATAAGCATAAGCCGGATTGCTACAAATAACGCTTTGATAAGCAATTCCTTGATTAGTAAATTTCCCTGTAAAAAGATGTGCTACATCACGAGGATATTGTGTTTTTGGATAGTTTCCGTTCCAATAACTTAAAAACGAATCCAGTTCTGCTTGTGTTGAAGTCGCTGGATAGGGGTCAGAAGAAGACCAGACGTGCTGGAATGTTACTGTAACACTTAAATTTAAATCTCTTTCGTATATTCCATCTACTAAATTTAATATACTTAAAATCTGACTATTTGCTGTCGCTGCGCCGCCGGCTTGAGTTACCCATTGATAATCAGCTTCTGTAGCAACTTCCAGCGTCTTCAACTCTGCCACCGCCATTGCCGACGACATATATGGCTTCATTAGATCAAGACCTAAATCTATCTTTGCTTCTATATCAGTGCTTTCTATATCGCTGCCTTGAACATCATTAGATAAATCAACCGTTGTTATTAAATCTCCCTCA
>JAIVJJ010000022.1 GCA_020200095.1 Acidobacteriota bacterium | reverse complement strand
ATAATGAGGTTTCCCTGAGAAAGCGCCCTTTTCTTGCCGCAATGCAACCTGTTTATTAAATTCCACGTCGAAATAAATAAGTATCTTTTTTATAAATTAAATAATTTGGAGGTTTTATGTTACAAAAATTATCTGTTTTTGTTTTGCTTTCGATCGCAAGCTGCAGCATTGTAAATGCTCAAAATCAAAGTTCCGTACCGAAAGAACCGGTTGAAAAGAAGGCTCAAAGAATGATTTTAGAAATGCCTTTTGAAGAAAGCTATTTGGGCGTCCAGACACAGGAAATATCAAAAGAAAATATGGCGCAGTTTAATTTGCGCGAAGTGCGAGGCGTCGGTGTAGAAAAAGTTTCGGAAAATTCGCCCGCCGCGCAAGCCGGATTGCAGAACGGCGATGTTATTTTGAAATTAAACGGCGAAGAAGTTACCAGCGTTCGCAAACTAACCCGTTTAATCAGCGAAGTTGCGCCCGACCATCAAGCGCGACTGACGATTTTGCGCGGCGGAAATGAACGTGAAATTACGGTAACTATCGGAAAACGCGCGATGCCGAAATTTGAAAACACCGGAATGCTTGAAAAGTTATACGGTTTACCGGGCATTCCCGAGTATCCGAACCGACCGATGCCACCTAACGGTCAGATTATACCTTTCGGCGACGCGGATAAAAATGTTTTTGTCTGGCGCAGTAATTCAAGCAGTCAGATCGGTGTTGGTGTTACGCCTTTGACCAAACAACTCGGCGATTATTTCGGCATTTCTGACGGAAAAGGCTTGCTTGTCAATAACGTGCGCGAAAATTCACCTGCCGCAAAAGCAGGTTTGAAAGCGGGCGACATTATTGTTGAAGTTGAAGGAAAACAAGTTAAAGAAACTTTTGATTTAATTCGTGCCGTCAATGAAAAGAAAGAAGGTGACGTTGTACTGACGATTGTTCGAGAAAAAAATCGTCAAACCGTGCGAGTTACGCCGGAAGTTTCAAAGGACGGAATAATGCCGTTTAAGGAATTTGAAAAGTTTTAATCAAATCAATATTTCGGAAAAAAGCCGACAATTTTGTTTGTTTGCGATTTTCGCAAAATAATTATGTGAAAAAGAATTTATAGTGATAATAGGGTTAACAGGATATTGAAAATTAAAATAATTTCTTATTACTGTTCACATTGTTATCCCTGTAAATTTGCTCTTAAAGTTTCCTTTGCCGCGCGAATTCCGTGAAAAAATGCCTCCTCGAAAAGCGCAATACCGCTCAAGTCCGAGTGCGCGAAATGAATATGTCTAAAAGGTTTTTGCGCTTTTTCGCGTGCGCCTGACCAAATAAAGTTCGGGCGCGGACTTATCATAGCGTGTCCCCAGCGCATTATGTCTATTCTTTCGGCTAACTCACGAATATCTTTATGCGCCAAAGATAAATCGGTCAAACAAATATCGGCTAATTCTTTCCAGCCTAATCCAAAAAGTTTTGCTCTACCTTTGCCGTCGCACATCGGAAAATAATATGTAAAAACAGTTTGCCCGTAATCAATTCCTTTCTGGTGCGTCGCGTTCACATAACCGAGCGAAGGACTTTCATAAATTACGTTGTCCCAAGCAAGCGGAAAATCTTTTGTGAACTGTGATTTCGGGCGGTCTTTCAAAAATAAATTAGCAACAAACCAAGCGTTATGTTCAAATTCCTGAAAAAAATCAGGCGTGTTTTGGCGGAAATCACGAATCAGGTATTTAGTGGTAAAAATAGGCGCGGCGAAAATTGTTTTTTTACATCGCAAACCCCGAATTTCATTTGTTTCCGTGTTTAAATAGATAACGTCAACACCCGTTTCATTCGGAACAATTTCAAGCGCGATTGTTTTTAAGCGTGTTTTATCTCGAACTTTTTCGTGCAGGAAATTTACAAATCTGCCGTTGCCTTCGGGAAAAGTGATAAAGGATTGCGACTCGTCGCCGGATTTGCGAACACGCGAGCAGAAATAAAAAAGTCCCGCCCACGCAGAAGTTTGTTCGAGCCGCAAGCCATAATCGTCGCGGCAAGCATAATCGCAATACCAGAGCAATCTTTCCGATGTGAAACCTTTTTGTTTGAGCCAATCGGTGAATGAAATTTTATCTAAATCGGTAACTTCCGCATCGGTTGAACAATTCGCAACCGGCAAAACAAAGGCGCGTTTGCCTTTCGGGTCGCGCCAATTCACCCAAAAATCAACTTGTTTTTGAAATTCGCCTAACTGTCTTTTATCTTCGTCGCTCGCGCCGACGTTCAAATACAAACCTTCATACCAGCGACCTTTATAAAAAACTCTTTCTTCCGGCTCGCGGCAGAGAAATTGTTCTTTAACGACGATTTCACCGTTTTGGTTTTTGCCTTCGGTGAGATTCATTTCGTCGAGCAAAGAAATTAGTTCCGTGTTTTCCTGAAACGGAACGGGCAAATAATGCGCGCCCCACGGATAACCGATAAAATCGTTTTTGCCGCTTTGCGCCGTGCCGCCGATTTTATTTTCGAGTTCCAGCAAAATAAAATCATCGAAATTTTCTTTCTGAAATTTCCAAGCCGCGCTCAAACCCGCAACTCCGCCGCCAACGATTGCAACTCTTGCGTTTTCCCAATTGTTTTCAGAAACTTCAACGTTTCTGTTTTCGCGTAAAATATGTCCGACATCAACATTTGCGCCGACAATTTCGCCGTCGGGAAAATCATCGGCAGAATTTGAACGACACGCCGCGAGCGCGAAAGGCAATCCCAAAAATGCAGTTAAAATTTCGCGGCGGGTAAATTCGGACATCGCTAGAGTGTGAGTTCATCAAGAATCAAAATTCTCAATTCTGCAACTCGCTTTAAATTTTTATCGTTACACAAAAAAGCATCGCAGCCGTTTTCCAAAGCGGTGGCGATTTGCAGGGCGTCGGGCGCGTTCGCAAGTTGTATTTGGCGCGGAGTTCGGCGGTAGTATAGGCGATTGAAGAATTGATTTGTTTGGTATAAAAATTTGGGCTGTTTTGCAAAATTTCACGGTAGTGTTTTTGCAGATTTGCATTTTGATTACGGATTGGGTGAACTAAGACTTCACAAAGTGAAATGACGGAAGTTATTCCCGTAATGATTCCGCTTTCGACACGCTCAAAAATTGCCGTAACCCGCGCGTCATAGTTTGGATTGGCTTCGACAAAATAGATTATCGGCGCGGTATCAAAAGCTAAAGTCGAAACATTTTTGAGAGCATCGGTTAAATTTGTCATGGGCGATGATCCCATTCGTTACGCAGTTGGTTGACATATTCCTGCGCGTCAACTCCATCCCAGATTTCTGCGCCCAACCCGTGAAGTTCCATAATACTCCGCTTTTTAGTCATTTCAATTTTTTCCTCGCCGTTCGCTAATTCTTCCGCCATTTTCGCTAAAAGTTTTAATTGTTCGTCGTGCGGCAAAGGCTTGATGTATTGTTGATAAATTGTTTCGATATTGGTTTGCATCGCTTTTCTCCTTTTAGAAACATTTTAGCAGAAATTTTTACTCAAATCTGCGCCATTCGGCTTCGTAATATCTCACGAGCGCTTGATTATCAAGCCGATTAATTTCAATTTCTTCGTCTTTCGGCAAAGACGTGTCGGTTGAAAACTCGAACATCGAAGCAAAGGAATTATCATTTAAAAATTTTAATTCGATGTTTCCCGGCGGCTTTTTCGGCGTTTCAAACGGCTCTAATTTTGCCAGGGCGTAACCCCAGACGCCAAAGCTCGGCACGGTTGTTTGGTACGGCTTGACGTGAAAACCTGCCGATTCCAGAGTTTTGATAATGCACCAGTAAGAATTTCTGGCAATTAAAGGCGATGTGCATTGAATTACGATTGCCGAATCGGGTTTAAGTTTTGTTTTTAAAAGATTGTAAAAGCGCGTCGTGTAAAGTTTTCCCAGAGCGAAATTGTTCGGGTCGGGAAAATCCACAATCGCCACGTCAAACGGTTCAGTTTCGGCGTTGTCGAGCCAAACATAAGCGTCGTTATTGATGACCGAAACTCGTTTGTCCGCAAGAGCATTTTTATTCAAATTCGCTATAGCCGGAAGATTATTTGAAAGTTCCGTCATCATCGGGTCAAGGTCAACAAGAGTTACATTTTCAACCGACGGATATTTCAAAACCTCGCGGATGGCTAAACCATCGCCGCCGCCCAAAACCAAAACTCGTTTCGGATTCGCGCCGAAAGCCGCAAACGCCGGATGCACGAGCGCTTCGTGATAGCGGTATTCGTCGAACGAATTAAATTGCAGATTGCCGTTTAGGAAAAGCGCGTAACCGGTTTTGCCTTTTGTTACGACAATTCGCTGATACGGCGAGCTTTTCGCGTAAATTATGTCGTCAGTAAAAAGCGCGTCTTCAGCGAGAGATGTTAATTTATCGGCTTTGATGAAGGCGGCGAAAAGCAAAAGGATAATGACAAAACCTTTGACACGCAAAAAATTGACGTTTTTTCTGATAAGCGGTTCGAGAAGCCACGTCGCCCAAATTCCAACAACCGCGTTGAGCATTCCGAACAGCAGAGAAGTTCGTGTCAATCCGAGTTTCGGCACGAGAAAAAGTGGAAAAAGCAGCGATGCGGCGAGCGCGCCGATGTAATCGAGCGAGAGAACGCGCGAAACCAAATCCTTAAAATCGAGTTCGTCCTTTAAAATCCGCATAAGAAGCGGGATTTCCAAACCGACGAGCGTGCCGATAATAAAAACCATGCCGTAAAGCACGATGCTGAAAAACGATAAATTAGCAAAACTGAAGAAAAGAAGCGGAGCGGAAAATCCGCCGATTACGGCGACGGCGAGTTCGATGTCAACGAATTTTTCGGCGATGTTTTTTTCAATAAAGCCCGACAGCCACGAGCCGACGCCCATCGCAAAAAGATAAATGCCGATGATTAAAGAAAATTGCGTTACCGAATCGCCGAGAACATAAGAAGAAAGCGTTCCCGCCACAAGTTCGTAAATCAAACCGCAAGTGGCGATGACAAAGACATTTAGGAAAAGAAGAGGAGTTCGATTCATAGAAGTCAGAAGTCAGAATACAGAAGACAGCAAAACTTCTGACTTCTGACTTCTGGCTTCGCTAAAATTACCCGTGAATTGCCGCCGCGATAATAATCGCAATGCCAATCATAATTGCACCAATGACAATGCCGAGCGCGGTGTTCTGGTCTTCCTCGATTTCTTTGCGAATGGAAAACATTCGACCCAAAATACCGTAAGCGACGGCAAATAAAACCAACCCGATGAAAACGAAAATCAGCGTCGTTACCAAAACTTCCAGCAGTTGGTCTATTTTAACGACAAAACCTAAAAGATTTGAATTAAAAATTTTAGTCAACATTATTTTCCTCCACGAAAACCCGTATAAATAAACGGCATCCCAAACCTCGAATTGCGTCCCGAATTGGCAACCTCCCAGCCAAACCATGACGAGGTTATGTAAAGCAAAATTACTGCGATTCCGAAAATTAGATAAAGCGCTTTGAACATAAATTTTTAGTGGTGAACGGTGAATGATTTTAACTCATAACTCATCACTCATCATTCACCACTCGTACTAAACATGCTTTCGCTCCAACGCCTTGATTCAAACATAAATTTGCGAAACAAACTTAAAACCGGAACGATTAACAAAACAAAAAACGCCAGACCAAAATTTACGCCGCGCATTACATTTTGCTCGACTTTTACCGATACGAGCAAAGGTTTCGAGAAATCCTGCCACGTGCCTTCGACACGAAGCATATATTTTCCCGCCGGCAAAGACGACATTGTTGCGTCGGTCTCTTGCCCACCTTCCGACCAACTTTCGCCGTCTTCTACGCCGTTGTAATACTCAATATCTATCGGCACAGATTCGATTTCATTGTTTTGCTCGTTAATTAAATCAACATCTAGATTAGCCCAAGAATTATTAACCGGCGCGCTTGCCGTAATCCGCACGTTACGGTTGTCTTTTATTTCAAACGGCTGGCTGAAAACCGTCTGCGCCGTATTTTCATTCGCCGTCGGCTGAAGCGCGAGTTCCTGCGACAAAACCGTCCTGCTCAACCCGCCTAAAGGAATCATAAAAATTGCCGCAACAAACAAAAGAGCAAGCGGAATCAAACCCCAAGTGTAATAAAACGAGCCACTAAAAGGCTGATTCGGCGCAACCGACCAAGGCTTCGGCAAATCGGAAACGCCAAACGCTTTTTCAATTTCCGCGTTAGTCATAAAGGTTCCGAGCGACCAGTTTACTTCGGTTTGCGATTGTTCCTGCGAAAGCATTAACGGCGGGGCAATGTAATCAATCGCTCGCACGGTTTCGCCGACTTCGACGCGCCAATAAAATTCACCTTTGACATATTCGACAACGGCGGGCGCGTCTTGAAAAATCTTAAATGTTTTGCCGTTGTAATTAGCATTTTTTCCAACAACTTCTACTTCGGCGGCGTTGATAGATTCAACAATATTCCAATGATTGTCCGAATGAACGAGCCACCGAAAACCGATGTTTGGATTGTAAAGCAAATATTCGTGCCAAAAATATTTAGTTTCTTCAATCGTAACACTTTGCACGACCGCGCCGATAATTTTCATTTTTACATTGTCTTTAAATATACCTTCCGCGCCGATTGGCAAAACAAAATCGTCTCCCGGCTGAGGATTCAAAGCGTGTAAAAAACGCAGATTGCCTTGATTTACATCTAAAAGCGAATTGCAAAACGGGCAGGTTACGCGCTCGGTTTTGTCAGGCGCAACCAAATCTAACGCACCGCCGCAATTCGGACAGCCCATCGCTAGCGCAGAAACTTTTCGCGCTTCTCTTTCGGCGGGTTTTGCGTTTTCTAAACCAATATCGGCAAGCAAAATTTGTTGCCCGACAAAAACCCACGGCGGATTTTCGCTGTAATCAATCGTGCCGAAAGCATCATCCTTCCCCGAAAGGTCAGCGTAATTGCTCTGCTCATTGGGCGTTAATTTGTAGGGAATTTCGCCGTCGGCGGCAATTGCCGTAGCTGTTCCTTTTTCTGTGACGATAAATGTCGTTTCACTTGAAATCTGCGTAATTTCCTCACCAATTTGTAAACTTTCAAAAGACGGAACGGAAACGTTTTCGGGAAGAGGCTTATAAAATGTCAGATAAAATTTTCCCTGCGCTTCGGCGAGCCATCCAACCCAACCATTTGAAAATGTCGCGTACCATTCATCCCAAAATCCGCCGAGGTGGTGACGAAGTTGCGCGCGTCCTGTGAGTTCAAAGCGATGTTCACGCCAACTTCCTTTTAACCCGATTTTCAAAGGCGATTCGGATTCGACAATTTCCGCAACCTTTCCTAAATCCTCGAGCTTTCTGTCACTTCGCGCCACGGCGGAACGGCAGAATGGACATACAAGCACGATTGTCGAGCCTGATTTAAATTCAATCAGCGCGGCACATGATGGGCAATTTGCCTGCAGAACACTCAAATTCCACCTCCAACCTTTTTAGATTTTGGATTTTGGATTGCCGCGCTCAATTTTTTGAACGTTAACATTTGCCGCACCGAGCATTTCGCACAAATTTTCTTCCCAATTCCATTCGGGACGATTTTTGCAGCAGTAAAGATTAAATGTTGCGGTTTTATATTCAGGATAAGTGTGGCAGGCAAGATGCGATTCGGTTAAAGCGACCAAACCGGTTACGCCTTTTTCGCCTGAGAATTGATGCCAAATTTCTTTACCAATGGTTTTCAAGCCTAAATCCGCAATTATGCGTGCGAAAATTTCGTGCAAAATTTTCGTATCGCGCAATTTTTCCGCTTCGCAGCCTTCGGCTTCAATTAACCATTCGGTTCCGACAATCATTTTTTACTTGTTCGTTTCTTTTTCAAAATCTACTTTCGCGTACGTCGCTCAAACTCATTTGGTAGGAAACTATCGGACACTGCAATACACTGGATATTTCAGATAATTTCGTTAAAAACCAAACGCTGGTTCCTTTAGCTACGAAAATTGCCTGGCAAAAGTTTATTAAACATTGAAAGAAATATCTACGTTATAATGCTCGGGTGGAAGTTATGTCGAACAAAACTATAACCAAAAAATTCGTATTTGTCATATCTTGGTTGGTTCTTACGATGAGCTTTGCTGCTTGTTCTTCGGTTGCGTCAAAAGATGAACAGAAAATTGCGGACAATAAAGCAAAAGAACGCTCGGAAAATTACCAAAAACCGCAAATTGCCGGAAAAATTGAATCTGCCGAAATAACCGAAAGCAGCGGAATCGTTGCTTCAAAATGCCAGACGGATATTTTTTGGACGCATAATGATTCGGGTAACGGCGCGTTTATTTTTGCGATGAACGCCAAAGGCAAACATCTCGGCGCGTGGCGAGTTTCAGGCGCGAAAAATAATGATTGGGAAGACATCGCGGCTTTCAGAAACGAAAACGGAGAATGTTTTCTTTATATTGGCGACATCGGCAATAATGCTCACACGCGCGAGGAATTTACGATTTACCGAGTCAGAGAACCGAAAGTTTCAGGTGCGGACAAAACTTCAAACAAGAAAAAGCCGCTAGAAACCGGGAAAGCAGAAACAATTAAATTCGACTATCCAGATATGCGACACGACGCGGAAACTCTGCTCGTTCATCCGCAATCCGGCGATATTTACGTTCTAACAAAACGCTTGAGCGGCGCGTCGGCAGTTTATAAACTTTCTAAGAATTATAATTCGAGCAAAAAAATTCGGCTTGAAAAAATAGTAGATTTCACCGTTCCTGCAATTCCAAACGGATTTTTAACCGGCGGCGACGTTTCTTCCGATGGCAAGCGCGTCATTATCTGCGATTATTTTAATGGTTATGAATTGGTTCTGCCCGAAAAGGCGAAAAATTTTGATGAAATCTGGAAACAAGCGCCTTCAATTGTCGCGTTAGGCGAAAGAGAACAAGGCGAAGCCGTCGGTTATTCGATTGACGGAAATTCAATTTTTGCCACCAGTGAAAAGAAAAATTCACCGATTCTTGAAATTAAGAAAAGATAACCGTAATTTTTTTATCTCGCAAAAATTCGTTTATAATCAATTACTTTTAATAAACTTATCTGGAGGAACTTATTTTATTTATGAAAACCGAAACATTAAAGTTTGACACGGCTAAAGGCGAGACTTCGGCTTACGTTGCAATGCCCAATGAAACAAACGAACAAGCGAACGCTATTATTTTAATTCACGAATGGTGGGGGTTAAACGACCACATTAAGGACATCACAAATCGCTTTGCCGAAGAAGGTTTCGTTGCTATTGCGCCTGACCTTTTTCGCGGAAAAACCGCCGCAAATCCCGAAGAGGCTGCAAAATTGATGAACGCGCTCGAACTCGAAGACGGTTTGGATACGATTAAAAACACAATCACAACGGCGCAGGAAAAATATGAAATTTCTCGTTTCGGCATTACAGGCTTTTGTATGGGCGGAACTTTTGCGCTGCAAGCGGTTTGCCATCTGGAAGGCTTGAGCGCGTCCGCGCCGTTTTACGGCGACATTCCCGACGAACTTACTTTGACAAACTTGAAAACGCCGGTTATTTTCGTTTCGGGAACAAAAGATAAATGGATTAATCCCGAAAAAGTGAGTGAATTGGAGAGAATTGCCAAAGACAATACTTTGCCAATTCAAACTGTCAAATACAAAGCCGACCACGCATTTTTTAACAGCACGCGCCCGGAAGTTTATGACGAAAAAGCGGCACGCGACGCTTGGACAAAAGTCATTGCGTTTTTCAATGAAAACTTTAATAAAGCGACACCTGAATTAAATCAGATACACCCGGACGAAATGTTGTAGATTTGATTTATCCAGTACTTATTTATTTTAATTAGTTTCAAAAGGTTCAGTTGGTTTTGAGATAAACCATTCACACAAATAAAGCACGACGTTTGATTACAACGGCGTTTGCCATTTTCAATGCTGTTTTTCTCAAAACGCTTTATTTTGCAGCATTTCGAATAATTCAGTTTCATTTGGCAAAGCCGTTCTCGCTCCGAGTTTTCGACATTTCAAAGCGGCGACGGCGTTTGCCATTCGCGCGGCGGTTTCTACGGTTTCACCTTTCAACAAACCGTAGAGAAATCCGACGCGGAACGAATCGCCCGCGCCGGTCGTGTCTTTACAGCCGTTAGGAACGGCAAAACCGCTTGTTTCAATAAACTCGTTTTCGCACAAAACGAGCGAGCCGCTTTCGCCCAAAGTCATTCCGACAATTTGGCAGCCGAAACGCTGTTTTATCTCGCGCAAAGATTGTTTCTTATCTTTCGTTCCAACAAGTTTTTCAGGAAATTCAGATGAAGAAATTAGAATATCAACCTGCGGAAGAAGCTCATTTATTCCGTCGAAAACATTGTCAATATCAATCGAAACAATCACGCCGTTCTCTTTCGCTTTTCGTGTCATTTGCAAACAAGCATCAGTATCGTGCGGCGTAAAATGCAAAACTTTTCCGAGTGTGACAACCTCAGCCGGCGCGTCTTTCTCGCTGTAAGCAAGGAGTTTGTCTCTGTGCCAGATTACGGTGCGCTCTCCGTTGCGCTCGTCAATCACGATAAAAGCGATTTGCGTTCGCGCGTCTTCGATTTGTTCAGCAAATGTTACATCAACTCGTTCATCGCGCAGAGTTTGCAAACCGAAATCGCCTTCCTTATCTGTTCCGAAGCGCCCGACGTAAGCGGTCTTTAAACCCAGACGCTGTAAACCAACCATTGTTGTCGCAACCTCGCCGCCGGCGGCTTGAATGTAATCGGAAAGATGAATTTTTGTGTTAAACGAAGGATATTCCGGTACTTGAATCAAATAATCAACCGCGTTTGTACCAAATCCGACGACATCAAACTTTTTATTTTCAGCTAATCTAAAGGGAAATCGCATTTTGTGAATTGAAAAAAATCAGTTTTTAATATAACTAATGTGAATCAAGAGTAGAAAAAACAGACAAGCAAGAAGAAATACTTTTAACCGAGAGTTAAGAAAAATTAGGGAATTTTTTGAAAGAAACTCTTGCAAAGTTGCTCTCAAACAAGTTAGATTGACTAGCATATACATATTTCACTTGGTTTTTAAGTGAAGCGCAATAAAATTTACGAAAATTTCCGGAGAGAAGAAAAATGCCAACGACAGCTTGCCCCGAATGCAGCGAAGACGTTTATGTAGATGCCGATTCAGAACAGGGCGATACGGTATCTTGCGACGAATGCGGCACGGATTTGGAAATCGTCGGGCTTGACCCGATTGAATTGGATATTTATGACGAGGACGACCTTGACGATTTTAGCGACGACGAGGAAGAAACCTTTTAATAAAATTAAATTTTTGGAAACGGTGAACAGCAAGTATTTTTTATTTGCTTCTCATCGTTTTCTATCTATTGTTTTATTTCGTAGCCTGCCCGATTTTGTTTAACTTGAAAGCCTGTCGGAACTTCAATACGAACGCGGCGAAAAGTCTTGCTCTGACGATTTTCCGCCTTTGGATAAAACGCCAAAACATAAGAAGCGGTGATTTCTTCCGCCAGAGATTTAAAGAGCGGTTCAAAACTTTTTTCCGTTGCATAGAAAGCGCGTCCGCCCGTTTTTTCAAGCAAACCGCTTGCTTCGAGCGGCGTCGGAAGCAGTCCGTCTTGCTCGCGCAGAAGTTTTTCAAAAGTTTTTTCCAGCTTATCGGGACGATTCGTGAACGATTGCAAAGTTTTAACCTGCATTCCGAACGTCATTACAGCAAAATAAGAATCGTAATCGGCAAGCCGTTTAACGAAACTTTCGAGAGCGCTGCGGAGCTTTACGAGTTCTTCGGGCGCAATACTTCCCGAGACGTCAAGCGCAAAAACTATCGAGAGCGGACGGCTATCATCATTTCTTTTTATCGGCTCGAAAAAATCAATCGGTCGCTCCGCGCCATCTTCAAAAAGCTTAAAGTCTTTCACGTCGAGACCGCGCACGGGCTTGCCGTTTTTATCCGTAACCGTAACTTCAAATGGAATCAAATCCGTTTCAATACGGATTACATCGTCATTGTTTTGCGCAAAAATGCCGAACGAAAGAAGTAAGATAAAACCGTTGAGATACGACAAAACGCAAAGAAATTTAACCGCAGATGAACACAGATAAACACAGATATTTTTATTCCTTTTATGCTGCAAATCCTGTCCATCCTGTTTGATTTTTTTTTGCGTTTCGTTCATTAGTCTTTTACAAATTCAAAATATCCGAACTTTTCGGGAACGTGAAAATTCGGCATTTTAGTGCGCGTCGGTTGCCAAGCTAGATAACCTCGATTTTTCCCGATGCCGATACAGCGAAAAAGATTTCCGCGCCAAATCGCGCCGTTTCTCGGCTTTCTTCCGAATGCCCGCCAGTCAATTTTCATCGCCGCAACAACTTTGTTTTCCAAGATTTTAGCAACGACCTTCATTTTTGAATTATAATCAAAATCCGCTTTACGCTCGCCGTTCGGCAAAATTTCTATCTTTATATCAAGCCACTCGCCGGTTGGCGCTGCTTCAAATTCAAAATATCTTTCGAACTTTTTCGAATCAGGCGAAACAAAAATCTCAAAAACATCGCGTTCCCACAAGCCGATTGATTTTTCTTTCGTATTCGGTTCGGAATTAACAATTAAGCGCTCTCTCTGGTTTCCTTCAAATCTAGCAAACAAGCCATCTTCAGACCAAACGAGACGGGCTTTGGCGTGTCTTTCGGTTTCAGCCAAAGCACCTGACCAATACAAATGCAAACTTGTTTCCTCCGTACTTTGCCAAACATCGTTTTCAAAATCACCAATCGAAAAATCTCTGCTTGTATATGAAACTTTCAGACGGTTCATTGGTTGCCTTGAGAAATTCGATTATAACTTATGAATTAATCATTAACGCAAATTATTTTCAGTTATCTGTTCTCGCTCGCCAATTATCTCTAATCTCGAACCGTCTTTAGCTTCAATAACTTCGCAAAGCGGCGAAAGTTTCTCGACCTCTTTCAAAAAATCCACATTGTCCCATTCTGGGTAGAGATGCGTGAGAATTACTTTTTTTGGCTTGGCATAACGCGCAAGATATATCGCTTCGGCAAGTTCGAGATGCGTTTCGACCGGCTTGTTTTTGAAAAAAGAACATTCCATTACCAGCAAATCAACGCCCAAAGCCAGCGTTCCCAAATCTTTCGTAAATCCGGTGTCCGCCGTATAAACAAGCGTTTTATCATTTTCATTTCTAATATGAATTGCAAGGCTTTCTTCCGTGTGCGGCGTTTTTTTTCGCGCCGAAAATACACAAAGGTTTTTTCCTATATTGCGTTTCTGGCGCATATTTTGTGCCGAACAAAAACGGCGCGAGTCCGCCGACGTGGTCAAGATGAAAATGCGAAATCCAAATCGCGTCTAAGTTTGCCCAATCTAATTTTTCCTGAGCGATACGATGAACCGCCGAAGCGCCGCAATCGAGCAGAAGCGAACCGTTTTGCGTTTCCAACCAATAACCGGAACTGCTTCTTTGTGCGTGCGGAACGGACGTTCCCGAACCGAGAATTACAAATTTCATATTTCAAATTCCAGATTCCAAACTTGCTAGAATCTTTACCTAACAATTAAACTTTAACAAAATTATCATCGGCTTTTCCAAATATCGCTTTACAATTTGGAATCTGGAATATGGAATTAGACATTTTAGCAATTTTCGCGCACCCGGACGATGTTGAATTAACTGTCGGCGGAACGCTTTTGAAAATGAAATCTTTGGGCTACAAAACCGGTGCGTTGGACGTAACGCGCGGCGAAATGGGAACGCGCGGAACAGTTGAAACACGCGCTTTGGAAGCGGAAGAAGCGGCGCGAATATTAAAGTTAGACGTTCGGGAAAATCTCGGACTTCCCGACGGGCATGTTTTCGTAACCGATGAAGAAAGAACAAAACTTGTCCGTGTGCTTCGCCGTTTAAAGCCTAAACTCCTTCTCACACATCAATTAGATGACCCACATCCCGACCATAATCACATTGCGCAGCTTGTTCGTGAATCAGCGCGGCTTGCCTCGATGCAAAAATACGACTTTGATTTCGGGCAAGAACGCGCGAACGTCCCGATTGTAGCGCACAATGTTTTTTCACAACGCGTTACGCCCTCGTTCATTGTTGATATTTCGGAGTTTCTCAAACAAAAAACCGAAGCGATTCGCACTCACGCTTCGCAGTTTTACAATCCAAATTCAAACGAATTGGAAACTCGTCTGACCGGCGAAGGATTTATTGACGAACTCGAAAACCGCTCGCGTTATTTCGGCTCGTTAATCGGCGTTGCGGCTGGCGAACCGTTCTTTGTACGCGAGGCTTTGAACATCGAAGACCCGATTGCGCTTTTAACACGCCCGATGAATCTCTATTCTTAAAGAAAAGTTATAGGCAAACTTCAAATTACCTGCCTTTTTTCCACGCCTGCAGGTGTTGCTTTCGGCACGCTGAAAATTAATTTGTCGGGGCTGCCGAAACGCGCATCCAATTGTGGATTTTGATTGTTTTGCATTGTCAAAGCAACCTTCTCAACTTTCGGACTGACGACTTTCATTTATTGCTTGTAGGGCATACCGGTTGCAGTGCGTGTATTTAAAGTTTTGCTCCGCATTTAATTATCAAGAAAGCGACGAATCACGTAAAAATTGCCGTGAAAACTTTTTGTTTTGTTTGTGCCATAATGAGAATTGACAAGCAAAACATCAAAACAAGAGCAATTACCAGCAAATTTTCTCGCATCTGAATATTTCCAAAGTACAATTTTAGATTTTCGATTGATTATAAGCCTAAATTAAAAACATATTAAAATACGAAAATGATTTGGTTTTAGTCGTCTGACTCGTTAAAATTTCTTTACAGAACAATTTCTTTTGAAAGGTCAATCAATGAAAAAAATTCTAATAATCTGTTTAGCTGTTCTTTTTTGTTTTACGGTTCAGACAACTTTCGCGCAAATTCCGATTCAAGTTCTGGTGCAAATATCCAAAGCCGAAGATGAACTTAGATACGATAAACGCTTGGAAGATCGCCAAAGATGAAAAAGCAAAAAACTTAGGCGAAGCAATTTTGGACGCTTTACAATTTGAAGAAAGTCGCGGCGCGAAACAAAACCGCTCGATTGTTCTGCTCGGAATCACAGCCGTTTTGCGGGCAAAGCCCGAAGGCGGAGATTTTATCGCGGCAAAGTTTTTGACCAATACCGACGCCAGAATCCGCGCAGACGCGGCAAACACTCTGTCGCGGCTTCGTTCAAAAATCGCCAATGAAAAACTTCGCGCGATGCTTTTGTCGGACAACGACCCAATCGCCAGAGCAAACGCCGCGCGTGCGCTCGGCGCGGCGGAAGACACCGACGCTTTCAATCTGCTGCTCGAATCGGCAGTATCGGACCAGGATTCGCGCGTTCGCGTTTCGGCGATTCGCAGCTTGGCAAGTTTGAAAGACGTGAAAGCTGCCGATAGATTACTGACACGCGGTGAAAATCTTTTGGTAGATTACAAAAAATCGAAATTTGCCAATCCGAATGAAAAAAACGAATTGCTCGAAATTGCGACGACTTTGGGTAGAATTTTACCAAGTCTTTATGGTAAACCAAATGTTTACATTACAAGAGCAAGAGAGTTTTTAGAAAATCTATTAGAATTTGATGATAAATCTCCTGAAATTTATTTGGCTTTAGCTAAGGTAACTGTTAATAGTTACGTTGTTGAAATGGGTTCGACATTATATAAATACTCAAAACCAAACAAAACAAATTGGCTTACAATTTCCGGTTCACTTCAAGGAATGGGAGAACTTACTAATGTTAATGAAATAGAAACTAAGACAAGAGTAGATAGCTTATACGCTCATGCAACTGAGCAGGTAATTGACGGAGAGAGAATGGCTGATTTCGATTTCACAAAAGCTATTCCTGATGTTTTACGCACTTACGCCAAATTCAAAACAAAAAATTTAGTAGAAGTTTTGCGCGGTAGTTTAAAGCACAAAGACACATTTGTTCGCGCCACAGCCGCTGAACTTTTAGGCGAACAACCTGCAAATAAAGAAAATGTTGAAGCGTTGAAAACCGCCTTCGCTAAATCTCTGAAAACCGATAAACAATACAACGACGCGCAGCTTGCGATTCTTTCGGCTCTCGTAAAATTAGATAAAAAAGAAGCGATTGATTCGTTAAAGCTCGCGCTTGATTCGCCAAATTTTCTTCTGCGCCGACACGCCGCGCAGTTGATAAAGCAAAATGATTTGCAAGCGAGTTTTCCGAATGCCTATGAAAAAGTCGGAACGGTCAAGCCTTACAACCGGAAAACAGGCACAAAGCTCGGACAAGTTTTGAACACTAACGCCGATTACCTTCGCGCCGTTTCGCGCAGAAATGCAAAAGCGATTTTAACGACCGAAAAGGGAACTTTTACAATCGAATTTTTTCCCGAAGACGCGCCTTTGACGGTTGATAATTTTATCAAGCTCGCACGCCGAAATTATTTTAACGGCTTGGCAATTCACCGCGTCGTGCCGAATTTCGTGATGCAGGACGGCGACCCGCGTGGCGACGGCAACGGCGGTCCGGGCTGGGAAATCCGCGATGAAATAAATATGGTCGAATATGAACGCGGAATGGTCGGAATGGCTTTGTCGGGTAAAGACACGGGCGGCTCGCAGTGGTTTGTAACGCATTCGCCGCAACCGCACTTGGACGGCGGCTACACGGTTTTCGGTCGTGTGAACGAAACCGATATGAAAATCGTAGATAATCTCGTGCGCGGCGATAAAATTTTGAGCGTGAAAATTGTTGAAGGGAAATTGCCGGTAAAAAAAGGAAAATGAGCAACGACGAAATCAGAAGAAATATAATTGAAAATTACATTGATTCTTACAACAGTTTCGAAATTGAAAATATGTTGAAGGATTTGGATGAAAATATAGTTTTCCGAAACATAGCAAACGGCGAGGTTAATCTAACGACAAAAGGCATTGCCGAGTTTAAAGCCCAAGCTGAACAGGCGAAAAATCTTTTTAGCCGGAGAGAGCAAAAAATTATCGGGTTAAAATTCGGCGCGGATGAAGTTGAGGCTGAGATTTTTTACAACGGAACAATTGCCGTTGATTTTCCTAACGGTTTGAAATCGGGAAGCCAGATTGAACTCGGCGGAAAATCAATCTTTCGTTTCGCGGGCGATAAAATTATTGAGATTGAAGACATAAGTTGAGTAATAAAACAGTGGAAAAAACCGAAGAAAAACGCAATCTTTTCGAGCTATCGCGGCAGAAACACAAGCAAGTCGAAATCGAAGAAAGCCTCGAATCTTTGTCGCGTTATCTCGATAACTGGATAAAAATTCCCGTCGTTGGCTGGCGTTTCGGACTCGACGCGCTGATTGGTTTAGTGCCTAATGTCGGCGATACGCTGACTTCGGTTGCTTCGTTTTATATTCTGATTGCTGGCGTGCGGCACGGAGTTCCGAAGATTACGATTTTGCGGATGGCTTTTAATATCGGGCTTGATTATGTCGTCGGTTTAATTCCGTTTATCGGCGATATGTTTGATTTATTCTGGAAATCGAACAAACGGAATATGGATTTGATTCGAGAAAGGGCGACAGGAAAAGACAAAGGCACATTTAGCGATTATCTATTTGTCGGATTGATTATTTTGGTTTTGATTGGCTTGCTGATCGGCTCGATTGCGGCGAGTATATATATTTTATATTTGATTTACGATAAGTTGCGTTAAATTTTTCGCTACGAACAAACACGATAAAGATACGAAATAAGCAAAGACATTAAGGAATGTCAAAGGAGTTATTCAAACATAGAATTAATTTATTTGTTTTCTGTTCGTATTCATTTGTGTTTGTTCGTGGCTAGATTCCTTAAGCCGTAGCTTCGTTCGCCTTTTCGGGAAACATCTTTTCCAGAGCTTTTGTTAAAACTCCGATGCCGAATTCGCCCGCCGCGCGGGTTTTCAATTTTCCTTTCGCGTCGAACAAATAATAAACCGGCACCCAGCCTTGTTCGTTTAAAAAAGCGTCTTTTAATTTGTGCTGGTTATCGACGGCGCAAACGTCGTCAATGCAAAATTCTTCAATCATAGCTTTGACCGTTTCCAGATTCGTGTCGGTTTCGTAACGCGGCATATGAATCGCTACTGTTTTTAACCCATTTTCTTTGTATTTATCTTTTAATGTTTTCAACTTCGGCATATTTTCCTTGCAGATGCCACAGCTTATCGCCCAAAAATGAACGAGCGTCGGTTGACCGTCGACATAGCCGTCGGCTGTTTCTTGAAGTTCGTTTAGCCATTGGGTTGCGCCTTCAAATTTCGGTAATGAATCTCCAATTTTCATTGGCATAATAATTTCACCTCTTGTATAAATAAATTTTTATAAATAATTGCTGTAAGTAGAAAGCCTTTCGCATTGCGTTCAAAGCAATACGAAAGGCTTCGTTTTTCTTTATCAAACGATTTTTATGTCGTTTGCGCTTCCGATTTTTCGGCTTGCATTTTCTTGATTCCGTCAGCGACGCGCTGTCCGTATTCGGCATCGCACTGCGTCAATAAACCAAGCATCCGGTTTTGAATGTCTTCGTTGCACTGCGAAAGCATATCCGACATATTGAATACAAGGTCGTCGCGTTCCCATTGTTCAATCGTGCGATAGCGTTCGCCCGCTTGTTTGAAATTGTTCTCGCGGTCAATTTTCTGCCGCACGAGATTTCCTTCGACATACGGCGTGTGGTCTTTGTTGCCGCCGCGGTCTGCTTCTTTCAATCCGCCAAGGCTCGACGGTTCGTAATTGACGTGCGGATTTTCGCCGCCCGTGTCAACAAAATAAGTCATCTGACCGTCGCGTTGATTTGTTCCGACGCGCTTTTTCGGGCTGTTTATCGGCAATTGCAGATAATTTGGTCCAACGCGGTAACGTTGCGTGTCCGAATATGACATCGTGCGACCTTGAAGCATTTTGTCGTCGGAAAAATCCAGACCGTCAACTAAAACGCCCGTTCCGAAAGAGGCTTGCTCGACTTCGGCGAAATAATTTTGCGGGTTTCTATCCAAAACCATTCGCCCGACGGGAAGCAGCGGAAACATTTCTTCGTCCCACGTTTTCGTGTCGTCGAGCGGGTCAAAATCGAGTTCCGGGTGTTCGTCGTCCGACATAATCTGCACGCACAATTCCCATTCGGGATAATCGCCGCGCTCGATTGATTCAAATAAATCCTGCGTCGCGTGGTTAAAATTCGTCGCCTGAATTTCGCTTGCCTGCGCTTGCGTCAGAGATTTAATTCCCTGTTTGGTTTTCCAATGATATTTCACCAAAACACCTTCGCCTTCGGCGTTATACCATTTATAAGTGTTCACGCCAAAACCGTCCTGATGCCGGTAATCCTGCGGAATTCCGCGCGGGCTGAACAGCCACGTGAGCATATGCATTGATTCCGGCGTCAGGCTCATAAAATCCATAATGCGCTGCGGGTCTTGGCGATTCGTTACCGGGTCGGGTTTTAGAGAGTGAATGACATCTGGAAATTTTATCGCGTCGCGGATAAAAAACACCGGCAGATTGTTTCCGACCAAATCCCAGTTGCCGTCGTCGGTGTAAAATTTCGTCGCAAAGCCGCGCGGGTCGCGCAAAGTTTCCGGCGAAGTGCCGCCGTGAATAACGGTCGAAAAACGCACGAAAACCGGCGTGCGTTTGCTCTTTTCCTGAAAAAGTTTAGCGCGTGTAAATTTTGCAATCGGCTCGTCACCGACCGTTCCATACGCTTCAAAAAATCCGTGCGCTCCCGCGCCGCGTGCGTGAACGACTCGTTCGGGAATCCGCTCGCGGTCAAAGTGCGTAATCTTTTCGAGAAATGGATAATTTTCTAATGTTACAGGTCCGCGATTTCCCACCGTTCGTGAGCTTTGATTATCGTAAATCGGATGCCCCTGCCGGTTAGTCAAATCGTCTTTTGCATCCATCGTTTCCATCGGTTCTCCAACCTTTGGACTGTTTTTTTTATTGCCGTCGTCTTCTATCATTACTTTCTCCTCCCATTTGTTTTTGATTTTATTTTTGCCACACAGAACACAGAGTTTTCAGAGATGATTTGGAAAATAAGACCGTATTATTTCTCTAAATTTTCTGTGCGCTCTGCGACTAATTTTTACTACACTCAGGACATAATCCGCGCAAAGTAAGTTCAATTGATTCAGGTTTGAATTTGGAAAATCTGGCTGCCAATTTTACAATCTCCGGCGGCAATTCGATTTCCATATCAACCAATTTTGCGCATTTTGTGCAAATTGCGTGGTCGTGCCGCGAAGTCATCGCATCAAAACGACTCGCACCGTTGCCAAATTGAATTTCGCCGATGTGTCCGGCGTCTTTCAAAAAGCGCAGCGAATTATAAACGGTTGCAAACGAAATGCTCGGCAAAAGCTGTTTGGCTTTGTCGAAAACTTCGTTCGCCGTCAAATGCTCTTCGTTGTTGCGGATAACCTGCAAAACAACTTCGCGCTGTTTGGTTAAACCCAATTCTCCTATATTTTTCTTTACGTTTTTCATTATCCTGAAGTTAGATTTAGAATAATTCTAATTCTAAGAGTTGTCAAGTTTTGATGAATTCGCTTCATTTGAAGAAAAGTTTGTATGTAAAGAGGGAAGAAAGATAGGTTACAAAAGTTATTTGATTTTGGTAAGATTAATAGCAAAATTTAACAGCTACACGGTGGCTCGCCTTTCATAAGGATTATATGGCTTCTTTCAGTTTGTCACTGTTGGGCGAGCCGCTCAAATAACTCATTAGATGCAGGTCAGCCTATCAGCTAAATCCATACAGTGATAACGGCTATACGCGCAAGCCCCTTTCTTCATTAAACGCAAGTTGAATAACTGCATAGCCAATACAATTTCTTTCTGCTGCATAAACCTTCATACACCGAAGCGGTAAAGACTTCCTGCCAATGCAAGTTTATGCGTGAAAAAACGGTTTCGTTGGTATATGAGTAGCTCGGCAAGCAAGAACAACCCCAGAAAGATAGTTCGCTTTTCAAAGGTGCTGGTATTCCCGCATGAACGTACTTACGCAAAACATTTGTAACCTCATCAGAGTAAGGCATAGTAGCAAATCGCTGGAACTTTCTTCTGTACTTCCGTCGCAACTCTGGGTCAACAACTCTGCTACCGCTAAGGTCAACATAACTTGTGTCTTTCAGCCATCGCTCTTGCTCCTTCGCAGACATAATAAGGTCGAAATCAGACTCGCCTCTTGGAATGCTTGTGAACGTGATATTTCGTAAGCGATGACCTTCATGTTCGAGCATCCATATCAAGGTGCGTTCCTCCTCATTCAAGTTCTTTTTAGCTACACGCTTGAAGCTAATCTTCTCAATGTCACAATGAACCTTGCAATGCTGAACATAACGGCGGGTTACATCCAACGCCTGACCCGCATAAATTTCACCATCAGAGAACTGAAGGATATAGAGACCACAGCGTTTACCTAACGGAAATAAGTCTGCAATTGAGGCGCGACCTTGAACGTGATGCGGTTGTGAGAACCCGTCTATCATGTGAGCTTATCTTAGTATGATGAAAGAAAGCATTTAACTTGTAATTAGACAGCAAAGTCTAAGTTTCTTGGCTCACGGCTTTTGTTTCAGGCGCGATATACAAAATGCGCGTACAGCTTTCGCATGTCATAATTCGATTGCCAGTCTTTAATTCGACCTGCATTTGCGGGCGCAGTTTCATAAAACACGCGCTGCACGAACCATTCACGACTTCGGCAACCGCGATTCCGTCGCGGCTTCGTTGCGCCAAACGGTTATAGATGGAAGCCATCTGCGGCGGTAAAGTTACAAAAACTTCCTGACGTTTTTTCGATTCAATATCAAATTCTTTTCTGTTTTTGGAAACTTCCGTATCAAATTCTTTCAAGGCATTTTGTTGATTTGTTTCGAGATTGTTTATCTCCTCGGCGCGTTCGGTCAAAACTTTCTCAACTTCTTCAATCTCCGTCATTTTTTCTAAAACCTGCGTTTCAAACGCGGAAATTTGTTTTTGCAAAGCCTCGGCTTCGCGCATCGCGGTTTCGTATTCTTTTTGGTTTTGCGAATTTTTCAGATTTCGATTGGCGCGTTCAAGATAAGTTTTGTTTTCGGCAATTTGTTTTTCCAAATCAGCGCGCGTTGCCTGCGCCGCATCTCGTTTTGCTTGTATTTCTCGAATGGAAAAGGCGTGCTGTTCAAACTCCTGTTCAATACTAGCACGCCTTTCTTCCGCCGTTACGATTGCCTTTTTTAATCTTCGCAGATTGGTATCCGTCTTCTGCAGCTCAATTAGCTTTTCAAGTTCTGATTTCACTTCGGGAAAATCTCCTGTTAAAAACAACTTTTTATTATGGAAATTTTCACACATTATTAATCAGTGTGCAACACTAAAAGATATTAAATATAAATGGTTAGCGGTGAAAGGTAAGAGAATAATGAAAATCAAAACACTTATCACTCATCACTATTTAACGTTTGGCGGCTGTGAGTTTTTCGTGCGCACGGTGATTCCTTCGTCGGCTACCAGAAAAACGCGACGAGCATCGTAAGAAGACGTGTTGGCTGGCAAATATGAAAGCAGGTAACGATTTTTTTTGAGTTCGTCGGCAATAAATTTGGCGGCAGTTTGCGCTTCATCAATAGAGAAAACTTTGCCGCCTGTGCCTTCGGTTAATTGATTGATTACTTCAGCGGCTTTCGGCTGATTGCGGCGAAACGCGCCGCCGGTTCGGTCGGGGATTTGAAGAGCGTAAACGGTAATATTATAATTTTGTAACTGTCCTAAAACTTTTTCAAAAGATGTTTTGCTTCCTCTGTCAAGTCCGTCGCTGATTAAAACGACAGCGGTTTTTCTGGTTCCGGGCATCAATGGAAGTAAAACTTCGTTGACAGTTGCGCTCAGAGAATCGAAAAGATACGCATTACCTTGCTTGCGAAAGGTCGCCAGCGACGTTTCGATTTTTTTTGCCTCATCCGTCCATTCCTGAATAATTTCGGGTTTTTCATCATAGCCGACGCGTTGACGGTGCTTTTCGTGCTATGACCTGACTGCGCGGCAGCAAACGTAACAAATAACGATAAAATCAAACTTATTTGGCAAAATTTTTCAGCCGAAAATTTCATCTCTTTACCTCAATCCTTTTTTGAAACGGTGTCCTTTTTAGAATTTGTTACGCTGTCGTCTGTTTTCTTTGATGCGGTTTCGGTCTTAGCGGTTGATTCGACAGGCGAATTTTTTTCAGCTCCGTCAGATTTTTCAGGTGTTTCAGTCTTTTCTGATTTTTCTGATTTTTCGCCGCCTTTCTCCTTCGTTTTGTTCGTGTAATCGGTTACGTACCAGCCCGCGCCTTTAAATTGAAAACCGGAAAGCGAGATTTGTTTTTCCAATTCGCCGCCGCATTTTCCGCATGTCTTTAACAGCTCGTCGGAAAGTTTTTGCATCTTTTCAACGTGCGTACCACATCCTAAACATCTGTATTCGTAAATTGGCATAAGAAATTTTACCCTATATTTTAATTGTTCGTTGAGATTATAAAAATTCAAATTGACGAAAAGCAACTTTTGGCAAGCATTTGGCTAACGAAAAAAGTAAAATTTACAAAAGTTAAGGAGATACTACTGTGAAAAAAATTATTCTTACGTCACTGCTGCCAACTTTGTTAATTTTTTCGGGTTTTGTTTTCGCGCAACAAAACAATTCGGTTCAACAATCTGAAGTTCAAGCAGTTTCATCGGTTGATTTGAAACGATACGCCGGAAAATGGTTTGAAATTGCCAGTTATCCGAACAAATCTCAAAAAAATTGCGTCGGAAACACAACTACAACTTATACTCAAAAAGTTGACGGTCATCTGGCAATTCTTAATCGATGCGTGATGAAAAACGGCACAACCCAGAGCATGAAGACTGAAGCGGAAGTTGCGGATAAAACAACAAACGCTAAATTTGATGTGCGTTCCGCTCCGGGTGATTACTGGATTATTGATTTAGATACTGATTATAAATATGCTGCCGTCGGCGACAAAAAGCGAGAATCTCTCTGGATTTTAAGCCGTGAACCACAGATGAACGATGCCGTTTATCAAAATATTCTTCGTCGTGTTGAAAAAATGGGCTTTAAGCCGGGCAAACTTGTTAAAACACCTCAAAATTTAGAGATAATAAAAGGCGGAGTTATCGAAAAACAATAGCCTTTTCCGTTGAAAATTATTCTGAAAACGCGCTTAAAAAGTTATCGCGGGCGCAAAAATTTTGAAGCGAGATAAATAATAAACATTGTCAAAGTTAAAGCTGCCGAGATGAGACAAAATTGGCAAAACGCTCCGATAACAAAGGCTTGCAGATAGACAAGCCAAGTGGTAAAAAGCACCATTAAAAGGACTTGAACGCCGAAATACTTCCACATCAGACGATTACCGAAAGCCGCCAAAACCGCTAAGGAAAAAGCGACGAAGTAAGCTGCCGCGCCGAACATTGCTAACGGAATACCAAAAATTTCGGCGTAAGAACTTGTTAAAACCTGTTCGCAACCCTCAACAATGCTGCATGGCACAGCCTCGCCCGTGTAATGCTTAATCGTTAAATAAACAGCGTCCGCCAATCCGCCCAACGCAACAACAGCCGCCAGGAGAGGAAGTTTGGCGACTGCCGCTGGCGCTCGGTAGGTTACATCGGTTGAGTCAATCATTTCATTTATTTAGTTTTATTCGAATTTTCCTTCGAGCCGGTTGCCGTTTGATTTTGCGAAGTCTGACTTGTAGCTTGACCCGCCGATTGACTGCTTGCTTTTTGCAGTTCCGCGTCAATAATCTGCCGTATCACGCTAACATCCATTTGCTGGGGAGTAACCTCTCTTCCGTTGATAAAAATAGTCGGAGTTCCACTGAGATTCAAAAAGCGAGCGCGCTGAATGTCGGCATCAATCCGTGATTTAGTCATTATCGTTGCCGAATCATTTTGAAATCTCGTTAAATCGAGCCCGATTTTTTGAGCATACTCTTCAAACAGCTTACGAGCGTCCGGTGAATTTGACCAGGTTTTTTGATTGCCGAATAATTGCTCCTGCATCGCCCAGTATTTTCCTTGAAGTCCGGCAGCTTCAGCCGCAGCTGATGCGTCATAAGCATATTTGTGAATTTGGCTGAGCGGAAAATTACGATATATAAATTTTATCCGGTTGCCGTAAAGCGTGTTTATTTCCTTCATTGTAGCGTGAACAGTGGCACACGTCGGACATTGAAAATCGGCAAATTCTTCAACTACAACTGGAGCGTTCGGTGAGCCGAGCATATTCGGCGGCTGCGCTCCGGGCGGGGCTTTGGCGTATAAATTTTGCGCTGCTGTATCATCCGGTGTCTTTTTATTCGCGCTGTTTGTGTTCAATTTTTTCGGTTGCGGTTTGGAAGTCGAATAAAACCACCAACCGCCGATAACGGCAGCAAGTAAAACCAACCCGATGATAGCAAGTGGAAGACTGCTGCTATTATTTTTTTTATTTTCTACGTTTTTCATTTTTTTACTTTATTTGACCATTCTGAGCCGTTTTTTATTCATCCGGCGTTCCTCTATTGTTTCAACCTTTTCTTTAACCTTTGTGTATATTCCTTTGGCATCCAAACCGTATCCGGCAAGAAGAAGTTTAGCGTCGCCGTGCGGTACAATTTCGTCGGGAATGCCCATTCTGATTACCTTAACTCGGTCTAAAAGATTGTTTTCTTCTAACAGTTCCATTACCGCCGAGCCGAAACCGCCTGCTAAATACGCTTCTTCAACCGTAATAATAAAACGTTTTGTCCGTGTTAAATCAAGAATTAATTCCGCATCAAGCGGTTTAACAAAACGCGCGTTAACGACCGTTGTTTCAATTCCGTCTTCTTCCAAATTGCTTGCTGCTTGCATCGCCGGATAAACCATTGAACCATAAGCCAAGATTGCGACTTCGCCGTCGCCCTCGCGCATAATTTCGGCTTTGCCGATTTCAAGCAATTTCGGTTTATCTGAAATGTCAATGCCGAAGCCGTTTCCGCGCGGGTAGCGAATGGCGGCGGGCGCATCGTGTTCGATTGCGGTTAAAAGCATATCGCGCATTTCGGCTTCGTCTTTTGGCGACATCAAAATAATATTCGGATAACCACGCAAATAGGCAATATCTAAAAGTCCGTGATGCGTCGGACCGTCCGCGCCGACAATTCCGGCTCTATCCATCGCAAATGTTACATTCAAATTCTGCAAACAAACGTCGTGGATAATCTGGTCGAAACCGCGCTGCAAAAATGTCGAATAAATTGCGGCAATGGGCTTTAATCCTTCACAAGCCATTCCCGCGCAAAACGTGATGGCGTGCTGCTCGGCAATACCGACATCAAACGCTCTTTCGGGAAACTTTTCTAAAATTTTATCAACGCCTGTGCCGTCGGGCATCGCGGCGGTGAGCGCAACAATTTTTTCGTCGCGTTCCATTAGTTCGCACATCGTGCGCCCGAAAATTTCCGTGTAAGTCAGTGGTGAAACATTTGATGATTTGGGAAACGCGCCCGTCTTTAAATCAAAAGGTCCGGTTGCGTGGTATGCATAATAATGTTTTTCGGGATTTGGAAAACCTTTTCCTTTTTGTGTCAAAGCGTGAACGATAACCGGACCGTCTTCAATCTTTTTGGCTTCTTCGAGCGCGTGAACAAGCATCGGAACATTGTGTCCGTCAACATAACCGATGTATTTGAAACCGAGTTCGTTGACCAATGCGCCCGGAAGAACCGCCGCCGCAATCGCGTCTTTGACGGTTTTTGCCATATTTCGCAAGCTGTGTCCGAGACCCGGAACGCTTTCTAAAGTGTCGCCTACTTCTTCTTTCAAACGATGATAGCTTTGCGCTTCTTTAATTCGATTCAAATATCTGGTCAATGCCCCGACGGCAGGCGCGATTGACATATCGTTGTCATTTAGTAAAACAATCAAGCGTGTCTTTAAATGTCCCGCTTGATTAATTGCTTCCATCGCCATTCCGCCTGCCAGAGAAGAATCGCCAATCAAAGCGCAAACGTGAAAATCTTCTCGCTTTTTATCGCGGGCAACAGCCATTCCGAGCGCGGCTGAAAGCGAAGTTGAAGCGTGTCCGGCGCCGAAAGTATCGTATTCAGATTCATCGCGTCGCAAAAATCCTGAAAGACCGCCGGCTTGTTTGATTGTTTCCATTCGGTCGCGTCTGCCCGTCAGAATTTTATGCGCGTAAGCCTGGTGCCCGACGTCCCAAACCAGACGGTCTTTAGGCGTATCAAACGCAAAATGCATTGCCACCGCTAATTCAACCGCGCCAAGACTTGCGCCCGTGTGTCCACCGATGCGCGAAGTCGTTTCCAAGATGAAAGCGCGAACTTCGTCAGCCACTTCCTGTAAGTCTTCCAAGCGAAGCCGTCTTAAATCATCCGGCGAATTTATTTCCGATAAAAATCTCATTCTACTTTTCCCGTTTGTTCCATACTCAAATTTCGCATTTTAACTTGCCGAATAGCAAATGTTAAATGATAAAATCGAATTCCGCCGAAATTTTTCGACCAGAGCGCATTTTCTCGCGTCTAAACATACAATAGCGAAAGCTAATCTTAAAAATCTAAAAATTTCAGAGGTAATAAAAACAATGTCATTAAAACATAAATTCTTCTCAGGTTTAACCTTAGCCTTTGCGTTCGTTGCATTTACAACCTTCGTTGCGGCGCAGGACAGCAATACAAATCAACCGGACTCGATGCAAAAACAAGAAAGGCGCGAGCGTAGGGGCTTCGGCAAACGTGGTGAATTTGGTAAGGAAGGAAAACGCGGAGGGCGTCACGGCGGCGACAAAATGTTGATGCGCGGTGTCAGCAGCTTAAATCTAACTGATTCGCAAAAAGAGCAAACACGAACAATTTTTGAAAACTTTAACACTTCAACCAAAACGCAGCGCGATGAAATGCGCGCTTTGGCGATGAAAAGACGCGACGGTATCATCACTGCGGAAGAAACAGCCCGTTTTAAAGAACTCAGAACTCAATTGAAAACATCCGGTGAGCAAATGCACAATTCAATTTTGGCAATTTTAACGCCCGAACAGCGCACGAAGCTTGACCAAATAAAAGAAGACAGAAAACAAAAAATGGAAGAACGCCGACAAATGCGTCAAAATCGTCAATTACCAGACACGAAAAAAACTAACTAATTCTCTTTTCCAAATAAAATAAAAAAGGCGTAGAATTTTGACTACGCCTTTTTTATTTTTGAAATTATCGTCAAAAAACTATCCAATAAACATTTCGTCGTCCGTATATGCGCGGTCAATGCGTTTCGGCGAAGGCGCTAAAAGCACTTCCAGACCCTTCCGCACGCCAGCCATAATTGCCGCTAACTCTCGCGCCGGTTCAACGACCTTTGCTTGAATAAAGTTCGTTGTCTCCGCAACTTGAGCATGCGTTCGGTCAATTGTATTGCTTACGAGTTCAATTTTATCTTTTGCCGTGTGCGCCGTTTGCCCGACGAGTTGTTTAATTTCGGCAACCTCTTCTCTGATAAGCCCGGCAGATTCGGAAAAATACTTGGTCGCCGTCGAAAGATGATTAGAAATTTCCGTAAACTGCACGGAGATTTCTTTGCCTTGCTCGCTGATGACGTTTACTTTTGTAATCAAAGGCTCGACTCTTTCTTCAACGCGGTTAACCGTTCCGACAATTTTTTTGACGATAACTGCAATGGCAATCAAAGCAGCTGCCATCACAATAAAGCAAATGGCAATGACGATTGAAGCAACCATCATCCAAAATTGCGGTTCATTTGCATTCATATTTCCTCTTAGATGTTATTTTTCGTTTTTGTCGCAAGTCTTTTAACTTTGTCTTCGCTAACTTCTGTGGTTGAGCTAATTTCGGTTAGTGAACCTGCATCAGTGCGGTTTTTTTCTTCTTGATAAGCCTGTTTTCCAGCTTCAAGCGCTTCCGACAAAGGATTTGAACCAGACGAAACCGCGCCTTTCGCTCTTCCGGCAATCTCGCCTGCTTTTCCTTGCGCGGTTTGATAAAGCTCGGCAGCTTTTTCGCGCGTTACCTCATAATAATCACCGGCTTTTTCACCGACTATCGCCGCCTTTTCCTTTCCCTTTTCAAGACCTTTGCGCGATACATCGGCAATATCGCCGCGCAGTTCTTGTCCTGATTTGGGCGCGAAAAGCAACGCCAAAACCGCGCCGATTCCGCCGCCGATGATTAAGTAACTTAAACTTTGTATTCATTTCTAATATCTCTTCTATAATCATCTCTCGTATCGTTTTCGTGATCGTTTCTCATAATAGTCTCCTTTTGCAAAATTTTTTGCTTAAAACTCGGTTAAATTTTCGATACAATGAATATAACAGAAAGCAATCAATTAGAGCAACGAGTTTTCAAAGAATTTAACCCTCAATTTGCGCTTTGACCATTCGCGGAACGCCTTGTAAATCGGGCAAAATATTAATTATGCACCAAATATCCGGCGAAAACATTTCCTCGACTTTAGAAGCTTGATTAAAGCCGATTTCCATTAACAATAAACCGTTTTCCTTTAAGAATTTCGGCGCACCGTCAATTATTTTCTCGATAATTGAAAAACCGTCTTTCCCGTCGGTCAAAGATAATAAAGGCTCAAAATTACGGACTTCAGCTTGTAGAGTTTCAACATCTTTGCTTGGAACATACGGTGGATTAGAGACAATCAAATCAAATTTCTCATCGCACAAAACTTCAAAAACATCTGATTTTTCCAATTTTAACCTTTCCAAAACTCGATGGGCTTCTGCGTTTGTTCGTGCAATTTCCAAAGCCGTCGCGGAAATGTCTAACCCGATTGCTTTCGCCGTTTTTACTTTGTGCAAAATCGAAACGGAAATACAGCCCGAACCGATTCCAACTTCGCAGAATTCTGCATTTTCCTTGCCGCGCAAAATCTCGATTGCATTTTCGACTATCAATTCGGTTTCCGGGCGCGGAATCAAAACGTCTTTTGTAACGGTGAAATCAAGTCCATAAAATTCCTGTTTTCCGCAAATATATTGAAAAGGCTCGTGGCTTGCGCGGCGTTTCAAAAATTCTTCAAGGCGTTTTTCTTCTTCGCCGGAAAGCTCGTGTTCAGAATGGGCGATAACAAAAGTTTTATCTTTTTCGAGAGCAAAAGTGAGCAAAGAAACCGCTTCACGGCGGGGTTCGGCAATGCCATTTTCGCGCAATACATCGGTCGCTTTTCGCAAGATTTGGGCGATGCTCGACATTACGGTTTAATCGCTTTCGTGGAAATAAAAGTAGGAGCGAATTTGTTCAACAAACGCGCTTCGTCAGTCCAGTAATCTTCGTAAAAGCCGGCAATCAAAAATCCGGCGGCGATTTGCTCGCCGATTTGCTCGTCGAGCGTATGGCTAAACTCGAACGGCTCGTTTTTCGCAATCATTTCGGCTTTTTCCGGCTCGGTCAAAGATTCCAAATCCGAATAGGGCAATCTATGACGCACTTTCAAAACTCGGTCTTGTTCTTCGGATTGACGGTCAAAAATATAAACAAAAGGTTGATTAAACCCGGCTAGAAGTGCGCCGGTGCGCCGCAAAACGCGAAAACATTCACGCCAAATCGGTCTAAGATTTGCCATAAAACAATTTGAGCAAGGATGAAAAATCAAATCGAAACTTGCATCATCAAAACGCGATAAATCCCCCGCGTCGCCTTTTTCAAGAATGATTTGCAAATTATCTCTTTCCGCAACAAATTTATCTTTTTCAAGCTGCACTACCGAGTTGTCAAACGCCGTAACGTTTGCGCCAGCCGCCGCTAGCACGGGCGCTTGCTGTCCGCCGCCCGAAGCGAGACATAAAATGTCTTTACCTTTGACGTCGCCGAACCATTCACGCGGAACGGTTTTTAGCGGCGTGAGAATGACTTCCCAATCTCCTTTGCGCGCCTTTTCGATTGTTTCTGTCGTGGCGGGAATACTCCATTCGATTCCGTTTTCGGCTAATTTATCCCAAGCAGCGGAATTATATTCCAGTATATTCATACCGATATTGCCTAACCAATTAGAAAAACTTGCATAAGATTTCAATTTTTAAGCTAAATGTGAACGCCATTTTCCACAGCGTTCACCATAATTTCCCGCCAGACGCAAATCTTCATCGGTTTCAAAGAAATCAACTGCGCCGCTCGTGATTTCGTAATATGCGCCGATAACGGCAATTTTATTTCGTGAAACCGCATTTTGAATGGATTTTGCCCTTTTCAGATTTTGCACTTGTTGACGCACGTTAGCGACAACCGCTTCGCGCATCTTCGCTTTTTCATCGCGGATTTTCGCAATACTGGAAACCGCCGGAACGATATGATTAAGCAGCGCCTGAACGTTTTCGCTTTCGCGGCTTCTTTCAGCGGGCGAAAGCAAAGCGGCTTTGACCGCGCCGCAGCCTTCGTGTCCCATGACGACGACCAGATACGTCTTCAGATGCTCAACGCCGTATTCGATGCTTCCAAGCGTGGAGGTTTCAACCACGTTTCCCGCCACGCGCGTGATAAAAAGGGTGCCCAAACCCTGGTCGAAAATAATCTCAGTCGGAACGCGGCTGTCCGAACAACTCAAGACGACGGCAAACGGCGTTTGCGCCAAAATTTGAGCGCGGCGTTCGGCGGCTGACAATTCCGGGCGGCGTGCCGAGCCACTGAAAAACCTTGCATTTCCCGTTTTCAAGGCGCGAATCGCCTCTTGCGGATTGGCGGCAACCGGGTCACGTAGTTTAGAAATTTCTTCCATCGTCGCGCCGCGTTTCACAGCATCGGCAATTCTTTGGTCTTGCAATATCGGGTCGAGCGGCGCGGGCGTCGGCGAAGGTTTCGCTTCTTGTCCTTTGACCGCAGCGCCGGTCAAAGCAATTCCGCCCAACGCCAAAAATCCTTTACAAATATCTCTTCTTCCAATTTTGTTATCACTCATAATTTTTACCTTTATCGAAAAATTTTATAAATAATAGCAGTTCTTTACCTAAGAGTTCAAAAGGATGATTTTTCAACGCGCGCCGTCGCCGCGCAAAATTGCCGGCAGAGTCAATAAAATTATCTTTAAATCGAGCCACAGAGACCAATTTTCAATGTAATACAAATCAATCCGCACCATTTCCTCAAACGTTAGACGGTTTCTGCCGGAAACTTGCCAGAGACCTGTAATTCCGGGCTTCATATCGAGGCGTTTGCGATGCCAGATGTCGTATTCTTCGACTTCGTAAGGAATCGGCGGACGCGCCCCGACGACGCTCATCTCGCCCTTCAAAACATTTAAAAATTGCGGAAGTTCATCGAGACTCGTGCGCCGCAGAAATTTTCCGACGGGCGTTATACGCGGGTCATCTTTTACTTTTCCAAAAACGGGTTTCTCGTCATTGCCCGCATTTGCTTCGATTAATCCGTTAATGTTTTTTCGATATGCTTCGCGGTGCAATTCTTCACCCGCGTCCGAGTGCATCGTACGAAATTTGTAGCAGAGAAAACGTCTGCCGTCCATTCCGACGCGCTCTTGCTTAAACAAAACAGAACCGCGCGAATCGAATTTGATTAAAAGCGAAATCAAAAGCCAAAAAGGTGAAAGCAAAATGAGCAAAACAGCGGAAATGACAATATCAAACAGGCGTTTAACAAATCTTTCCGCATCGGACAGAGGCTCGCGGAAAAGCCTGACCATTGGCAAAACGCCTATTTGCTCGACGCTGGTTTTTTGCGGCAGAAAATTAAACAGCGAAGGCGCGAGCCGGAATTCGACTTTTTGACGACGACCGATTTTCATCATCGCTTCAAAAAGCGTTTCACTTGGCAAGCGGCTGTCCGTAATTATCACTTCCTGAATAGCAAGTTCACGAATTACGTTTGGCAAGTCATCTAAGTCTCCGACAATTTGCACGCCGGAAAATTTTTTTGCCACAGAGGACACAGAGCATACGGAGTGATTTTCAAAATCTTCTCTGTGTTTCTCTGTGTCCTCTGTGGCTAAAATTCCAACGACGCGATAGCCTAAATCAGGACGCGCTTTTAATTCTTGAATCGTCTGCTCGGCTTCCGCGTTTGTGCCGACTATCAAAGTCGGAATCAAATTTATATCGCGTTTCCTGAACAAAGTTTGCAAATACCGCAAACCCAAATGAAACGTGGAAAAAATAACAAGCGCCAGTACAAAATCGAGCGTGAAAACGCCGCGCGAGTAAGAAAATTCACGAAACGCGAAACCGCCGCGAAAAAGAAACGTGAAACTAATAATTAAAAGCGAGCCGAGAGAAACGGCTTTAAAGATTTTAATAAATTCGGCGATATATGAAAATGCGCCTTGCAAACGATAAACTCTTTGGTAAGCAAGCATTACAAGGCGAACGGGAACGAGAAAAAACAAAACCCCCGCATAAGGAAAAAATTCCTTTGACCAAGCCCAAGCCGTTTGGGAAAAAATCGCGTCGCCTTCGCGCCAGATGAAAGCCAACGCAAACGAAGAAAAAGCTAAAAAAGCGTCAGCCAAAATAATCAATGTTTTGACAAGCGGCATCACAAACGGCGGAACGCGATTTTTCGCTTTTACGAGTTCAATTTTCGGTTTGATTGCGATTTCGGCTTTCATACGCATTTGCTTTATTCTTTTTATGCTAAACGCAACCGAGTTGCAACTTTCTAAAAGGCTGACATTTTTTTCGCGCTGCGTTATCCTTTTTGTTTGTGCTTCTAAATGTAAATCGAATGAAAGTTCTGATAACCGCACCCAGCCTTGATGAAAACGAAAATGTGAGCGGAATTTCCACGCTTGTTCGTGAAATAATCAAACACGGCAAAGCTGAGTTTTATCATTTTCAAGCCGGCAGAAAAGACGACGAAAAAACCGATGTTAACTGGGTTTTTCGGCAGATTTTTTTAGTGCCGCGTTTTTGGCGGCAGATTCGCAGAGAAAAAATTGATGTCGTGCATATCAATACGGCTCTCGTGCCGTTTTCGATTCTTCGTGATGCCGCGCTGACGGCGACGGCTCGACTGGCGGGTCGTCCAGTATTGCTGCATCCGAACGGCGGGCGTTTTTTGATGGAAGAATTTGAAAGCCGTCCGCTTGCCTGGATTGCAGAAAAAATGTTTCGTCTGGCAAGCAAAATTTTGGTTTTGAGCGAACAAGAAAAACAAAATATCACGCAGCGCTGGCAGAATTTAGACGTGCGGATTTTGCCGAATGCTATTGCAATTGACCAGGCATTTGTAAGCAAACGCGACCGTAGCGAGCGAGTTATAATTTTTCTCGGACGGTTTCACGAATCGAAAGGCTTGCACGAAATCATTGAAGCGTGCCGCATTTTGAAAAATGAAAATTTTCATTTTCGCTTCGATTGTTACGGCGCAGGCGCGTTGAAAGATTTTTTTATCTCCGAAATGACGAAAATTCTCGCCGAAAAATTTTATTACGGCGGCGTCATTTCTGGAACGGAAAAGTGGAAGCGATTGGCGGAAAGCGACATATTTCTTTTGCCGTCGCGTTACGGCGAAGGTTTGCCGCTGGCGATGCTCGAAGCGATGGCGGCGCAATGCGTTGTCGTTGTGGCTGATGTGGCTTCGGTTCGAGCGGTTATCGAAGACGGCAAAAATGGTTTTATGGTCGAGCCTTACAACTCGTCACAAGTTGCAGAAAAGCTGAAATTATTGCTTTCTAATAAAGCTGATTGGGAAAACTTGCGACAAAATGCCAGAGCGACTATTGAAGAAAAGTTTGCAATAAATGATTACGTCCGAAAATTGGAAAGCCTTTACGTGGAGATTAACAAAAATAGGAATGCAAGCGTCCAAAACCGCAATTCCAACGGGAACATTGAATTTTAGTAATACTTAAATGGTAAAAGCGGTCAATACAACTGAAGATTGGTAATGGAATCTTATGATAATCCTGAATATAGAGCGAAAGTAAACAGCGCTGATTTTGTAATTCCTGACGGAATGCCGATTGTCTGGATGCAGAAATTACAAGGCGCGGAAGGAGCGATGCGCGTGCGGGCAAACGATTTGATGATGTTATTGTGCGAATATGCCGAAAGAAATAATTTATCTGTCGGCTTTTACGGCGGTAAACAAGAAGTTATCGGCGCGATTAAAGAGCGGGCTGAAAAAGAATTACCGAATCTGAAAATCGCTTACGCTTTTTCGCCGCCGTTTCGTCTTCTGACACCGGAAGAAGATACGGAAATTACCGCGGAAATAAACGAAGCCGAACCTGATATTTTATTTATGGGTCTAGGTTGCCCGAAACAGGAAAATTGGATGGCGGCGCACAAAGATAAATTAAAAGCCGTAATGCTCGGTGTCGGCGCGTCGTTTGATTTTTACACTGGAAATGTTAAAGAAAGTCCCGAATGGATGGGAAAACTCGGTCTCGAATGGCTTTTCAGGCTATCGCAAGAGCCGCGCCGTTTGTGGAAACGTTACCTTTTACTTAACCCGCGTTTTACGGCTCTAGCTTTACTGCAACTGTTGAGATTAAAAAAATTTTAAAAACCTGAAGTCTCTACAAGCATTTAATTTTAATGAAAACTTACACAGCTTTTTTATTAGGTGTCAGACTTACAATTGATGCCGCGAAAAAATGATTTATCCTGATATTCAGCTTTCGCTTTTGCCCTTTTCGGTCAAAAATTACATAATGACTACTTGTTTTTAAGCGCAAAACAGCAATGAGACTTCTTTTGAATTTTAGAATTTTGCTAATCGGTTTATGGCTTGGAGCGGCTTGTTCTTTTAGTTTCGCGGTTGCGCCGAGCGCTTTTGCCGTTTTGCCTTCGCGCGAGCTTGCCGGCTCGGTCGTATCGAGGACTTTGGCAATCGTCAATTACAGCGGTTTGATAATCAGCTTGATTTTGCTGGCAAGTTCATTCGTCAAACAATCGGAAACGAATCGTTTTCGGCTTTTGGCGGAAAGATTTTTGCTTGTGATATTCGGTCTTGCTTGCGGTGTCGGGCAGTTTGTTATAGCTCTTTGGTTCGCACACATTCGTTCGCAAATGAATCGTCCGATTGACGAACTCGCTGTTGAAGACCCTTTACGCCTGCAGTTTAACAATTTACACCAATACTCAGTCTGGATTTTGGTTACGGCAATGGTTGCCGCGCTCGTTTTGTTTTTTTTATTATCGCAAAAACCCGAAAGGAAAATAATACCAGATAAAATTAATGTTTAATTCAATTAGAGAAAATATTGAGCGAAGATTAGGTTTAACGAGCCGCGAGGTACAAACCAAAAATACGGCGTTGATTGAAAACATCGGCGAATTTTCGGGACGCTACCGCAATTGGCGCGGCAACGAAAATTTAGTGAATTATCCGTTTATCGTGAACACGCACGCGCCATTTACGCCCGCGCGACGCGCTTTGCCGATGCTCAATCTGGCTCTGATTTCGTCAGCCGGCGCATACATTGACGGCACGACGCCGTTTGATACGGAAGCCAGAGACGGTGATGCAAGTTTTCGAGAGATTCCGATTGAAGTTGAAGCGGAAGATTTGCTTTACGCCGCGCGCGGCTATGACGCGACGGCAGTGCGGCAAGACAGAAATGTGCAAATTCCGATTAATCGTTTGTTGGAATTTGAAGAAAATAACGTAATCGGGCAGCTTAATAGCGTTTGGTGGAGTTCGTGCGGTTTCATTCCGAACGCGCGGCTCGTCGCCGAGGAACTCGCGCCGCAACTTGCCGAAAGAGTTGTGCGCTATGAAGCACAGGCGGCGCTTCTAATTCCGGCATCGCGGTTGTGTCATCAAACTTTAGGAATCGTAGCACGCGCCATCGAAAAAATCGGTGTTCCGACAATTATGCTTTCGGTTGACCGGAGTATAACCGATAGAGTACGCCCGCCGCGCACGGCTTTTTATGCAGGTGAATTCGGCTCCGTAGCGGGAAAGCCCGATTGGAGAGAATTTCAAATTCGCATTTTAGAGGAGTCCTTACGCTGGATTGAAAGTTTCGACCAGCCCACATCACGCGGTTTGATGGTCAATCTGGAAACCGAAGTTCAGCAGCAACGTGGGGAAAGGTAAGATGGACATTAAATCTTTGGGTTTGGGATTTGTTGAAGCTAATACCCAATTCTTACTTTAAATTTAAAGACTTTAGATATTCACGAAAATCCGCACCCAAATCATTTCTTTTCAAAGCAAATTCAACCGTCGCAATTAAAAATCCGAGTTTGTCGCCCGCGTCATGGCGTACACCGTTGAGTTTTACCGCATAAAAGGGTCGTCCTTTGTCCAGCAGTGGTCGAACCGCATCAGCTACCTGAATCTCGCCGCCGGCGCCCGGTTTCGTATTTTCGAGCGCGTCGAAAATCTCCGGCGTGAAAATATAACGACCTACAATCGCCATATCTGACGGCGCATCTTCAAACTTTGGTTTTTCCACAAAATCTTTAATTTTAAAAACATTCAGTTCGACTTCTTCCGCGTCAATCACGCCAAAGCGCGAAATAGCTTCGCCTGCAACCTGCATTGTCGCTATCACGGGCGCATTGTATTTTTCATAAACTTTGATTAACTGTTGAAGTGCGGATTTTTCCGCGTCAACAATATCGTCCGGCAACAAAACGGCAAACGGTTCGTCGCCGACAAAACCCTTCGCCTGATAAATCGCGTGTCCGAGTCCAAGAGCTTGTCTCTGCCGGATATAACTGATTTTAGCCATTTCGGCAACGGCGCGAACTTGTTCGAGCGCTTCAGTTTTGCCGCGCTCTTTAAGAACTTGTTCAAGTTCAAACGAAATATCAAAATGATTTTCAATCGCGGCTTTATCGCGCCCCGTGACGATTAAAATTGATTCGATTCCTGATGCGACAGCTTCTTCAACGCCGTACTGAATCAGAGGTTTATCAACGAGCGGCAGCATTTCTTTCGGCGAGGCTTTCGTGGCGGGCAAAAATCTCGTTCCGAGTCCGGCGGCGGGAAAAACCGCCTTGCGAATTTTATTTGGCATAATAAATTTGTTAAATTCGATTAATCCTTTATCGTTAATTCTTTGCAACTGACCAATGACAAAGTTAAAATTGTAGGTGAAAAATGTCGGAGAAACAAATCTTCAAAGTTGAGGAAAAGGCAATAATCTTTAACCCTTTATTCTTGCGCGGTCGTCTGAAAGGCATCGTTAAAAATAGATATAAAACAAAAATGAAAAACTCGATTCGTCTAATTTTCGCAGCATTTCTCTTTTTCTCTACATTATCAATCAACGCGCAAATTTCACTATGCAGCAATCCTAAAGTAACAACCTTGCCCGCGCCCGGAGATTATGGAAGCCAAGGGCGATTTACCGTCGCGCGGCAAACAGTTGTCAATCCCGAGCCCGGAACACCCGCGCCGGTTTCCGTTTTTCTGCCAAGTAACGCAAGCGCGACAAACCGCGTTCCGGTGATTTTCTTCGCGCACGGTTTCGGCGGCACAAACTATCAGTATTACGAAGCCTTAATGCGTCAGCTTTCAAGCAACGGCTACGCAGTCGTTTTTTCGCCGTATACGCCGGACTTGTTTTCCAGCCACACGGCTCGTTACCAACAGCTTTGGCGCGGTTTTCAAGTCGGCGTTGAGCAATACGGTAGCTTGATGGACACTTCGCGTGTCGGTTTTGCCGGACATTCTTACGGCGCAGGGGCAGTACCGGAAATGGCTCGGCGGGCTGTTGTCGCGGGTTGGGGCGCGAACGGTTTGTTTATGTTTTCCGCCGCTCCTTGGTATTCGTGGGGAACGAATTACGAACAAATTCCGGCTTCGGCAAAGCTCGTCGTGCAGGTTTATTGGGACGATGGAACAAATGAGCATCTTATCGGACAAATGGATGTTTGGAATCGCCTACCGCAAATAACTGAACGCCGTTGGCAAGTTGTCCGCTCGGCTCAAACCGTTTGCCAAATGCTAGCAGACCACGGTGTTACAGTTTCAGGCGTTACGTCGACAGACGGTGAAATAAACGCGCTCGATTATTGGGGCGTTTGGCGCAGAATTCATGCGCTTGCCGATTATACCTTTACCGGAAATCAGACAGCGAAGCCAATTGCTTTCGGCGACGATGCGCGAATGGGCAGATGGCGAACATTTGCAGCTTTGCGTCCGGTAACACCGCTTGAAGCGACAACCACGCCAGTTATCAATACAACAAGCAATCCGACATTTCGCTGGGCGAATCGCTGTTTATTCGCTTTAGGTTCATCTTGTCAATAGGAACATCGGCAGCTTCCCGTTATTATTTAAAGCTGTTTGAAAGACGACGTTTTACAAAAAGCTAATTTTATTGATAATTTTTATATTTTGTTTCACATAAATTAAGGATTTTTCCGCAAAGGCTAACTTGACACTCTTTGATGAGGCTGGTTAGCCTTTATTATTTAAAACTTTCGGCACAAGGAACATAACAAAAATGCTTGATTTAAATTTCGTCCGCGAAAACCTTGAAACTGTCAAAACAGCTTTGGATAATCGCAACACTTCTACGAAAAGTTTAGAGAAGTTTGTCGAAGTAGATGCTGAACGTCGTCGCGTGATTGGCGAATCAGATCAAATTAATCAACAACGCAACACTTCAAGCAAGCAAATCGGCGCATTAATGCAGCAGGGAAAAGGTGATGAAGCAGAAAAATTAAAGGCAGAAGTCGCGGGCTTAAAAGAAAAGCAAGCCGAATTGGAAAGACAACGTGATGAAGCTGAAAACACGATGCGCGAGCTGCTTGCAGCTTTACCAAACCTTCCGGCAAGCGATGTTCCTGCCGGAAAAGATGAAAGCGCAAATGTTGAAATCCGTCGTTGGGGAACAGTTCGAGAGTTTGATTTTGAGCCGAAAGACCACGTTGATTTAGGCGAGAGTTTGAGCATTTTGGATCTGGAACGGGCGACGAAAATTGCCGGTTCCCGTTTTGCGATTTTGAACGGCGCGGGTGCGAGATTGGAACGCGCTTTAGTGAATTTTATGCTCGACGTGCACACGACCGAACACGGCTATACGGAAACTTTGCCGCCGTTTATAGTCAATCGAAATTCGCTTTTCGGCACAAATCAATTACCGAAATTTGAAGAAGATTTGTTTCATTTGAAAGACGAACGCGGTTTCGCGTTAATTCCGACGGCAGAAGTTCCCGTCACGAATTATCACGCCGGAGAAATTCTTGAAGCAAAAGATTTGCCGAAATATTTTACGGCTTACACGCCTTGTTTTCGTTCTGAAGCGGGAAGTTACGGGAAAGATACGCGCGGACTTATTCGTCAACATCAGTTTGAAAAGGTAGAATTGGTGAAATTAACTTTGCCGGAAAATTCCGAAGAAGAACACGAAAAATTAACACAAAACGCCGAACGAATTTTGCAACTTCTCGGTTTGCCATATCGAACAGTCGTTTTATCAACGGGCGATATGAGTTTCGGCGCAGCGAAAACTTACGACATTGAAGTTTGGATTCCTTCGCAAAATACCTTCCGCGAAATTTCAAGCTGTTCAAACTGCACGGATTTTCAAGCGCGTCGAATGAACTTGCGTTTTAGACGCGCTGGCGGCGCAAAACCTGAGTTTGTTCACACTTTGAACGGTTCGGGTTTGGCAGTGGGTCGAACTTGGATTGCAATTTTGGAAAACTATCAACAGGAAGACGGTTCGATTTTAATTCCCGAAGTTCTTCATCAGTATATGAATGGATTAGAAAAAATCGAAAAATAAAATTCTTTTACATTAAAAATAAAAGCATTAACAATGAGTTCATTTGTTAATGCTTTTATAATTCTGACGACAAATAATTTTATCTCGTGAAATTTTGATTTTTGCCGCCTTGAGCGTTAATGCCTTTCGTATCTTGATTTTTGCTGCCCTGAGTACCAATACTTCCAGTCTCGATGCCCTGATCCTTAACTTTATCTTGTATTGTTTCTTTTACTTCCCCAGCAACTTCTTGTACTTTATCGATCGCTTCGCGGGCAGTTTCACTTGCTTTCTGCATTAAGTTTTCACGCGCTTCGCCCATTAAATGGTTCTCAACCCGCGTTGCAGGAATGGATAAACCGACCGCCGCACCGAGCGCTAACGCCACCGCACCGACCGCTAATGGACTTTCATCCATATAATGCTCGTATTGATCTTGCGCCGTGCCGGCAACATCTTTAGCTTTCGTGCCGAGATTTCCAACTTGTCTGTATGCTTGATTAGCCACACTGCCAACAGTTTCGGTAACTTTTCCGGCTACATCGGTAACGCTACCTCCAACTCTGCTCGCTGCATCAGTAACGCTACTTCCAACTTTACTGGCTGCACCGCTCACGCCTTCGTACGCTTGACCGGCAACATCGCTGACACGACCGGAGATATAGCTTCCGTCTCTAGTCGCATCTCTGCCACTCGAAGAAAATTCACGTCTGTCATAATCACCTTCACGGTCATACGAGGAAAACTCGCGTCTGTTATATCCGCTTTCGCGGTCATAATCATAATCCGTATCGTAATCATAGCGATATGTCGGACGTTTCTTAGTATAATTGTTTACTAAGAGCATTCCGAGTCCTAACCCGATTAAACTTATCGCTAACGGATTTTGGCGTGCCGCAAAGCCTACTTTTGTATCACTCACATTATTTAAGCTTTTATTTACATAGTTCATAATAGTTCCCACCTTTCCTAATGTCGCGTCGTAAACGCTGTCTTTTGCCGTTTGGTATGTAGTATTAACATAATCCGAAACTTCGTCTTTAACCTGTTCGGTAATATTTGAAATACTCAATTTTTCTTGTATCGCGTCAATCGTTCCGCCCAAATTTGAGCGGGTTTCTTCGATTTGCGCTCGAATTTGTTCGGTTTCTTCCGTAGCATCATCCGTATCCGTTACAACTGCGTCATCGCTTGAAAAATTTTCGTCTGAGCGAGTCTCCAGATAAACGTTGTCGGGTGATTCGCTCGTAGTTGCGATAACGCCGGTTTGATCAACATTCGCCGATATATCTTCATCTAACTTACCTGATCTTTTATCCATTGTGCATCCTCCTTAATTGTTTCAACCGTTTGACGCGGCGTTAAATCCGTATTTTTAAGTTTGGTTAGCGCGCTTGTAATTAACAGGTAAGCAACTATTCCGACAACCAGACCGACAATTGCCGCCGCAATCCAAGCGGAGGTAATAAGTTGCCAGTCCATCATCCGCGAAATAAGCTGAGTTAATGCGATAACAATCGCCGCCAAAATCAAGAACAACGCCGTGTAACCGACTGCGCCGCCAACAACCAGATAACCGACGTCTTTACCGACACTTGTTGCTTTCTGTGTAAGTTCGGTTGTCGCCAAAGAAACTTCCTGTTTGACGAGTGTGCTGGTTTCGCTGGCAAGCTCGGAAAAAAGTTCGCCCAAAGAGCGTTCGTCTTTTGTTATTTGTTGTGCCATAAACTAGCCTCCTTTATTTGACGAACCGACATTTGTGTTTGTTGTGCCGCTTGTGCCTGTTGTCGTATTCTTTGTGCCTGACAAATCAGTCGTAGAATCTTTTGTACTGGATGCACCACTCTTGAAATCTTTCGTGTCCGATATATCGGTTGAAAAGTCTTTTGTCCCTGTTCCTGATATATCAGTTGTAAAATCCTTTCGGTTTTCTGTTGACCTTGATTGATTACCCAAATTCGCCGATAAATTAGTGTCTTCGCTTCTACCCGGCAGATAACCGTTTTCTTCCCGACGCGGGCGGCGCATTAAGGCTTGATTCGGATTACCGCTTTTTAAGAATCTTGCCGCTAAAAGCCCGAGTGCAAATGCTCCACCGAGAAATACCGCCGGATTACGGCGGGCAAATCTTTCGACATCAGAACTTAGTTCGCGCAAATCTTTTCTATCTAAATAACGCGATAATTGGTCAACCTGAGTTGCTATCGAATCGCTGTATTTAGCAGTTACACCGGCAACACCGGTTTGCTCCGGACCGCGTAAGTTTTCGCCCATTTTCCGAATACTGTCGGCAACGCTCGTTAAGCCTTGTGCCAGATTGGTTTTTTGTTCGTCAATTTTCGATGTCGCCTTTTCGGCAGCTATTCCGTAGGCTTGGCTGGCGACCTGACCGGTTGATTCTTTCGCCTGATTTAAAACATCTTTGACTGCGCCGGTATCGCCACGGACGACGTTACCGACCTTATCTGCAAGCTGATTATTTGAAGCGGTAGATTGATTGGTTGTTCCAATATTTTTTGTTTTGTTTTCAGTATTATTTTGAGCGGCGTTTCCTGCTTTCGCCGTCGCATCATTTGGTTGTGTGTTTTGTGCATTTGCCATAACTTTAGTCCCCTTTATCGAATTTATTTTTTATTAAAAAACAAGTTTTCTTTTCTAATCCGTAGAAATTAACTTTCCGCCCGAGTTGAATAAAAAACTTGCTTCAACTGTTCTACATACTTTGCCATTAAAGGTTTATCGGTTAAACCTTCGTCTTGATTTTCCAATTTCCTTTTAGAAAATTGATTTTAAGTTGTCTTAATAACTAGAGTTTTTTACTTTTGCAACAATTATACCAATGGCAAAAGCCCTTTTATTACTAATAGTTAAGTTATGTAATTGAAAAGACACAAGGTATTTTTTGCAACAGACTGTATGAAATTATGACACCGATTGAATACAATAAAAAATTCACTGCAAAGAGCTTCATAACTGTTTGCTGAGGCAATTAAAACAAAATGAAACAAAAGCGAATTCCCACAGTTGTATCCGGCGGTCAAACGGGCGCAGACCGTGCCGCATTTGATTTCGCGCTGGAAAACAATTTTGAAATTGCAGGTTGGATTCCTAAAAATCGCCTTGCGGAAGATGGCAGAATTCCTGAAAAATACAAAAACTTGTGCGAAACCGGAACGGAGAATTCGGCAGAAAGAACTGAAATAAACGTAAGAGATTCAGATGCTACTTTAATTCTTTCACACGGCGAGTTGACGGGTGGTTCACATCTGACAAAACAATTTGCCGAAAAATACCAAAAACCTTTTTTACACATTGATTTTTTAGCTTTGTCATTTGACGAAGCGGTTAAAAGAACAAAAGAATGGCTGATTTTGATTGATTGTAAAAAATTAAATGTTGCCGGTTCGCGCAGTTCCGAAGACCCAAAAATTTACGCAAAGACCAAACGGCTTTTGGAAAATTTACTCAGCTAATAATCAACAATCGTTTGTGATAATCTGTTTTTTGATTTTATGTTAATCTCCGAATTTGATTACGACTTACCCGAAGAACTCATCGCCCAAAATCCTTTGGAAAAACGTGAAAACTCCCGGATGTTACTTGTTAATCGGGCTGAAGAAATTCTTCTGGATGAGCATTTTTATAATTTTCCGAAATTTTTGAAAACGGGCGATGTAATTGTTCTCAACAATACAAAAGTTTTCCCAGCGCGACTTCGCGGCACGAGCGAAACAGGCGCGAATGCTGAAGTTTTTTTAGTTCGGGAAATTGAAAATCAAATTTGGGAAACTCGCGCGCGTCCCGCCAGAAGATTGAAAACGGGAAAAAAGATTTTTTTCGATGAAGATTTAACGGCGGAAGTTTTGGAAAAAACCGGAGCAGGGCGCGTTATCGTTCAATTTCAAACAAACGAAGATTTTAACGAAATTTTAGATCGAATCGGGCAGACGCCTTTGCCGCCGTATATCAAACGCGAAAGAGCTAATTTTGAAAAAGACCGCGAGCGTTATCAAACCGTTTTTGCAAAACACCGCGGAGCAATTGCCGCACCGACTGCCGGACTGCATTTCACACCCAAAATTTTAGAAGAAATCAAAAATCTCGGCATTTCAATTGCGGAAATAACTTTGCACGTCGGTTACGGAACTTTTGAGCCGGTGCGCGTTTCGGATTTGTCCGAACATCGAGTTATGCCCGAAAGATTTGAAATTTCCAAAGAAACCGCGCAAACTCTAAACGAAGCCAAAGCTGAAAACAAACGAATAATTGCTGTCGGAACAACGACGACGCGGGCGTTAGAAGCTTCGATTTCAGAAAAGGGAAAGTTTGCCGCGCAAAGCGGGCTTGCAGATTTAACAATTACGCCGAATTATAAATTCAAAGCAATCAACGGACTTTTAACCAATTTCCATCTTCCACAATCTTCTCTCTTGGTTTTAGTTTCAACTTTCGCCGGTCATAATTTAACGATGAAAGCATACAAACACGCCGTTGAAGCAAGCTTTCGTTTCTACAGCTACGGCGACTGTATGCTAATTCTTTAATAGCTACAAGCTATCTTTAACAGATTTTGAGGTAGCTTCTTATAATACGAGGACGGCGGCATTACGCGTCCGAAACGAGGTCAGGCAAAAGATAGAAAAAACTATCAACAAACAAATAACCGGACAATAAACAGTTCAATCTTTTTTATCCCTTTGGTTTCTAAAAAAATCATTGCCAATTCACGACATTATGTGTAATAGTTAAAAATCTTTCGAGATAATCTTTTCGTTTGTTCCGGTTTTTCTCCCACAGAAGTAACCTAACGGAATTAGCAATCAGCAACTAAAACAATTTAACTTGGAGAAACTCTTAATGAAAACCTGTTCACTCTTTTTCTTATTGTTATTCAGCCTAGCAGTAACCGAAACATTTGCCGTAGATTTTACGGTTAATCTGACCACCGACCAGCACGACGCAAACACTGCCGATGCCATTTGCGATATAAATTTGGCAACGGTGGAATTAGAATGCTCATTAAGAGCGGCAGTTGAGCAAGCTAACAATCTCGTCAGCAATGATCGTGTTTTGTTTAATCTACCTTCGAACTCGACTATTATATTGACGACTGTTAATGGTGGAGAGATTCCAATAATTGATACCGAAGGTATAAGTAATAATATTGGAGCTTTAGAAATAATCGGAACCGGCGCAAACAATTTGACAATTGATGGTGGTGAGGGAACAAACCGCATCTTCTACATAATCCGTGCACTCGTGGCTATCTCAGGTGTGACCTTGACAGGCGGTAACGGAACGAGCGCAATAATGAGCGGTTCGGGCGGAGCGATTATTGCCAACACCGCAACACTTATCCTCAATGGCGTTCATGTTACTACAAACTCAGGATTTGGGAACAGCAGCGCCGGAGGCGTATTTTTCAACGGCGGAGCAAATCACCGAATTATCAACTCAACCTTTTCCGCTAATACTGTCGCTGGTAATTGTGGTGGTTTTTTGGCTAGTGGCTCGTCACTGACAGTCGTCAACTCGACCATCTCAGGCAATATAGCAGGGAGTTATGGTGGTGGACTTTGCAATACTGGTACAAATGTAACGTTGCGCAACGTAACTATTACAAATAACACCGCAAGAGAGGGCGGCGGCATCCTCCTCGGAGGAGGTACACTCAATTTCGGCAATACAATTGTGGCAGGTAATACTGCAACCCATGCTATTGCTCCCGAAATTCGATTTACTAGCAGCATTGGCACAATTACATCGGCAGGCGGTAATCTAATTGGCGATTCGCCGGGTGATTCAACTAACACTGAAACTTTTGCTATTACCTATCATCCGACAGACATTCGAGATGTGAATCCGCTGCTCGGCGCACTGCAAAATAACGGCGGAACAACTCCGACACACGCATTGCTTGTGGGAAGTCCTGCAGTTGATGCTGGACTCAACGCTTTAGCAGTTGACCCATTCAATGGGACTGCACTTGCATTTGACCAGCGAGGAGTAGGATTTCCGCGCATTCGTGATGGAAACGGTGATGGAACAACAATCGTTGACATCGGTGCTTTTGAAGTGCAGCTAGCTCCAACCGCAGCAACGGTTTCTGTTTCAGGCAGAGTAACAGCAGGAAAAAGATATGTTTCTAATGCTGTTGTGCATTTAACCAGTCAAAGTGGCAAGACACAAACAGCCAGAACAAACTTCTTCGGTTATTACAGCTTTAAGGAATTAGCTGCAGGAGAAACTTACATTATTAACGTCTATTCAAAACGTTATCAGTTTACTCCACAGGTTGTTAATCTGACGGAAGATTTAGATGGATTGAACTTCACAGCTCAATAACTTAATTTAACAAATAACTAAAAAGAAAAAGCCGCAAGTTTTAGCGCTCACGGCTTTACTCTATCAAATTGTTTAAGAAATTAAAGCTTTTGGAACAGGTTTATTAAACATTGTTACTGCCCCCAAGCTTCAAGTTCGACGATTCTGCTGTAATTGGCTAATGCGCTGTTTACAACAACTCTTATTTTTGTTGTTGTTATCGGCGAGAACTGTATCTTTGTCCATACTTTGTTTGTATTGATAATGCTTCCATTTGGAACTGTTATCCAA
>JAIVJJ010000142.1 GCA_020200095.1 Acidobacteriota bacterium | reverse complement strand
GTTTTGAAGTTAAATTTTCACCCTAGGAAATTTGGCTTTAAAATAATTTTTGATTTTGGAATATTAAAAAGGGAGGGAACAAGCGGTGTCACAGATTAATTTTGATGATTTAAAGGAGTTTAATCAAAAAACTTTTGTTAATGAGTCAGAATTGCAAGATATAAACATTTCTTGTATCGATTGCAGCGAGGATTTTGTTTGGACAGTCGGTGAGCAAATCTTCTTTCGCGATAAAGGACTGCAAAATCCTCCAAAGCGGTGTAAAGTCTGTAAACAAGCAAAAAATGAACGCATCGCGTCAATTGCGGCTGCTCAAGCTTCTGGTGTAAAACAGAAGATCGAAGTTTCGGTTTTTTGCGCAAAATGCGCCTCTTACACAACCGTACCTTTTTATCCTTCGCAAGGACGTCCAGTTTATTGCCGTTCTTGTTTCCTAGAAATGAATCCGAATTTAATTGAAACCGAATAATTGAAAACGAAAAGTATTTTTCGATTTTGAATTCTCGGGTTTTAGCAAACAACAAACTTTTTATTTTTCAATTAGCCTTTTAATTTTTCGTTTGATTCTATCCCCCGACATGAACATTGGGTCTTTGCGCGGGATTTGGTTCAGCCTTTCGCAAAATCTCGCGCGTTACCGGTGCCGTGTCGCCTTCTCCGAATATTAAATAGCGAATCAAATATCTGATTGGATTGCCTTCGCTCCAACCGAAATAAGCATGCGGTATTTTACCCCTCGTGTCGCGCAAATAAAGTAAAAAAGCGGCAATGGCATTTGGAACAGCCGGCGCTTCGGTTCGTAAAATTTTATATCCGTCAATATCAACACCTCGGATTTTCAATTTTCCCCTAAAGTCAGAAGCGTCGCCCAGGTCAATTTCATAAAAAAGAATCGGGTCGCTCGATGGGATATGATTATCAACCCGCTTTTCGTGTTCCTTAGAGCGGTATTCTTCAACATCGCCGGTTTCTCGACGGTTTGTAACAATTCGAATTTCGCCTTCTGCCATCTCATCAATAAATTCCTGTGCATTTGCGTCTAATTCAATTCCATCTACTCGTACTTCTGTTGTACGCATTACCCGTGAAATGAAAGAAGTAACAATAATTCCGATAATAAAGAGCGAAGCAATTTTAATTCCTTCAGGCTGCTCGACAATATTGATAATTGTCGTGTAACAAAAAACAAGCGTGATAATTAAAAAAGCAATCCATTTCTTTTCTGACTTTCTCCAGGCGGAAATTGTCACGGCAACCGCCGCCGAGGTCATCAGCATTAAAACCCCGGTTGCATACGCGCCGCCCTGTGCGTCAACATCCGCTTTGAAAAGTATTGTCACTAGAAAAGCGATAGCCGTAAAGACCAGTACTAACGGGCGTGTAGCTCTTGCCCAATCAGGCGCCATTCCAAAACGTGGCAAATAGCGCGGAACGATATTTAAGAGTCCAGCCATCGCCGACGCTCCGGCAAACCATAAAATTGCAATTGTGCTGATGTCATATAAGGAACCGAAAATATCACCCAAATAAGTATGAGCCAGATAGGAAATTGCCCGCCCACTTGCTTGCCCGCCTTCCTTAAACTCGTCGGGCGGAATAAGCATCGTAGTAATAATGCTACTTCCGATGAGCATCACGCTCATTATCAAAGCCGCGCCGGTCAGAAGTTTTTTTCCATTGCGGATGCGTCCTTGTAAAAATCTCTCGGCTTGCGGCGTAAGCTCGGCGTCGGGTAATTTTGATGCGTGGATTGAAGATTTCTCTTTATCTGAAATATCTTTATCACTTTTAACCAAAGGCATTACAACTACGCCGGTTTCAAATCCTGAAAGACCGAGAGCAAGTTTTGGAAAAAGCAGGAGTGAGGCAATTATCATTGCGAATATACTTCCATTAACATCGGGGTGGCTCCACAACAACGCGCTCCAATTTCCCAATGTTTCAGGGTGAATGACAAAAATCTGGTATAAACCGACACTGATTACAACAATGTTAAACAACAAATAAACAACAACAATGCCGACGGCAATACCGATTGCTTCACTAAATCCCTTTAAAAAAACCGCGCCCAAAAAACCTATTAAAATAAGAGTAACAATTATTCTATGATTGAGAAACTGAAGATGATGCTCGACAAACGGATTTTCAATAATGTGAGCTGTCGCGTCGGCGGCTGAAAGCGTAATGGTGATAATAAAACTTGTGGCAACGAAGCCGAGCAACGCCAAAACAAACATCTTGCCTTTCCACCGTGAAAGTAGATTTTCGAGCATTGAAATTGACCCGTCGCCGTGCGGACTTTCTTCCGCTACGCGCCTGTACATCGGCAACGCGCCGAATAAGGTCAAAATAACAAGAACAAAAGTAGCCAGCGGCGATAAAGCGCCTGCCGCTAAAAAAGCAATACCGGGTTGATAACCAAGAGTCGAAAAATAATCAACACCCGTTAAACACATTACCTTCCACCACGAATGTTGATGATGCTGATCTTCTTTTTCATGAGGTCCTTCCGGCTCTTTTACCCCTTTAAGCAGCCATTGGTTAAAATGACTTTCTTTCTTATCTTTCATATCACTTTAAATTCTAAAAGACCGCTAAATGATAATCATTTGCGGTCCCTTAAAAATTAGCTCCATCTTCTTTTTAGTTGACACAAAATCGAAAGCCAGCCTTCTTCAATTTATAATCCAAATAACATACAAATTTTACGCTTATTTAAATTCAGGTCAAGCGTATTATGTCCATTGCTCTTTTTCTGAAAAAATATGGAAAAAGTTAATAAATTTAAAGAATAACTATGAAACTATATTCGCCGGGCGGAGTTTGCGATTTTACATTAACCTCAAAGCTAACGACGGAAACTTGTGACCCAAAATCGTGAGTAGTAATTGTCCCGGGCGTAATACTAAAAAAGGGAGAATTAAAATCTATGTGAACACTTTTCGTATCTAGATTTTTGCCGCCTATGTAAACCGTATAGGATTTGCCATCATTAAGCGGAACAGCGAGTTCGGAAAGTTGCCCGTTAAAGCCGGCATAAAGCAAGCCAAAACCATTCGGCGTATCCTTTAATTTTTTTGTTATATTTAATGTCTTACCTTTTTTTACTTTAATTTCGCCGAGTTCTTCTGCCGCTCCAAAAATCACTTTATCACTAGTTTCTTGCGTATAAATTCGGTAAATTCCCTCAACCAGTCCCTCAAAAAGGAAACTTCCGTCCGCGACTGTTAAAACCTCGCCCATTACGCGTCCGGTCTCTGCTTCTTCCGCCCATACTTGCATATTTTTGGCGGGCTTGCCGTCCGTTTGAATAAGCTTGCCATGCAATTGTCCGCAACAATCTTTTTCGGCATTTTTTGCGCCGTAAAGAGACCGAATGCCTGCGATGTCATCCTCAGCCAATGTTCGCAAGCTGAATCCAGATAAATTTAGAGTTCCGTTTTTTCTCTGTTGCGCATACATTGTCGAACTGATAACAGATGAATGCTCGAGTCCAAGCAAATGTCCGAGTTCGTGGGTAATCGTCGCTTCAAGGTCAAAAGTTCCGATTGCACCGTCGGTGGAAAACTGTTGATAAGGATTCAATACAATGTCCGCTTCGTTAATAAAGCCTTTGCGGTTGAAAAAAACTCTCGTGCGGGCGGAAACGTCTCCGGTTTCATTACCAAAAAGTACAAGGTTTTCCGATGTCGGCGCGATAGTTATAAGGCTGACGCCATCTCCAGAATTTCCCGACGGGCTTAGGCTTTGTAAATCAGTCCAACTTACCTCAAATTCAACGTTCGTAACTTTTTCCCACGTCAGCAAACTTCTGCGGATTGCGTTTACAGTATCACTTTCGTTTCTGATGCTAAAATTTTGTTTAATTAAAGAAGTTGAAAGCGCGATAGGAATTTTACCGTTTTTCCAACGCAGAGGTTTCATCGCAGCTTCGTCAGCGAATTGCACTCTATAAGCCATCGCTTGAAACGAGAGACTTAACAACAATAACAAAACGAAAAAAAATTTGAATGACTTGGACATTAATTAAAACTTATTCTTCTTTTACTACAAAATTTTCAATGTTTTCTCTACCAACATTTTCTAAATCGGCAAATCCGACAATTAAAAGTAAAATCACCAGCGCCAGCGTCGCTAACACATATAAAAACGCTATTTGTTCGAGATAAATTAAAACTCCGATAATAACGGCGACTAATAAACACCAGAAAAGTGCAATCATTCGCCGGCTGAATCTGCCTCGCTTAATTTCCATAATTTTCTTACAGGGATAAACTTCGACAAAAAAGTAAAGTATTTTAATAGATAACAGATTTTTAAATCTTAAACAATTAAAACTTTAAATTATTACACAAAAGCCCTGCTCAATCAATTATACGCAAAGGTAAACTCGAAAGTTTTTTTTCTTTTACTTCAGCGTTTTTAACTCTGGTCTGAAGTTTCTTTTTTTCACGCCCGTTTTGAACTACTTCGATAATATCAAGCGGACGCAAAATTATATCTTCGGCTTGATTATCTTTAATTTTCTCGTAATCAACTTCAATTAATCTTCTTTCACCGCCCTCATAACGAGAAATTATTACCTTTTGACCCTTTGCGTCTTTAGATAAGCCGCCCGCGCCGGCAATAGCGCGAGTAAGCGTAATTTGTGAGCGCACATAAAGTTGTTTCGGGTTTGCGACACCACCGATTACATAAATCAAATCAGATTCCAAAACCGTTACAATATCACCGCCAAAAATCCGCGGATTGGCATCTTTTTTACCATTTAGTAAATCACTGATTTTTATTGTTCATTCCGCCCGCGACGATAAGCAATTCGTTTAACAAAACCGGACGTTTTATTTGAAAACGCTGCGGCATTTTAACCGCTCCGTAAAGAACGGAAAACGGACGATTTGAACGGTCAATAATTCTTACCTCGACCTTTGGTTCTCGCAAAAATTTGCTTAAAGCTTTGACAACTTGGCTGGCAACTTCCGTTTCCGTTCGGCAAAGTCCATACACTGGATTTTCAATATAATCAATGCCGTTGATTACTCCTTCCGGCGTAAGTGTTCCGCGCCAGTCATACTCGACGCTGCCTACAACATCAAGGTCAATCAAATCACCGTGATGAATTAAATTCTCTTCCGTGAGCGCCTCTTCAGTCGGTTTAGTTTCTGAGGCATTTTCCGATTTTTGTTCCTGAGCAAAAACAAAACTTTGCCAAAAAATGGGGCAAAGAAAAAACAATATGAAAAAATACAACTTTCCGCTTTTCATTTTTAAATTTCTGCTATGAAGCCGGCAACGATTATTTTTTCAATATTTACGCTTCAGAATTTGCCGATTTTTGAGTTTTGTTTTCAATATCTCTAAATTTTACACTTTTTTCCTGCCTCTGGTAGGTTTTGCGGAAACAGTCCCCGGCACGGCAAAACCCATAAACTCCCAGTTGCAGTTATCGCAAAGCAAATTATAGCGAAACAAAAACTTTGACCACAGTGGAGTTGGACGATAACCGCGGCGAACACGTTGGCTGCTACATTTGGGACATCTTTGGCTAATCATTTTTATTTTCGCTCTCCAAATCTGAATTTGTTGAAATTCGCTTTGCTTCTTTAACTTCCTTTTCTATTTGATGAATGTTTTCAATTTTCCGATTTATTTGTTCGGTTATCAACTCTCCTTCTTCTTTATTTATATTTTCCCGCGCCAGAAAAAAAAGCGCGTCTTGATAACAACTTATCGCCCGTTTATAGTTTTTCTTAAAGGCTGCTCGTTCGGCTTGCTCTATCCAATGAAAAATTTTTATCGAAGTGATAAATTCCTTTAAGACTTCTTCCGATTCAATTAATTGCGTATCATTTGGATAAAACTGCAAAGCCGTTTCTAAGACGGACTGCGCTTTGTGCGCGTTATTTAATTTGTCAGAAAACTTAAATTGATTTTTCGCTTCCTGAGTAAGCAGACGCGACTGCATTCCCGCCCAGGTCAAAAGATGAAATTTGTGAAGTTCTTTAATTATTTCCCGCCCGCGTCTTAAAGCTGCCAGTCGAGGCGAACCGGCACTAACTGTTTCCAGAGCTTTTTTATTTATTGAAAGATACTCATCACAGCTTTCAAAAACTTCCAGATGTGCTTCAGGCAACTTCCTTAGAATCCGAGCCGCTTCTGATTTATGTTTTATATTACTTATAATTTCGGCATTCTTCTGGAGTGAAAGTTTTTCTTCTTTATTGTTTGTCCCAAGTGGAATTGCCGTATTACTAACATTATTGTCAAGTCGTCTCTGTGCCACAAGAAATTGATTTCGTGCTTTTTTTAGAACAATCTCGCGCAGGAAAACAGCACCGACTAAAATCAGACTCGAACCGAAGCCTGCAAAAATCCAAGGCGCTTCGCCTTCTTCTTCGTGAAGCGCTCCCCAAATCAAAAAAAAGAAAGCCACCGCAATGGCAAATGATAAAATGTAATAATTCGATGCAGGAAGCCAAAACGGTCGGTTATATTTATTGGAAACACGTCCGTTTTTTTTCTCGTTAAATCTTTGTATTTGACTCGTTTCGTTTAGCCTTTTGTTCAATTGTCGCTCCCGTTTTTTATGATTTCCAAGAAAAGAGAATTGGAAGATTGAAATGAATTTTTTCGAAAAATTTTACAGCAGAATAGCAGCTAAAAGCGTTTGGGCGCGACCCGGGATGAGTGTTGTTTTTCGCGCCGAGATTATGCCCGGCAAAAGTCGCGAAGAAAGAACCTTTCGCATCAAAAGTATTTTAAGGAACGGACGCGTCACATTGCACGAATTTCCCGGCGAATATCTCAAAAATTCATTCGAACCGATTAATTTTCAAAAAGAAAAATAAAACATTAAAATTTAATTTTGTGATTTCCTGATTTTTACCACTCATAAATTTTTCCGACTTCGAGAATTCGTAAATTTTCTATTTCCAATTCTTCAATTTGTTTTACAATTTTTTCCCGATACATAGGTTTTATATTTATCACATAAATCGGACAAGTTGTGCTTTTCAAGTTTTCAAGTTCCGTCTTTAAAGTTGTTGGTGTCAGATGGTAAGATTGTGAAGCTAATTTTTTTAATTCATCGGGAAACGCGCATTCGATTAAAATCGCGGCAAGTGATTTTTCAGCGTTGATAGCTTTCCAGAATCCATCCATTTCCGCCGTGTCGCTGGTAAATGCAATTTTTGATTTTTCATCGGCAATTAAAAACCCCACGGTTTGAACTTTATGATTAACTTCCAAAGCCTTTAAACACAAATGTTTGATAAATTTTTCCGTTCCGATTTCAAATTGGTAATATTTCAAAACTGCTCCGTTTTCGTTATGAAGTTCAGAAAAATTCGGATAAATTTCCCAATTAAAAATATGTCGTTGAAGATTTTCGATTACTTCCTTTGTTGCGTGAACGCGAATTGGTTCTTCCAAACTCGCAAATAAATCATCAATAAATAAAGGCAATCCGGCTATATGGTCAAGATGAGCGTGAGTTAAGACGACATCGCGGATTTGTTTTTTCTGTATAGAAGTGGTTGCAATGGCAAGACTTCCGGCATCAATCGCTAAACAATCGTCTATTACAAAACACGATAAATGTTGCTGCACCGAAGCATTTCCGGTTTCACTCAGGGTACTTGGCAGAAGTTGGAGTCTCATTTATAAATAGGAAAGAATAAAAGTTTAACGAGCGCACGTTTGTGCTCGTCCACCATCAATTTCGTATGTTGCGCCGGTTATCCAAGCAGCTTTTTCAGATGCTAAAAAATAAATTAATTCAGCCACTTCTTCTGGCGCGCCGACGCGCCCGAGCGGATGTGTTTTTTCAGAGTTTTTCAAAAATTGCTCGTAATCTTCATCCGACATTCCGCCGCGTTTATGCAAACTGGTAACTACAACACCAGGATTTACGGCATTAACCCGAATTCCTTTTGGTGCAAGTTCAAGCGCGGAACATCTCGTTAATTGGTCGAGAGCGGCTTTTGAGACACAATATGCCAACACATTCGGGAACGAGCGCAGTCCGGCAACACTGGAAACATTTACGATATTTCCTTTTGTTTTTTCAAGATGCGGAACACATTTTTGCGTTAAAAAAAAAAGCGAGCGCAAATTTATATTCATCATCTTGTCCCAATCATCCAGAGAAGTATTTTCAATTGTACCGTTTAGAATAATACCTGCGGCATTAATTAAAATATCAATC
>JAIVJJ010000262.1 GCA_020200095.1 Acidobacteriota bacterium | reverse complement strand
GGAAGCAGAAGCCCCCAAACAACAGCAAGAGCCTGAAAACGAGACAAAAGATTCTGGAATTTTGGGAATTACTTAACTGCGAAAGCGAATAAGAAAAGATGATTGAACGTTACACATTGCCCGAAATGGGCGCGGTTTGGTCGCAGCAGAATAAATTTCAAAAATGGCTTGATGTTGAAATTGCTGTTTGCGAAGTTCACGCCGAAATGGGAACAATTCCAAAAGGCGCGGTTGAAGAAATTAAAACGAAAGCCGCTTTTACAGTTGAAAGAATTAACGAAATCGAAAAAACAACCGACCACGACGTAATTGCTTTTACGACAAATCTGGCAGAAAACATTGGCGAGGCGGCGCGTTTCGTGCATTACGGCTTGACTTCGAGCGATGTCGTTGATACAGCGAACGCTTTGCTTTTGAAAGAATCTTGCGAAATCCTTTTGCAGAAAATTGACGCGCTTTTGGAAGTTTTAAAACGGCGCGCATTTGAATTTAAAGACACGCCGCAAATCGGCAGAACGCACGGTATACACGCTGAGCCGACTGCGTTTGGAATGATTTTCGCGCTCTGGTTTGCGGAAATGCGGCGCAATCAGGAGCGGTTGGAAAAGGCGAAAAAAATTATATCGGTCGGGAAAATTTCCGGCGCAGTCGGTGCGTTTGCGCATCTCGATCCGGAAGTTGAAGAACGAGTTTGCGCGAAACTCGGATTAAAAGCCGCGCCGATTTCGACGCAGATTATTCAGCGCGACAGATACGCCGAGTATCTTTGCACGCTGGCAATAATTGCTTCTTCTTTGGAAAAATTTGCGCTGCAAGTTCGCCATTGGCAAAGAACTGAAGTTCGAGAAGCACAAGAAAAATTCAAAACCGGACAAAAAGGCTCAAGCGCGATGCCGCATAAGCGTAATCCGATTTTGTCGGAACGCATTTGCGGGATGGCGCGAACCGTTCGCGCAAATTCGATTGTCGGTTTAGAAAATGTCGCGCTCTGGCACGAACGAGATATTTCGCATTCGTCCGCCGAACGAATCGTTTTGCCGGATTCGTCATCTGCGCTCGATTACATCCTGGCAAAAACCGCTTCGCTTTTGGATAATTTAGTTGTATATCCAGAAAATATGTTGAAGAATTTAAACGCTACCCGCGGGCTGGTTTTTAGCGGACAATTATTATTAGTGTTGACGCAAAAAGGCGTTTCGCGCGAAGATGCTTACGCTTGGGTGCAAAGAAACGCAATGAAGGTCTGGGACGAAGGCGGCGACTATAAAGAACTGGTTTTAGCGGATATTGATATAAACTCGCGTTTATCGAATGAAGAAATCGAAAAGGTTTTTGACGTGAAACATTATTTGCGAAATGTGGAAAAAGTTTTCGAAAGAGTTTTTGAAGAAAGAAATTAATGTGGGGAAATAAAAAACGAGAGCCGAAACTCTCGCTCGTTTTTGAATTGGAAACCAAATTAGTTTGACCATTTATCAGCCAAATCGCCGATAACGGGAAGTTTAAAAATCTCTCCTTGATAAGCTTTGATGGCTGAATAAACCATTCCGACAAAAACCGCAAGGGCTACAATCATATAAAGCAAACCGCCTAAACTGGATAAAATACCTGAGTTGGCGGCAGCGGCAACGCCGAAAACAGTGCCGAATACGAAAGCGATAATAAATCCGACAGCCGTTAAAAGAATTGATTGGAAAGCGTGAAAACGGGTTAATTTGTTGGTTTTGTCCGTAACCAGAACGATGATGCTGTAAATTAAGCCTAAAGCGCAAATTAAATTGCCCAGATAACAAATCAACGCACCGACGTTTGCATCAAGTCCGAGTGCAGTTTTACCATTCATATTTTGCATTTTTGAAAAATCTCCTTAAGTTTGGGGGAAAATTGTTGGAACATCAAACTTGCGCAAATAATATATCAAAACAAAAATAGAAACAAGATTTTGCGAAAAAGTTTTTGACGAGTCATAATTTAACAATGAAGGCAAAAGTTTACGTCACCTTAAAGCCGAGCGTGCTTGACCCGCAGGGCAAAGCGATTCATCATTCGGTCGAGCTTTTAGGATTTGAAAATGTTGCGGACGTGCGGCAGGGCAAATACTTTGAAATCGCGCTCAGTTCGGAACTTTCCGAACCGGAGGCGCAAACGGTTGTTGAGAAAATCGCTAAAGACATTTTGGCAAATCCGGTGATTGAGGATTACAAAGTTGAAATAGTTCAATAGTGGTGAGTGGTGAACGGTGAGTGATTAGTTAAAATCAAAAACTCACTACTTACCACTTACCTCTTACCACTAATTTATGAAGTTTGGAGTAATAGTTTTTCCCGGTTCAAACTGTGACCACGACGCTTATCACGTCGTTTCCAAACACGTTGGTCAGCCCGTTGATTTTGTCTGGCATAAGGAAACCGATTTGAGCGGTTACGACGCCGTCATCATTCCAGGCGGTTTTTCTTATGGCGACTATTTGCGGGCGGGCGCTTTAGCACAGTTTTCGCCCGTAATGAAAGCGGTGAAGGATTTTGCCGAAAAAGGGAAATTTGTTTTCGGCGTTTGTAACGGCTTTCAGATTCTTTGCGAAGCCGATTTGCTTCCCGGGGCGTTAATGCGAAATCGTAACCTACATTTTGTTTGTCAGCACGTTAATATCAGAGTCGAAAACGGAAACACGCCTTATACGAGCGAGCTTGTAAAGAACGAAGTTTTAACGATTCCAGTTGCGCACGCCGAAGGCAATTACGTTTGCAACGATGAAACTTTCGCGCAGCTTGAAAGCAATAATCAAATAGTTTTTCGTTACTGCGACACAAACGGTGAAGCAACTGACGAAGCAAATCCGAACGGCTCGCGTTCTAATATTGCGGGAATCTGTAACAGGCGGGGAAATGTTTTAGGAATGATGCCGCACCCGGAACGCGCCTGCGAAGAACTTTTGGGTTCAAACGACGGACGCGATATTTTTTGCTCGTTAACGAATGCAATTGCGAAAAGTAATTAACCCAAGTAAGTATTTATAAAGCAAGCAATATTTGAAAATAGAAAAGTCCTCTTTTAGAATTTCGTCGCTAAACAAAAACAACCAGTTTTTCAGGCTTTTTATTGAAAACTGGTTGTTTTTGTTTGGCTTTCAGATTGATAAGTCTCTCATTAACAACTACCTACTTGAGTTAATTAGTTGGATTCTGCTTCGTTTTGCTATCAGTGTTAGATGCGGATTTTTCATCAAAAGTAAAATACGCAATTGCCGCGTCGTGGTCTGAAAATCGTTCGACGCGCGAATCGTCGTTGCGATAAATTTCGGGAAAATCCGCGTTCATCCGCGCGTAACCGAAACCGCCGATGTGTTTTTTCATCGCTTCGCTGACAATTATATGGTCAAGCACTTGCGCATTTCCGTCGAAGCTGTATGAATATTTTTGGTCGGCTTTTATCAAATCAACAAGATTTGTCATATCCGGGTTTACCAAATCTTCCGAATAATTCATCACTGCTTCCTTCGGCGCGGGCGTTCCTTTGATTGTGCCGATGGTATCACCTATGCCGTCGTTAAATTGATAGGCGTTAAAATCTCCTAGAAGAATGATGCGCTCTTTTGGATTGGCAGTTTGACGTTCTTGAACCAATTTTGCTAAAAACTCGGCTTGCATTTTTCTTTTCAAACGCACCCGTGCGCCGCCGTCTTTCGGGTCATCAACACCGAGAAAAGATTTTAGATGATTGACAATTACCGTAAATTCAAACGGTTTGCCCGTTTTCGCGTCGTCAATTGATGCCCGCAAAAGAAGCGGCGGTCGGTCGTTTAAAGTTTCTTCGTCCTTGTGGGGATTTTTGAATTTATCTTCTTTGCCGAATTGTTTGACTTCGATGACTTTAACTCGTTCAGATTTAACCAGAAAGCCCGAATCAATTCCCCGCCCGTCGTTGCCGTCAATCAAATACGCTTCATATTTTGGATTCGGCTGATTCGCGGCGACAGCATCAGCATTGATTCGCTCGGCTAATCTTTTCAGTGCCGCAAGATTTTCCGCTTCGATCTTTGTCGTTTAAGAGAACGTAATCGTAAATCTCGATACCGGGTTCGCGGAACGGGCGCAGAATGCCTTTCAAAACCGCGTAGAAAACGCCGTTCGATTGCGAAGCGGCGGTTTTATCGTCAACTCTGCCGCCGGTCGGCGCGACAACCGTTAATTCGTCCGCCTGCACGCGCATTCCTTCATATTTTTCGAGCGCGTCAAGCAAACCTTTATTAAAATCATTAACGGTTAAAACAACGGATTTCGGAAGCGCGTTGGCTTTTGAGATAACCTTAATCGTATCGCGGTCTTTGAACATCGAAAGCTCGGTTATCGGCAGACTCAACGGCTCGGTTTTAGGGCGAAATTCTTCAATTGTGCCGGTAACTGAAATTAGATTACCAATGGCAGCTTCGCCCGGCGGTTCGCTTTTTGTAAAAACATAGATTCCTTCGGAAGTGCTGGAATTGCCGTCGGTTTTATCATCCGGCGTTTGCAGAAAGAAACCACCTTTTAAACGCGCCGTCACGATTCCCGTTAAACGCACTGAATCTCCGGCAAAAGGCGAAGCATTTTTTTCGCCCTGCACCTCGCCGATGGTGCGGTCTTTCTGCGCTGCAACTGGCAATGCCAAGCAAAAAATACTAAGCAGAAAAAGGAATGTAAAGCGGAAATAAATCCGCATTTTGCATTCGGCATTCGGCTGATCACTGACCACTGACTGCTGACCATTATCCATTATTGTCTGTCTCTTCTCCTTTCAATTAGTTCCTGCGTAATTTTCGGAACGCTCGAGAAAAAATTATAACCCGTCAGAGCCTCAACCGCGTCAACGGAAACTCTAAACTGCCGCCACGGTGCGCTTTGATTAAGCGGCGGCTGATTAGGGACGATAATTGCAATTGTTCTGGTCGCCTTGGATATTCGCTGCAAATCGTTGTTGCCGTTCGGCAAAACAAGCGCAACTTTCCACGTAACCTCCGGCACGACGATTTTTCCTTGCGCGATCGTGCCAATATTTCCGGCAACGCCGGAAACGATATAAAGCTCATTTCCAGCTTGCGCCAATGAACGACTGTAATTTTCAAAATCGTTCCAAGGTCCTTGGTTGTTAGCCGGAAGTTGCGGAATTATATTGGTCATCAAAAACGTCGCTGAATTATCGGCAGCCGAGCGAGTTCTGTCGCCCGATGGCGTCATATGCCCGCGGTCATAGCCAGAACCTGAATAATCTTCCGCCGTAACCTGATACCAACCAGCGGGAAGCTGCGGGTCGGGACGAAAATCGTCTTGGCGGTCTGTCGTTCCAATCCAACTGCTGTCCAGTCGCCACGCAACCCAATTCGGCGTCGCTCTGCTGCGGTTATAGGAAAGCGTGTACTGCGGTTTTACCATTAAATAATTGTTTTCGTTGGCAATATCGGGCGTCGCATTGCTCGGATTTCCCAAAAGCAGCGGGTCTTCACCAGGCAGCGGCGCGTTGACGGTAATGTTAAAAGTTACATTAGCCGTGCGTGATTGGGCGTCATTGACGACAGCCGTAACAATGTGAACACCACCGATTGTTTCGTTGGGAATTGTTGCCAGATACGAAAAGATATTATCGCCAGCCGTAACGTCGCCGTTGCTGCCGTCATCAAAAAACTGTTGATTTGCCGAGCCGCCGATGTCGGTCAAATTTCCGAAAACCGTAATACCCGTGCTGGGCGGCGTTGTTGCCGGAATTACCGAAACGGTTAAAAGCGTTGTTCCGCCGGGCGAAACCGTGTTCGGATTTGCCGCGCCTCCGGCTTGAAGTGTTCCGCCGAGATTGCAGGAATTCGCGGAGTTACTTGTATTTCGCGGTGTTGGAGCGGCGATTATAAAATCTGAATTATTGTTATCCGTATCAACACAGCCGCCCCCGTTGCGAATGCCGACGGTGGCAGCGGTTAAGTTTCCCGTCTTCGCGCCTTCAAAACACGAAGCCGTATCGCCGTAACCAACCAGGTCAACAATGCTTGCATCCACCGGACAAGTTGAAGCAGGAAGCGGTGTAGTTGAATTAACGAGCGCAATTTTTCCCGAAGTTGAAGAAAGGTTCGGAACAAAAGTGCTGCCGTTGCTTGTTACAGGCGGAGCAATCAAATCAGGTGTCGGAAGTGAACTGCCGACATTTCCGACGGGACCATACTGAATCAAATAATACTGTCCCGGCTGTAAAGTTATATTAGTCAAAGGCGTAACCAACCAATTTGTTCCGCCCGAAGAAGCATATTGAACCGACCAACCGTTTAAACTGACCGGCGCGTCGCCGCGATTGAAAAGCTCGACAAAATCATTTGTGTAAGGCGCGCCGCTTAAACCGCCGCCGCCAAAAAATTGGCTGATAACAACGTTCGGCGAAACCATATTGATTTCTACCGCTTGCTTCGTTTCGCTTTTTGCATCGGTTGTAAAACTCATTGCAAACCAAGCTAAAAGCAGACATAAACCGACCAAACTTATATAAATACGTTTCATTAAAAATTCCTTTTTTATTAACAAATTCGGGAAAGGGAAATTGGCGTCTTACTAATTTTTAACACATTCTGCCGATATTGGATAACCAAACCAAAATTATTTAACAAAAACTTAAGGGACAAAAATTGACGGAATCGCAACATCGCCGCCAGCGCCAGATTGTCTGAAAGCAAAACCGCCGTCCGAGCTTTTCAGATAATACCAAACGCCGCTGCTTTGACGATAAACCGCCACATCGCGTTTGCCGTCGCCGTCAAAATCCGCCTGCAAAGGTTTGTCGCCGCTCAAACCAAATTTCACGGCGGAAAATCCGTTCAAACTTTTCAGCAGATACCAAACTCCGTTTGAGGGGCGGAAAACCACAAAATCAGCTTTTGTGTCACCGTCGAAATTCCCGACAACCGGTTTATCGCCGTTTGCGCCGAACCGCGCGGCGTTAAATCCATTATCCGAACTTCGCAAAACATACCAAACACCGCTTGAAGGGCGAAAAACTGCCGCATCGGTTTTACCGTCGCCATCGTAATCCGCCTGAACCGGTAAATCGTCCGCCGCACCGAATTGGATTGAACGAATTTGCCCGTTTGTGCTTTGCAAAATATACCAGACGCCGTTTGACGGGCGAAAAACCGCGATGTCGGCTTTACCGTCGCCGTCAAAATCGGAAGGCGTTAATTTGTCAGTAGCAAGTCCAAAAACAGCAGTAAATATTGAATTATCCGAACTTCGCAAAACAAACCAGGTTCGCGTCGAAGGTCGAAAGACAGCGTAATCAGTTTTTCCGTCGCCGTCAAAATCGGCATTTACTGCAACATCGGCGGCGCTTCCCCAAGCCGCGCTGGTGAACGAATTATTTGCGCTGTTTTGTATGTAAAAATCCGGTTCATTCGCATTGTCATTCGGACGAAAAACGCTAAAATCAGTTTTGCCGTCACCGTCAAAATCAAACGGCGCGAGTTTTGTTTGCGCGTTTTGACAACCGCATACAAAACCGTCAGAAACTTTTACATCGTCAATAAATTGACCTTCACGCGTAGTTCCGTTGTCTGTGCCGACACGCCAGCGAAGCCGGACATTGTTTCCCGCCGCCGCGGCGGGAAATTTGATTTTTGAAGTAACGAATTCGGGCGTTTGATTCGCGCCGCTTTTTCCCGACCAGGCTTGTCTTCCCGCGAGCGGATTTTGACAGCAGCTGCTCAAAACGCCGTCGTAACCGCCTGAAAGAAATGCGCCACCTGCCGCAAGAATATCTTGAAACTCACCGCCGCCAATTTTTATTTCCAAAACCGCGCCGTCATAAAGCTGGTTTCGCAGAAATGTGGTTTCAAGGTCATAGCGGTTGCGAAAAGTCAGTTCCGCATTCGGCGAATTTATTTGAAAAACAGGCGAGACAAGTTCATTTACACCGACTTGATTTGAAGTAGGAGAAAACGCTGAATTCGGCGGCGATTGAAAGATAACGTTCGATGTTTTCCAAATTTCCTGTCCACCAGTTGCGGAAGTCGTCCAGCCGTTCGGAAGATTCGGCGCGACAACCGAATCGAAGTTTTCCTGCAAAGCAGTTCGCGCCGCGCCCGTATTCAAATTTATCGTAACTGTGCCGAGATTATCCGCGCCGTCCTGCAATTGCAAAGTCAAAGTTATAACATCGCCGCATCTTATATTCGATGGCGCGGTAAACGTAAACGAGCGCGAAACGCTTTCGCCATTTACATTTACTGCACCGTAATTTTGCGCTTCGGACGGATTTGTAATGCCGCCTGTGGCGAGCAAGGTTGCGATTAAATTATTCGTGTTTATCGCGCCCGTATTGCGAAGCGTAATGTTTACCGTAACGGTTTCCGAAGGGTCAATCGCATTATTTAAAGAACAGCTTTCAGCCGTGATTTGATAACCGTTTTCGCTCAAAACCGCCGTCGGCTCAAGCACAAAATTTTGTATCAAGATTTGACCGTCAACAATTGTTATGTTCACGGTTTGCGGACGAAAACCGTTTGCCGAAGCTGTCAAAGTATAAGTGTTTGGAACAAGAGTTAAATTGCCGTAATTTCCGCTTGCATTTGTGCTTCGGATATAAACGGCGTTTGCCGTAACGGTTGCGTTGACAATCGGTTGACCATTTGCAGCATTTGTAATAGTGCCGGTTATTTTCGCTCGCGGCGCATTTGTGCATTCGTTAAATTTAAATGTCCCGATGCGCGTCAGCCAGCCGTTCTGATTTTCCGCTTGGCTTTCGGCGGTGTAATATTCGTTCGTCAACCAAAATGTGCAATCGTCTTTTGGGTCAACATTTATCGAACTGTAGTCGCCCCAACGCGAGCCGAAACCTGTCTGCACGCCCGTTCCGGCAATCAAAGTTTCTTCAGCGCGAAATATTCCATTTGGCTCATTTGCCAATTTTCCCGAATACAAAATGGAAGGTTTTTTCTGCTCGCTCGAATAACTGTATTCGACTGCCGTATTGCCTTGATAATCCTGCGCCGTGCTGCCCAGCCAACGGCTTGCGTCGCTTGTTCCAATTGTTGCTTGTTCGTGAACGGCAAAATTCCCCGTCGATTTTCTCAATTCATAAACCCGAACTCCGCCGCGATAAGTTTGATTAACTGGCGAAACGCGCGCGGTTTGATTTATGACCAAAGATTCGTACGTGCCGAGATTTCGGTATGCGGCGCGAAACATTAAACGGTCTGACTGCGAATCGAGCGGCTCGCCCGGCGGCGGCTCTAAAACATCGCTTCGACCTTCCGGGCTGGTCGGGTCAAAAGGCGCAACCGGCAAAGGGCTTTCGGCTCTTTCGGTAAAAGTGGAATTTTGGGAATTCGCAAAATCGGCGTGAAAATCAAACAAACGAAGCGCGTCCTGCGCGTCGCCATATTCGGTTGCCGTATAACTGACAAAAGTATTCGGAGCATTTTCTGGCGGCGCATTCAGCCCGTCGAAATCAGACGGAAGAAGTCCACCAACCCGAATTGTCGAAGGCGTTGCCAAATCAAAATAAATATAGCTTGCCGTTCGGTCGCCAGTCAGCATTTTCTTTTTATCAAAAGCAAAAACTCCACTGCCCGCATAATCGCTACCTAAAAATTCGTCGGTCGACATATAAAAGCCGTCCCACCAAACGCCGATTTTTGGATAATCGTTGAATTTAACGTTCGGCATCACAAACTCGTAAACGTAATAACTGCCTGCCGGGTCGCCCGTTTGCGAAACGGCGATAAGTTGTCGAAACGGCGGAAAATTGTTGCAGTATTGGCTCAGCATCCAACGGTCAGCAAGCGCATCGTAAAGCACAATCGGGTCGCCGTCATTACGCTGAGAACAAGGCGTTCCAAGTACGGAAAAAATACTGCTCAGCTTAAAAGGCGGCGTCAGCGCGTTGCCGCTTTTATCAAAGACGCGGGTTAGAATATTGACCGCCTGCACGTAATGATTCAATCCGACATCGCCATTCGGGTCAGGCGGAACGACACGAGAACCGTAAGCGGCAGCGTTGTCGCTGTTTGATAAACCATCAAAAGAAAGCAAAGGCGCGGGCATCGACACGGCAGAAAAATTTGCGATTGCTGAATCCGAATCGTGAAAGGCGTTTTCCTTTTGCTTGCGGAAAGGCTCTTTGTTCGGAACAGCGTGGGCTTGTTCTTCCGCGCTTTTTTTAGAGGTTTTGCCCGTTTCGGGCGAAGCAGGCGCGAAATCGCTAACCTTTTTGGAAACGCCGAACGCAACAGCTTGAGCCGAATGCGGTTTGATTTCGGAAAGAGTTTCTGTCTGCTTTTTCGGCGAATTTAATTTTTTGCTTTCCGTCGGTTGCAGATACGCAAAACAAAAAAGCACAAAAATTATGACTGAAATTAAAGCAAGCCGTTCTTTCATTTTCTAGAATCTTTCTGAAATTTATTTCAGTTTTTAATGTTAGCGAAATTTTGCGCTTTCCGAAAGCAAAAACCGGAAGATGAGAAATGAGGAAGGTTTTCTTAATTTTTAAGAAATTCAAACAGGATAGACAAGCTATGCAGAATGATTTTAAGTGGACGAACCAATAATTTAATTTTTGGTAATAATATACTTGGCTCACATGCTGGCAAATTAGTAACCTAATATAATATATTCTAACAACCTTACTTCAAAAACATTAATTGTCAAAGTGGAGATATTGCGTGCCTTATACTTTAGGTTTTGGACATCCTTTGGATTTGACCTCTCACTTTGGAGACCACGTTGTGTTAAAAAAGGAATTTCCACATATAATGACAGAAGCAGAATATCTCTACTATGCGGATAAGTTCTTGGGTGAGCCATTAAACCCAAAAACAACTAAACAATGTAAACGATTCAAAAGGGATGGTATAAGATGGGATTGGATAAGGTATAATAAAGTTACTCACGAATATGGAATTTTGAGTCAAGACAATGTAATACTGAGTTATTATATTGCAAATCCATTAGAACACGGGTGGAAAACAAACCTGGATTACTTTAATTGGGATTGTAAAAGAAAAAAGAAAAGGTGATTATGTACACTTGCCCAGTTTGCGGATTCAATAAATTATGGAGACCGGCAGAAGACGACCTAATCTGCCCGTCTTGCGGAACACAATTTGGCTACACTGATGCAAATCGAACTAATAGTCAATTAAGGCAGAGGTGGATTGAGAATGGAAAACAATGGTATAGCCCAATTTTCCCCAAGCCATTCGATTTTAATCCTGACTTGCAATTACTTAACTTGCTTCGTCCAGAAGAAAAACCAGTAACGGCAGGCAGTGTTGAAATTGTTAAGCTTAATAGAAAAAGATTTAAAGTGCGAAAATTAGACTCGTCATATTCGCCATATTATAGCGAGATAGTTACTGCCGGACATATGTTTAAAATTGGTAATTCTGGCTTAGGGACAAGTCAAGCGACAACCATATAGTTTATGATAAAGCTAATGTTTTTCGCTCCATGTGAAAAAATAATAGAAGCGAAAGATAACACATCGTCGCTTATATCAGTATTGGAGCACGTTCTTGTAAAGATTGAGACGAATGAAAAGCCTCCTGAGAAAGCTGGATTACCACTTGCTTGGTCGGTTATTGTTTTATGGCATCGAGACACTGATATTTCTGAGCCAGTTGAGCTTGAAACAAGAATTGAGTTAGTTACGCCTAAAGGAGAAGCCGTTATGGGTGTTGTTCATCCATTTGTTGTTTCCAATAATTTTTTCAACTTTCGCAACACTGTTCAATTTCCTATATTTCCAATAGGTATGGAAGGTGTTTTTAACTTAACACTTGACTATAGAAAGCAAGGTACGCAAGTTTGGGAGAGAGCAGCTGAATATCCAATTAGAGTTCTTTATCAAATGGAGAATGTATTAGATGAAAACAAAAACGGAAAAGGAGTTGAAGAAACACCTTCTCTCCAACGAATTTCGGACGTTCAAGAAACTAGCAAAAAAACTCATAACAGTTCCGAAAAAAGACATTCCAAGAGTAAGTAGATAAATCAGATAAGAAAAAGGGTTAAATTTAACTCTCTTTCCTATTTCCTCATTTTTGTTAATCCTATCCATCCCGTTCCAATTCACCTTTAGCAATCTCTCGCATTCGCTCGCGCACTAAATCGTAAGAAAAACCTTGCCGCAGAAGAAAATCGTAAAATTTTTTCGTGTCTTCGCGCGTTTCGGGCTTGCCTTTTACGCGCAGGCGTTTTTCGATTGCTCTTTCGATAATTTCCGCTTCGGGCGTTTCTTCAAAGGCTTTTTCTACCGCTTCTTCGACGGTTTCTTTGCCGAGTTTTCTCTGCGCGAGTTTTTGCTTTAAAACTCTTTTGCCGATTGGTTTCTGGCGAAGTTTTGACGCGGCAAAATCTTTGGCAAACTGCGCGTCGTTTAAATATCCGTATTTTTCGAGTTTTTCAATTGTTTCCGTGACAATCGCTTCATTTGTCCAATCTTTTTCCAAAAGCCTTTCGCGCAATTCTTTTATAGAACGCGGTTTGTAGGTGAGAAGATTCACGGCGCGGTCAAAGGTGCGCGTGCGTGATTTTTCAACATCTTTGATAGTGCGTTCGCTATCGTCCTTTATTTCTTTCCATTTTTTCCACATTTGTTCGGTGAGCAGCGAGCGATGAGCAGAAAGTAATTATTACGCGCCGCAAAGCTGCCAAAGGAAATTTTAACTTTCCCGACTTGCAAATCCAAAATCCAAAATCCAAAATCCAAAATCAATGAACGGTATTTTAATTATAGACAAACCCGCCGGAATAACTTCGCACGACGTTGTTGCGCGGTGTCGCAAGATATTAAAAACAAAACGCATCGGACACACGGGAACGCTCGACCCGTTTGCGACGGGCGTGATAGTAATTTTAGTTGGAAAAGCAACACGACTGGCGCAATTTTTGGATAAAGACGCGAAAGAGTATGAAGCGATTGTCAGATTCGGTTTTGAAACAGACACGGGCGACCGAACAGGCGAATTACGAATTACGAATTACGAATTACGAAATGTTTCTATTGATGAACTTGAAAATGTTTTAGCAGATTTTCGCGGCGAGATTGAACAAACGCCGCCGATGTTTTCGGCAAAAAAAGTTGCAGGCAAAAAACTTTATGAACTGGCGCGAAAGGGAATTGAAATTGAACGAAAATCTCAAAAGGTTACGATTTATGAATTAGAAACAATTAAACTGGCGAGACGCAAAGACACAGAGAAAGACAAATTACGAAAAGAAGAAAATCTAGCTTCAAAAGACCAAAATTTGAAAACCGAAGACTTACAAGCAGATGACTTTGGACCTTGGACTTTGGACTTTGGACTTAGAATCTTGTGTTCTGCCGGAACTTATATTCGCACTTTAGCTGAAGATATTGGAAAAAAATTAGGCGTCGGAGCGCACTTGGCTGAATTGAGGCGAACGCGGGCAGGGAATTTTGATTTGTCGAAAGCAGTAACTTTGGAAGAATTGGAAACAATTGCTGTCGCAGAAAAACTCGATGAAGTTTTAATCTCGATGAACGAAGCGGTTTCTCATCTGCCGCAAATTGTTTTGAGCGAAACGGAAATCAAAAAAACTCAAAACGGAATAAAACTCAAATTTGAAAATCGGGAAATAGAAGACAATCAAACGATAAGAATGATAGATGAAAAAGAAAATCTTGTTGCCGTTGGTTTTTACGACAAACAGGAAAAATCTGTTCAACCGCGCGTGGTTTTAGTATAAAATTAAAAGGTTATGAAGAAGAAAAATTTAGCATTAGGCGCAGGCGGCACGGTTGGCGCAATCGTGGCTTGGAAAATGCTGACGCGGGCTGGTAAAGCAAAGTGGGAAGACGTTGCCGACACAATTCATCATCGTGAAAACTCGCATTTTGCTGAAGTTGACGGTGCGCGGATTCATTATCAAGAGTTTGGCGATAAAAGTAATCCGACACTTCTTTTAGTTCACGGCTACACGGCTTCAACCTACGTCTGGAAAACGGTAGTGCCGGTTTTTGCCGAAAAAGATTTTCACGTCATTGCCGTTGATTTGCTCGGTTTTGGATATTCGGAAAAACCGAAATGGTTTGATTACTCGATAAATGCGCAGGCGCAAATGATTGTAAATTTGATGAATCAATTAAACATCAAAAACGCAACTTTCGTCGGCAGTTCTTACGGCGGCGCGGTCGCTTCCGTGATTGCGCTGGATTTTCCTGAAAAGGTAGAGAAACTCGTGCTAGTTAGCGCTGTTTGTAACGACGAAGCAAAAAATAATCGACTTTTGAAACTAGCTTCGTTACGCGGCGTCGGCGAAACGGTTACGCCGTTTTTGCTTGGTTCAAAAAGATTTCTGCGCTATCGAATGCGTCATACAATCGCGCCTGCAAATCATCATTTAATTACCAAAGAACGCATCGAAGCAGTTGGTCGCCCGTTGCGGGCAAAAGACGCGCATCATTCAGTTTTGACATCGGCGAGAAAATGGGACGCTAACCGAATCGAAAATGAAGCACATCTAATCAAACAACCGACGCTTTTAATCTGGGGCGAAGAAGATACGGTTATTCCGCTTCGCAACGGCGAAAAACTTCACCAATCAATTTCAAATTCACGTTTTATCGTGTTGAAAAATTGCGGGCATGTTCCGCCGGAAGAAAGCCCCGAATGCTTTGTCGAACTTGTAACGGAGTTTGTAAAAGACAAAAAAGGAAAATCCGAATTGGAAAGATAAACATTAAGCTAATATGAAAAAAACAATCAGTAAAATTATCGCTGCCTTTTCATTTGTCATTTTATTCTCGACATTCGGTTACGCCCAAAAACTCTCCGGCGAAGAGCAGAAAATCGTCAATTATATTGACGCGCATACGGATGAAGCAGTCGCTCTGCTTGAAAAAACTGTCAATATTGAAAGTCCGACCGAAAATCTGGCAGGTGTAAAGCAGGTCGGAACGGTTCTCAAACAGGAATTTGAGTCGCTCGGTTTCAATGCCAAATGGATAGAAATGCCCGCCGAGATGAAACGCGCCGGACATCTGGTAGCGGAAAAAACCGGAACGAAAGGCAAACGCGTTCTCTTAATCGGTCATATAGACACTGTGTTGAGCGGCGAAAAATTCCGGCGCGACGGAAGCAAGGCGTATGGAACGGGCTCAGCGGATATGAAAGCCGGAAATGTAGTGATATTTTTTGCTTTGAAAACGCTGCAAGCAGCTGGAGCGCTCAAAGATGCGCGCGTTATTGTGATGTACACGGGCGATGAGGAAAACAGCGGAAAACCGACGGAGATTAGTCGCGGCGATATGATTGCGGCGGCGAAACGCAGCGATTTGGCTCTCAGCTTTGAAAACGGAGGAAGCAACATTGCGACCGTTGCGCGTCGCGGCAGCAGCGGCTGGACGCTAGAAGTTACGGCTAAAACCGGACATTCGGCGCAAATTTTTAAGGAAAGCATGGGAAGCGGCGCAATTTTTGAAGCCGCGCGTATTCTCAATCAGTTTTACGAAACGCTGCGCAATGAAAAGTATTTAACTTTTAATCCGGCGGTGATAGCGGGCGGGACTGAAATCGAAGCCAAAGAGGGAATTATTACGGCAAAGGGGAAGTCGAATGTAGTTCCTGCAACGGCGACGGTGCGCGGCGACTTACGTTTTATCAGTGAGGCACAGAAGGAAGCCGCCCGCGCAAAGATGAGAGAAATTGTTGCCAAGAGCCTGCCAGGCACTTCGGCTCAGATTACTTTTTCCGACGGCATCCCGGCAATGCCTCCGACCGAAGGCAACTTCGCACTGCTGAAGCAACTCGATACGGTCAGTCAAGATCTCGGTTTTGGAAAAATTGAAGCACTCGACCCGGGTGAAAGAGGCGCTGGCGACATCTCATACATCGCAAATCTGCTGCCGAGTTTGGACGGCTTGGGCGCTACGGGCGGCAAGGCTCACGCACGAGGCGAGTATGCGGATTTGGAAACTTTACCGAGACAGATAAAGCGTGCAGCCATTTTAATTTATCGTTTGACAAGATAGATGTCACAAGTTTACTCGCCTTAGTTACTGCCCGACAAACAAGCGGATAGCTGTTCGTTAAAATGTTTACTATCAAGCATTTATCGTCAAATGCTGAACTAGCAATAAATGATAAATGATAAATGATTAATGGTAAATGATGAGCCGCATCGCATCACTTCTGCTATTAGTGAAAGGTCTAAAAATATTGAAACGCCCTTTTACTTTCTAATCGAAAATTTAATCTTCCGTATGTCTCCCGCCAGAAGAAAATCCCGGATGTTTTGTCGAGCTTATTAGCGAATTTTGCCGCGATAAAAAAGCAGAGTTGAATAACAGAAAAACCATTAGATAAAAATTAGAAAACCAAATAATCGCTAATTAAACCTATAGGACTTACGCAGTTGGAGTAAGCAAATAACGCGGATTCGCCAAATATGCTCTGACGGCATCTTGAATAATAATGGTTTTTGCTTTAATCCAACTCATTTCTTCTCGATAACAATGACTTTC
>JAIVJJ010000141.1 GCA_020200095.1 Acidobacteriota bacterium | reverse complement strand
GTGCGGTGAAGCGGGAACGAAATCCCGACTTCTTTTTTCGGCAAGTAAGTAGCAACATCTCCTCCGTCACGGTTCAACCTATCCATACTTTTCGTGTTCATAACATTTTATATTAACGGTGCTTTGCCTTCTTCTCGCGCTCTTCCGGCAACACTTGGTAATTTTCGCCGTATAGTTGCTTCGGCAGCGAACGGTAACCCGTCGGATATTTTTCTTCATGCAGGTCGCGCCCCGGTCTGTTACTGCCGAGAAATTGCATCCTCTCGTAAAAAAATTCTAGTATCTTGTGTGTGATTGACGTATCGCCCTGTTCCATCGCCCAGCCGCTCGGAACGGTGTCGTGCCAGCGAATCTCGCGGTTGCGCTCGCGCTGGCTGATGCGACGCAAAGGTCGCACAATTGCGCCCATCAGACGCGAAGCATTGCTCGAAATCGTCGAACCCGGCGGCGCTTTGTAGAACGGCGCAAACTTGTCGGGAAAGCCCGGCATCGTGCAACCGATACAAGGTCCACCCGCGTTCATACAGCCGCCCATATGCGAGATTGCGCCTTTTTCCGTGATATTGCATTGAACGACCGGACCCCAGCAGCCGACTTCGACGAGGCATTCTTTGTCTCCGTATTCGGTGGCAAAAGTGCCTTCTTCGTAATAACCTGCGCGCCCGCATTTGCGATGCACGGTGTCGCCGAATTGCCACGCCGGACGACCGAGTTCATCAAACTCCGGCAGCGGTCCCAAACCTTGCAGGAAAAGCAGAATCGCTTGCACCGCATCAGTAAAATTGTCGCCGACCGGAGCGCAGCCCGGAATGTTAATGACGGGCAAGCCCAACGCGCTGCGATAATCTTTGCCGAGCCAATCCATCACGCTCATTGAGCCGGTAACGTTTCCGTAAGCAGCCGGAATTCCGCCCCACGTCGCGCACGTTCCGATGGCAATGGTCGCCGCCGCGCCGGGAGCAAGGCGTTTTATCCATTCGGCTGTGGAAATTCTCCGACGCTCTTCGCTCGGCGCAAAAAGCGGAAACGAGCCTTCACCCGCAAATGGTTCGCCGCCGAGGGTTAAATTTTCATCGGGAATCGAGCCTTCGTAAGTAATAACATACGGTCCGTCTAGTTTGCCTTGTTCGGCTAACTCCAGAGTCCGCATATAATGGTCGCCCGCTTCAAGCTGCAAGACGTAATGATGAAGCACGACAAGCGGAATGCCCGGAATCGAGCCGGTCAGCAAATCTTCGAGCGCAGGTTCGGTTGCGCCACTAACCGAAACCGTGCAGCCGTCGCAACTCATTCCCGCCAGCCAAAAAACATAAACTTTTTCAAGCGGACCGAGACTGAATTTGCTTTTCCCCTGCGACGCGACAATATCTTCGGCTAACTCTTCCATCGTGCGCCGCGCGACATTGCCGACTTGGTCTGGTAAACCTGCGGTTGATGATATGTGTTGCTTATGACTTCCGGCTTCGCCAACTTGTTTTTCCGGTATTTCGCCCATAAAATTCTCCCTTTAATTCAACCTAAATTATTTTTGCAACAATGCTGCGCCGACCGTGCCAACATTTTTATCTGCGTTTGTAAAATGCGCGGCAACCGACTCCAATCCGCCCGCGAGTGCAGTCAATCCGCCGTTCAATGTTTCGACTCCGCCGAGCATCTCAGTTTCCTTTTCAATCGCCCGCACGCCGTAGTTGATTTGCTCGAGGCTGCGGCGAATGGATTGCAGAGTTCGCAAAATTATAAAAAGCGAGGCGACCAAAGCTATCAGCAAAATTGCCCCGAGCAGCGCGGTAAAAATCGTCAATAACAGTTCCATTTTATAAACTCCTTTCTCTGAGAGCCTTTTCAACTCCCTGCAATTTTTGCTTGATAGAAGACGAACCCGCTTCGATTGCCATCGCCGTGTTAAGAATTTTTCCCGCAACGCCTTTTGTCGCTTCAAGCCCGGAAATCAAAGCCGTATTCCGCTCAATACCGTGCGATGCGGTAAGCGTCGTCATAGCAAGTTTAATAATGTCTTTTTCGGTGCGCACAATCAGAAAGACGAGCTTTAATATCCAAAGCGTCAAAATGAGCGCGACGACCAAGGTAGCCGACCAAACGATGATGATTGCTGTTTCCATATTTTCCTCACAAATTAACGAGTTTGCGAACCGATTCCCAAACGCCCGGCAGTCGCGCCGAGGCTCTCATTCGTTTCAAACAAATGTTCGTCAACTGCTTTCAAGCCTTCACCGACGCTCACGAGTCCGCCGTTGATTGTTTCGAGGTGATCCGCGAGCGGCGCGGTATTATTTTGCGCCTGAGCCAGCACATCACGAACCGCCGCGAGCGCAGTGCCGATGCGCCAGAGATAAAAGAAAATCGTGATGAGGCTTACGGCAAGCGCAAGCACCAGCACGACCAGATAAATAACCGTCAGCCAAGTTAGTAATTGCATTTTTATTACCTCTTCGCTCCGAGAACATTTGCCAGCATTGCCAGTTTGTCATCAATCGCGGCGGCTCTTTTATCAATTGACACGGCAGTCTCTAAAATATCGCCCGCGACTTTGTTGGTCGTGTTGAGCATCCAGATTGAAACCGTATTGCCCGCAATGTGTTTGCCCGCCGTCCAGATTTCCGCGGCGTGTTTATCTACCCGACGCGCGGCAGTGATCAACATAATCAGCAGGGCGGCGACGATTAAAATTACAACCACCCCCGCAATCAGCGAATAAGTCCAAAGCGTCATTGTGTCCATTTTGCTTTTCTCCTTTATTTAAGTTACATCAAAGGCACGCCTACACCTGCATTTCTTAGCGAATCTAAATCTACGCCGCGACCCGCGCAGCAGTCAGCCAATTTACCGTCAACGACTACTGCCGGAACGCTTTGAATGCCATACTGTTTGGCTTTCTCCGCCGCTTCCGTTTCGCGCATATCCAAAATTTCTACGTCGCACGAAGGACACGCGATTTGTTTGACAAGCGCAATCGTTTCATCGCATACCGAGCATCCGGCGCTAAAAATTTCAATTCGACGTTTATTGTTCATTGCAAATCTCTCCTTAATC
>JAIVJJ010000021.1 GCA_020200095.1 Acidobacteriota bacterium | reverse complement strand
AGGAAACGCGCAAAAAATTGTCGAACAAGTTATTTTTCAAAACCGACGCGCATTCGAAACAATGAAAGACGCGACGCCTGTTTTTGATTGGCTGGCGGTTTCGGTTAGCGGTTTCGGGCAAAAAGATTTAAATCCGGGGAAAAATCTTTTCACCATCGGCGACGCAGCCGCTTTTATTGACCCTTTCACAGGAAGCGGAATGCTGATGGCGCTGGAAAGCGCGGAGATTCTGGCGCAACTTATCACAGAAAACGATTCAGCGCCCGAAAAAATCGCGGAAAATTATAAACTTTTATACAATAAAAAATTTCAAAAAAGGCTTCGCGTCTGCTCTGTGATGCGGCGAGCGGCGTTTGCCCCGCAGTTTGCAAAATTTGCCATTTCCGCGCTCGGTTTAAGCGAAAAGGCGCGCGAAATTTTGACTCGCTCAACCCGACAATCAGTTTCCGAGAATGAAAATAAACAATAAAAGTGGCGAAAAGTGACCAAAGGTTACCTTTTTGCTTGCTTAAAGCCACCTTTTGCGATTAAAATTTCAAAGCTATCAATCTATAAATAATCTGTCAGTTTGAATTTAAGAATTATCCGGCGTGAAATGCGCCGTAAATACTTTGGCGAATTAAGGTTTTACAAAAAAACCATCCACAAGAAATTTTCGCTGGTTTGCTGATAGAATCCGAAAAATTTTTCTTAAAAATCAGGAGATAAAATCTAATGAAAGCATTTTCTTTGCGGGTTTCCGCCGTTGTCGAAAAGATTTTTATGTTGGCAACGATTTTGTTTTTCAGCACAAGCGCGGCATTTGCCCAGGCGCAAGCCAGCACCGCCGATTTGCGCGGTTTGGTAACCGACCCGAATGGTGCGATTGTGCCAGGTGCGACCGTAACGGCGAGAAGTGCCGGAACCGGCATCACCCGCTCTGTGACAACCAACGACGAAGGCACATATCAAATTTTCGCGCTGCCACCCGGAGAATATGAAGTTTCGGCAGAAGCTGCAACCTTTAAAAGAACAGTTATTTCGCCCGTCCGTTTGACCGTTGGACAAAGTGCCGAACTCGGAATCAAACTCGAAGTTGGCACGCAAGACGTGGTTGTCAATGTTTCGGGTGATTCGGTAGATTTGGTGGAAACCACGAGAACATCGGTTTCCAATACGATTGACCAGCAGCGAATCGAAAACCTGCCGATTAACGAGCGCAGCGCGACCGGATTTGCTTTGACGATTTCCACGGTCGGGCGTGATAACGGTCGCCCAATCGGACCAGCGCCAACTTCCGGTTTGAACATCGGTGGTCAACGCGGACGCTCGACCCTTGTGCAGGTTGACGGCTCGGACTTTACCGACAACTCGATAAACGCCGCTCGCACGACCGTCTCTCAGGAAGCCGTGCAGGAGTTTCAGGTGGCGACAAATTCTTACGCGCCGGAATTCGGACGCGCGACGGGCGGCATCGTCAACGTCGTAACCAAACGCGGAACAAACGAATACAGCGGAAATCTTTTCGGTTTCATCCGCGACAAAAGCATTCAAGCCCGTAATCCGTTCGCGCCGTTTAAATCAGCTTTCACGCGCACGCAATTTGGCGGAACTCTCGGCGGACCGCTTCCGTTTTTGAACTTCGGCGAAGGCGGACCTGTTTCCACGTCCGGCAGAGACAAGAACTTTTTCTTCGTTTCATTTGAACGACGCCAGCGCAACGAAACTGGTTTTTTTACCAGCAACATAGCACAAGGGTTGCCCGGTTCGGTCACTTTCGGCGGACAAACATTTAGAAATATTACTACGCAGCAACAGCAATTTGCGCAAAATCTGATTGCAAGCGGTAATCCGGCATTAGTTAACGCGGCGGTGCAATATCTTTACTTAGCGTCAAGCGGCGGAAATACAGCTTTGACGGGAAGCAATCCTTTAGCTGCACCGCCCTGTCCCGCTCCGCCGACTCCGCCAACAAGTTTTTGTAATCCTAATCCTGCTTCGCCGTTTTTAATCGGTTCGAGATTTTTCCTGTCGGGCGCTCCTGTTCCCTTCAACACGCAAAACGCGCAAGGGCAATTTATCGCTTTTCGTCCGTTGCTCAATTTGCAACAAGTTTTTCCCGTGACCGACCGCTCGAACTTTTTCTCGCTTCGCACCGATCACAATCTCAACAAAGATAATCAATTGACGTTTCGTTTCGGCTACAATCCCGGCACGCTGACGGGCATTCAAGACGAATCGCAGAACCAATCCATAGGTCAAAACGACTTTTCGCGCACAGGCATTACGGAGATTAAAGATACTTCTTTTACTGCTGGACTCAATTCAACTTTGGGCGGAAGAGCCGCAAACGAATTTCGTTTTAACTTCGGTAGACGCAAAACTAGTTTCCGGTCGCAAAACAACGAGGCGACATCTATTAATATTTCTGGCGCGGCGTTCATCGGGCGCAATCCATTCTCGCCGGTTGACCGAACGGAAACACGTTATCAGATAGCCGATAATTTCAATTATATTCTTGGGACGCATACTTTGAAATTCGGCGGCGATGTTAATTTCGTCAGAATTCCGAGGGCGGTTTTTGAATTGAATTTTGCCGGGCTGTTCAATTTCGGTCCACTGGCGGCGAGCAATCTCAACGCGGCTTTCGGCACGTTGGGTGCGCCTGATTTGACTCCTGTTCAAACTTACGGACTGGGTTTACCGTCAGTTTTTATTCAAGGTTTCGGCGATCCGGTTAGCGTAATTAGAAACACGCCGATTGCCATTTTCGCTCAAGACAGCTGGAAGGCGACGCGCCGTTTAACTATCAATTATGGCATTCGCTATGATGTTGAATTGACGCAAACAATTACGCCGGTTGCTTTCCGCGACACGCTGACGGGAATAAATCTCTCGGCAAATGATATTCTCGCAGCGCAAGACGTACTCGGCGTTCAGCAAGGATTTCCGCGCGATAAGAAGCGTTCAACTCCGATATTGCCGATGCTGCGCAGCAACAGCAATCCGTATTAACAGCGGCGGGCGGTCCTTCGCCAACCGCGCTTTTGAACGCGACACAGGTTTTTCAAGGAACTGTTTGTACGGCGGCAGGCGGGAATCCGCTTTGTCCAGCCGGTGTTTTAACGCCGGGCGTGGCTGCATCGGCACAATATCAATTCGGCAGACAGCGTTTTAATGACCAGACATTTTCGGGATTCGGCGCGGTTCTGCCGTTCACCCTGCCTATCTCGAAGGATTTTCAATACGCTTCGGCAACGCAGGCGAATTTGACCATTGAGCGGCAACTGACGAGCAATATGTCCGTTTCGGCTTCGTATATTTTTGTCGGCGCACATCACTTACCGCATCCGACAGATTTGAACGCGCCGCGCACGGATTTGCAGATTCAGAATTTCCAGCGTTTTGCTGGAAGATTACCGGCGTTTCCGACCGAAGCGGTTGCGTTTACAATTCCGGTCTTGCCGCCCGGTTCGCCAGCCGGTGGCGCGGGATGCACGGTAATTATACCGGGCGCAGTCGCTCAGTGTGCCGGCGGGCGTGTTGTTGCTCCGGCTTTCGCCAACTTTTTCCGTCCGAATGCGCCGAACTATTTTCTGACACAATCCGTTTTGAATTTGTATAATGCAAATCCAGCTTTGCCGGCGGCGCTGCGTCGCACGCTCGCCGATTTTGATGCTGCTCTGGCAGGCTCGCTGCGGACGCCGGGAACAATTTCGCCATTCGGCGCGGTCAATGCGCAGGTATCGGATGGAAATTCAAACTACAACGCGCTGAATCTCGAAGTAAAAAGGCGTTTCGCCAACAACTTTACGTTTCTGGCGTCTTACACTTTTTCCAAATCAATTGACGATTCTTCAGATTTACAGACTTTGCTGATTCCGCAAGATCCGCGAAACTTCCGCGCTGAACGCGCTTTATCGCTCTTCGATCAACGCCATCGCTTCGTCTTTAGCGGCGTTCTGGCTTCGCCGCAAAGCTGGCGTTCCGGCGGTGGATTTCAGCGATTTTTGGCTGATTTTACCATTGCGCCGATTATCGAAATTTCGTCCGGTCGCCCGTTCAATATCATCACAAATTTCGACGCGAACGGCGATCAATCGTCTTCGACTGACCGTCCGAGCGTGAACGCGGACGGAACGCTCTGCATTCCCGGTTCTGCCGGCTGCGTTACGCCCCTTATTACCAACGGACAGTTTTCGACCGGAAATTTGGGACGTAATATGGGTATGACGCATTCATTCGCGTCGGTTGATTTACGCGTTGCCCGCGCGATTCGATTTGGCGAGCGCGTTCGGCTCGAATTGATTGCCGAAGGCTTCAATCTCTTAAACCGCTTTAATGAAGCGTCTGCATCACCATTCTTTACTGATGTTAACGCTTTCGGTGAACGCAGCAAGAGCGGACACTATTACAGCCGTCCAACTGCTTCTTATGACCCGCGCCAATTCCAATTCGGCGCGAAATTAAACTTTTAAAGAATGAAACGACACGTTGTAGGGGCAAGCACAAATGGCTTGCCCCTACAACTATTCTTCGGCTGTCTGGCTTCGGTTAAGACAGCCTTTTTGTTATCTTTAAATTGTGAAAAGCTTAACTCACAAAATAAAACAAAAAGCCCTTGAAATTGGCTTCCATAAAATCGGCATTGCACGCGCCGAACTGCTTGTGCAAGAAGGCAACCATCTTAAAGAATGGCTGGCAAAAAACTTTCACGGTGAAATGCGCTGGCTTGAGCGCGAGCCGGAAAAACGCACCGACCCGCGTCTAGTTTTCCCCGAAGCAAAGTCCATTATTGTCGTTGCTTTAAATTACTACACTCCACACGAACACGAAGAAACGGAAGAGGAAGGAAAAGTTTCGCGCTACGCTTGGGGCGATGATTATCACGACGTTTTGAAAGAAAAATTGCGTGAGCTTTTATCATTTATTAAATCAATAGACGAAACCGCCGAAGGAAAAATCTGCGTTGATACCGCGCCGGTAATGGATAAAGCGTGGGCTGTTCGCGCCGGTTTGGGTTGGATTGGAAAACATTCAAATTTGATTACAAAAGAATACGGTTCGTGGGTTTTTTTGGGCGAGATTCTGTTGAATAAAGAACTTGAATGTGAAACCGAAACAATCGAAGACCATTGCGGAACTTGCCGAAAATGCCTCGACGCCTGCCCGACAAATGCGATTGTCGCGCCGTATTTGATTGACTCTAAAGCTTGTCTTTCTTACGCAACAATCGAACTGCGCGATGCGGAATTGCCCGAAGAAATTACGGAAAACTTAAACGGCTGGCTTTACGGCTGTGACATTTGCCAGGACGTTTGCCCGTGGAATCGTTTTCAAAAGCCGACGGAGGAAACAAGATTTGAGCCGCGCGCAGGAAACATCTCGCCCGATTTAGACACAATTCTCTCACTTTCAACGGAAGATTATGTTGAAAAATTTCGTCGCAGCGCAATGAAACGCACGAAATTACACGGCTTAAAGCGCAACGCTGCCGCATTAAAAAAACGAAAAAGAGAAATTTAATTTTCCTCCGCTCGCATTTTGCATTTCGCTTTTCACATCCAACCTGTATCATTTTTATAATGCTTCTACGCGATGCTCACAACCGAATAATCCGCGACTTGCGCGTCAGCTTGACCGACCGCTGCAATTTTCGCTGTTTCTATTGTCTGCCGCACGGCGAGCCGCCATTAGCACGCAAAGAAACAATTTTGACGTTTGAGGAAATCGTCGAGATTTGCGAGATTTTCGTGTCTTTAGGCATTGAAAAAATTCGCTTAACGGGCGGCGAACCGCTTTTGAGAAAAGACATCGAAGTTTTAGTTGAAAAACTCGCGCGTTTAAAAGCTCAAGTTTCAAGATTCGAGGTTCAAAGTTCGGAAACAGAAAATCCAAAATCCAAAACCCAAAATCCAAAATTGGTTGATTTGGCTTTGACGACAAACGGTTTTTCGTTGAAAGAACGTGCCGAAAATTTGAAAAATGCCGGACTTGATCGCGTAACAATTTCTCTGGACAGCTTGAAGCGCAAAAATTTTCAACGAATTACGGGCGTTGACAAATTGCAAGAAACTTTAGAAGCAATTGAAGCGGCAAAAAAAGCGCGACTGACGCCGATAAAAATTAACGCCGTCGTAGTTCGCGGATATAACGACGATGAAGTTTTGGATTTTGTTTGTTTTGCACGCGAACAAAATATTTCGATGCGCTTTATCGAATTTATGCCACTCGGCGCAGGTCACGATTGGGATAGAAATTCGGTCGTTTCGGGTAGGGAAATTTTTGCGAAAATCAATCGGGTTTTTCCACTTCAATTAAAAGAAAAATCGCGCGGCGCGGAAACAGCTTGGAAGTATAGATTCGTCGACGGCGCAAGAGGCGAAATCGGAATCGTCGCGCCAGTAACGGAAATGTTTTGCGGCGCTTGTTCGCGCATTCGCTTGACCGCCGATGGACAAATCCGCACTTGTCTTTTCTCAACTACCGAACACAATTTGAGAGATGTTTTGAGAAGCAATTCAACACGCCCGGAAATCGTCGAATTTATAAAAGATGTAGTTATGAAAAAAGAAGCGCGTCATAAAATCAACGATGCGAATTTTATGCAACCTGTGCGGACAATGAGTTTTATCGGCGGATAAAACAAATGAAATTTTGACGCATTTCGCTTCTTTGCGAGAAACGCTTCATTTGTGGTGAAATAAATTTATGGAAAATACAAATTTAGAAACGGCAACACTAGCAGCAGGTTGCTTTTGGTGCGTCGAAGCGGTTTTTGATGATTTGAAAGGCGTCGAAGCGGTCGAATCCGGTTACTCGGGCGGACACAAGGAAAATCCGACATACAGGGAAGTTTGTTCCGAGACGACGGGGCACGCTGAAGTTGTGCAAGTAAAATTTGATCCAAATGTCATTTCATTCAAAGAAATTTTGCAGGTTTTCTTTAGCGTTCACGACCCGACGACATTGAACAGGCAAGGCAACGACATCGGCACGTCGTATCGCTCGGCAATTTTTTATCATTCGGACGAGCAGCGGCGAATTGCCGAAGAAGTTATTAGCGAAGTCGAGGCGGAAGGCGTTTATGATAATCCGATTGTTACGGAAATTAAGCCGTTTGATAAATTCTATATCGCGGAAGATTATCATCAGGAATACTTTACCAACAATCCAAATCAGCCGTATTGCGCGGCGGTCGTCGCTCCGAAAGTCGCAAAATTCAGACAAAAATTTGTCCAGAGATTGAAAAAATAATTGTCGGAAAATTAAAAGTAAAAACGCGAGCAACTCTTATTTGCGAAAAAGAACAAAACGGTTCGTTACAAATTCGTTTCTCAAACTTTCAAGGTGTCGTTTTATTCGCCGTATTTTTCAGCCGTTTCCTTTTCTTTTCCCCAGATGTGGTCTGCTACGCCTGTTACACCTGCTTGCTTGGCGCAGTTGGCGCAGCAGAAAAAGTTTTCTTTCGCTTCGATGCCGTGACCGATAATCTTGCAGCCGCAATGAGCGCACACGGGCGCAAGCCCATGAATCGCGCATTCAAAACAATCGAAAACGTGGCGATTTCCCGCCGTTATTACTTCAAAAGATAAATAGTAATCATTGCCGCAAACTTCGCATTGAGCCATTTTTCCGTAACTCCTTACTTCATTTTGCCTTGAATATCTTGAATCATTTTCAGATGCATTTGCAATATAGGCAAAGTCTTCGCCGCCAGTGCTTTAGCATCCGCGTCGGTTCCGCTTTCCGATTGCATTCTAAATAAATTTACGTCTTTTTGGTGGTCTTCGACCATTGCACTAACGTATTCTCTATCAAATTCCGCACCGGAAAGTTTTGCGAGTTCATCTCTCGTCGCTTTGTGCTTCGCGTCCAATTCGGTCGGCAGTGTAACATTTTTCTTGCCGGCAAGCTGTTTGAGTTCCGTATTTGCATTTGTATGATCTTGCACCATTCTCTGCGCAAATTGTTTGACTTCCGCATTTTGCGCTTTGGTTAAAGCTAATCTCGAAAGTTCGACTTCCGCCATTCCGCCTTTCGCCGCTTCCATCATAAAATCGCTCGGACTAGTTGCGCCACTTGTAGAATTTGACATATTCATATTTGAATCGGTCATATTCGTGTTTGAATTTACAACGACCGCTGTATTTGAATTCGTCATCATATTGGCGTTTGAAACGGTTGTGTTTGTTCTTGTATTAACGGTGTTTGTCGTATTGGTAGCGCCTCCGGGACAACCCGTTAGAGCAAAAATTGCCAGCGCCAAGATAGTATTGGTAAAAAGTAATTTCTTCATCGTTTTATTTCTCCTGTTCAGCAAAACAAAAACTATTTTGCCGACTAAAAATTGTTTTGGTGTTCGATAAAACTACACTATTAAAGAAAACATTTGTGCGAGAGTTCGTTTATGCAAAACTAATGCCAGATAGCGAGTGAATTTTATTCGTGTTATTTGTTTTGCTTGTGCTTTGTGCAATTTTGGATTTGCAGCGAAACATTATTAAATTAAAGTCTAGACCATTATCTCTGTTGAAAATACAGATAGAAATCGCTGAAGAATTTGCAAAAGTCACTTTAAATATTTAATGTTATTTATGGATTGAGTTAAAAGCTTTTTCGATTGCTTCTTGCATTCGCCGCGTGTGCGAGCCTTGCCAGTAAAGTTTGGCGCAGTTCGAGCAGAAATGAAACACCTGCTCATTTTCCCGAACTCTTTGCGGTGCGCCAGCAGCAATTTCTAGTGCCGTTGCATTTCTTAAAAATGTATTGCAAACAAGGCAGCGCGTGAAAAACTCTTTCGGTTTTTTGATTTTGAAATGCTCGACAATCTCTTGAAATTGCTCAAGCGAATTTTCGCTTTGTAAAAGCAAAACATTATCCACGCGCCATTCTTCCGTTAATTTTTTATCAAGCGTCAAAACAAAGCGATTCTCTTCGATTGCCCGCCTAACCAAATCTTCGTCCGAAATTGCGTCTTCCCAAGTCGTGTCAATTCCAATCGCCCGCAGCCAGCGCACGACACGCGCCACGTTCACATCAGCAAAGAACTTTGTTTCTTCATCTTTCGATAAATTTATCTTATGTTCAAAGCCGACACGCTCTCCGCAAGCGCAGTTAATCGTGCGTCCGAATTGAAACAGTGTTACGTCGTATTGCCGACCGCATTTTACGCAAGAAATCGCCATACTCAAATTATGCCTTAATAACCATAGTTTCCGGCAAACTCTTCCTGACCGTTCGGTTCGATTAACAAATTTAATTTTTTGTTCGACCGCGCTTATTGCCTTGATTGAGCATCCGCTTAAAGATAAGATTACTTTTAGCCCTTGAATCATTTTCAAATCTACCAAATAAATTATTAACCGAGGATTTTCCACCTATGCGTCTGTTTCGCCCGTTTTTGTCGTTAAGTCTTTTACTGTTTGCTTGCACGGTTTCGTTTGCGCAGAATGAAATCAAACCAACCGCCACTGTTACGCCCACGCCTTCGCCTACGCCAACGCCGGAAGTAAAAGTTTCACCTTCGCCTTCGCCTGAAGCATCGCCGACGCCGAAACCCGAACCGATGTCAACAACTACTTTCGGCGGAATGCGTTTTCGTTCTATCGGTCCAGCGGTAACTTCCGGGCGCGTGAATATGTTTGCCGTTGACCCGGAAGACCGCGCTAAATACTACGTCGCCGTCGCGTCGGGCGGCGTCTGGAAAACCATCAACGCCGGAACGACCTGGACGCCCGTTTTTGATAATGAAGGTTCGTTTTCCATTGGCGCGATTGCGCTCGACCCGAAAAATTCCGCGACCGTCTGGGTCGGAACGGGCGAATATAATAGCCAGCGCAGCGTCGGTTACGGCGACGGTGTTTATCGCTCGGACGACGGCGGGCGAAGTTGGAAAAACGTCGGATTGAAAAAGAGCGAACACATCGGGCGTATCGCCATAGACCCGCGCGACAGCAACGTCGTTTACGTTGCGGCGCAAGGTCCTTTGTGGTCTGCGGGCGGAGACCGTGGTTTGTATAAAACCACCGACGGCGGCAAGACCTGGAAACAAATAATCGTAATCAGCGAAAACACGGGCGTAACGGATGTCGTGATTGACCCGTCAAATCCCGACACGCTTTACGCCGCCGCGTGGCAGCGCCGCCGTCATTTCTACACGCTGATTAACGGCGGACCGGAAAGCGCGATTTACAAATCAACCGACGCGGGAAACACCTGGACAAAACTGCGTTCGGGACTTCCGCCCGGCGATTTAGGACGAATCGGTTTGTCAGTTTCTCCCGTAGATACGGATGTTGTTTACGCGACGGTCGAAGCAAGCGGAAATTTAAGCGGCATCTTTCGCTCGAACGACCGCGGCGCGACTTGGGAACGGATGAGTCCGAACATCGCGCAGGGAATGTATTACGGACAAATTGTTGCCGACCCAAAAAATGTTGACCGTGTTTATATTCCAAACGTCATCTTTCAAGTTTCGGATGACGGCGGACGAACACAAAAACCGCTCGGCGAAAGATTAAAGCATGTTGACAACCACGCAATTTGGATTGACCCGAAAAACACCGATTATTATCTGGTCGGCAGCGACGGCGGCGTTTATGAAAGTTTCGACCGCGGCGCGAACTGGCATTTCAAAGCGAATCTTCCGGTTACGCAGTTTTACGACGTTACGGTTGACAATTCCGCGCCCTTCTACAACGTTTACGGAGGAACGCAGGACAATAATTCTCTTGGCGGTCCGGCTCGCACGCGCAACGCGGCGGGCATTATGAATTCCGATTGGTTCGTGACCAACGGCGGCGACGGATTTCGCACGCAGGTTGACCCGATTGACCCGAACATTATTTATTCGGAAAGTCAAAACGGCGGACTCGTGCGCTTCGACAAACGCACGGGCGAACGATTTGACATCGCGCCGTTTCCCGAACGCGAAGAAGAATCCCAAAGAACAAATTGGGACACGCCTTTTATCATCAGCCCGCACTCGCGCACCAGACTTTATTTCGCCGGTCACCGTCTTTTCCGCACCGACAATCAAGGCGACGATTGGCGAGTTATCAGCGACGATTTAACGCGCAGACTCGACCGCAACGCGCTGCCCGTGATGGGCAAAATCTGGGGACCGGACGCAGTTGGCAAAAACCAATCAACCGCGCTTTACGGCAATGCGTCAGCGCTCGCTGAATCGCCGCTCAAAGAAGCTTTGATTTACGTCGGCACGGACGACGGATTGATTCAAATCACGGAAGACGGCGGAAAAAACTGGCGCAAGATTGATAAATTTCCCGGCGTTCCCAACACGAGTTACGTCAGTCGCATCTTTGCTTCGCAGCACGACGCGAACACGGTTTACGCAACATTTAACAATCATCAAAACGGCGATTTCAAGCCATATATTTTGAAAAGCACGAATACGGGAAGAACCTGGACTTCCGTTGCGGGAAACTTGCCCGAACGCGGCTCGCTCTACGCCGTCGCCGAAGACCACGTTAATCCTAGATTGCTTTTCGTCGGAACGGAATTCAGCTTTTTCTTTTCGGTTGACGGCGGCGCGAAATGGATTCAGATGAAAGGAGGATTGCCAACCGTCGCCGTGCGCGACATCGCCATTCAAAAGCGTGAGAACGATTTGATTTTAGCCACTTTCGGGCGCGGATTTTACGTTCTGGACAATTACGCGCCGCTGCGCGAAATCAGCACGGAAGCACTTAATAAAACTTCCGCGCTTTTCCCGGTCAAAGACGCGCTGATGTATATTCGCTCCAACGCGCCTTTTACAGGTTTTCAAGGCGCGTCGTTTTACCTCGCTCCAAATCCGCCTTACGGCGCGACTTTTACATACTATTTAAAGGACGCGCCGAAAACGCTGAAACAAAAACGGCAGGAAGCCGAGCGCGAAGCGGAAAAGAAAAAACAACCGTTTCGCTATCCGTCAATCGAAGAACTCCGCGCCGAAACCGAAGAGGAACCGCCCGCGATTGTTTTCACGATTACGGATTCCGAAGGCAAAATCGTTCGCCGCGTGTCCGCGCCCGCCGCGCAAGGCATTCAACGCGCGACCTGGGATTTTCGCTACGCGCCGCCATACATTCCCGCCACGCCGCCGCAATTACTTCCCGGCTTGGTATTGCCGGAAGGCGCGACGCTCGGACCGCAGGGACCACTTGCTATGCCCGGTAAATACAGCGTAACAATGGAATTAAGAGCGGGCGGCATGACAACCGCTCTCCCTGGTTCGCAAAGTTTTGAGGTGACGGTCGAAGGCAGAGAGAAAATGACTGCCGAAGAAGGTACGGTTCTCGCCGATTTTCAGCGCAAAGTTTCAATGCTGCAGCGCGGTGTCAACGGCGCGATTGATATGGCGAACACAATCAAAAACCGAATCGGATTACTAAAACGCTCCGCGCAGGAAGCGCCAGCGCCAAATCAAAAACTGGTCGAAGAAGCCAGAGCATTGGAAGCAAAAATCAACGAAATCACGCACGCGCTGCGCGGAGGACGCGAAACTTCCGACATTCCGCCGCCTTCGATTAAGTCGCGCGTTGACAATATCACTGACACAATTCGCCTGTCTTCAACGCGCCCGACGCAAACGCAGCTTGACCAATACAACTACGCCGTCAGTCAGTTCAATCCCGTCCTGGCGCGGCTCAGAACATTGGTTGACGTTGAGATACCGAGATTGGAAAAAGTCCTTGACGAAGCGGGTGCGCCGCTCACACCAGGTCGCTTGCCTCAATAGATATGTTTTCCGATTAATTACAATGCGCCGCGAGTACTGAACAAACTCGTGGCGCAATCTTTAATTCACCTGCGTTTTCTAAATTCAAAACCAAAGTAGGAAACCTTTTACCGAATAAAATTTCAAACCTAATGAATTTCCGAGCTGAAACCTAGAGCAGATTTCAGTTTGACGCGATACATCAGGCGGTTCTGACCTGTTCTGCATTTGTGTGAAATTTGCTATAAAACGGCTAAGAAATTATTTGACGCCAACGACTTCGATAATAAAAATCAGCGTCGCGTCAGGCGGAATCACGCCGCCCGCGCCGCGCGAACCATAGCCGATTGAAGGTGGAATAATCAAGGTCGCGTGGTCGCCAACACGCAATTTCTGCACGCCTTCGTCCCAGCCTTTGATAACCCTTCCAGCGCCGAGCGGAAACGAAAACGGCTCGCCGCGGTCAAGCGAACTGTCAAATTTCTGCCCGTTCGTCAAAAGTCCCGTGTAATTGACAATTGCCTCGTCGCCCGCCTTTAACTGCGCGCCCGTTCCTCGTTTGGTGATGATATAAGTTAAACCCGAAGCGGTCGTTACCGCCGATTGATTAGTCAAATTGTTTGTCATTTTTTTAACTGTTGTGGTTTTGATTGTTTTGCCTTTTGCCGTCGTGCGCTTTGTTATCCGCGTACCGGTTTTTTTTTGTTTGCGCGAAAGCAGCGGATGCGCAAACCGCCATTATTAAGAAAACTGCAAAAATTGATTTTTTCATATAGTTGTTCATTGCAAGTTATTTTCCAGATTTTTATTTCTTTAACTCATCTTCAATCAACGCCCGCAAATCGTATTCGCCGAAGCGCATCAGCATCCTGCCGTTGACGAAAAAACTCGGAGTTTTTCTCACGCCAAGTGTTTGACCGTCGCGGCGGTCACGTTCCAATTTGGCTTGATAACGATTTTCCCGAATCGCGTCGTTGACTTTTTCAACATCAAGTCCCAATTCCATCGCGTATTTCTCAAACAAGGTGTCAATGTTCTGCGGCTGTGCCGTCGGCGGCGCGCCGTGTCGTTCGCCCCATTCGGCATGTCTCTTAAAAAGAAGTTCCTGCATTTCCCAGTATTTTCCCTGCTCGCCTGCAGCTTCCGTTAAAGTCGCCGCTCGCAGTGAATTTGGGTGAAGCGGCATATAGCGAACGACGAGGCGAACTTTCGGGTCGTAATCCTTCAAAATCTTTTTGACGACCGGAGAAAAAGCCGCGCAAGCCTCGCATTCCGGGTCTAAAAATTCGACCAATGTAACGGGCGCGTCCGGCACGCCGAGCGTCGCGCTGTCCGGGCGCACGAGTGTTTCGGGCGAAATCGAAGATTTTTTCCCCGAATTGTTATTTTTATTAACAATGACCGGCGCACTTTCCATCGCCTTGCGGTAATAATTCGCGCCCAAAACCGCGACGATTGCGACGACAAGCACTATTAAAGCTAAAATTTTGATTTCTTTACTCATAAATTAAAAATTTATTCCTTCGGTTTATAAAACAGCAAACACAAAGCGATAACGGCAAACGCCGCCAGCGACAGCAATGGTATCGTAACGAATCCGAACCATTCGATTTGCGTTTCGGTGCAGGAAACTCCCTGCGAACACGGCGCGAGAGTTTCGGAAACGACGCCGTAATAAAGCAAGTTGTGATAAACCGCCAAAGCCAATCCGCACAAGCAAAGCGGCAAAGCGTAATACTTCATTCTCGCGTCGCGCAAAACAATCCCGGCGCCGATAATCAGCACGAGCGGATAAACCGCAATCCGCTGATACCAGCACAAAGCGCACGGCGGAAAATTCATTACCTCGCTGAAAAAAAGACTTCCGACGGTTGAAAGCAAAGCCACAATCCACGCCACGTAAGCCAAAGCCTCAAACAAATTCGCGTTTCCCTGGTTTCCGATTCGTTCCGTGTTTCCCATTTCCTTAATTTGATTTTACCCAGACCGCTCGTTTTATCACAATCGCACGCAAAGAAAAGATATGTTTTGACGGATTTTTACATTAAAATAAAAGTTATGAATCAGGCTGAAGTTTTAACCGTTGAAGAAAACGGTAAATTGACATTGCCGGAGACAAATCGTTGATCGTTATTAATTCAAAAAAGAAACACGATTTCGCATCATCGAAACTGAAAAAGGCGTGCTTCTCATTCCTCTGACCACCGAACCGATGAACAACGAACTAAAAAACGAACTTGAAGAATGGCAAGTAATTAGCACGGATCAATTATTAAGTTTCAATTACGATTAGCCCGCGAATTTATTTTAGTAATGCTAAACAATTTACAAAATAACAGTGAAAACATTTCAGATGGTAATTCTCCGACCAAAGAAGATATTCTAAAGACATTAGATTTTGAAATTAATCAGATTTCATCTGAACAACAGCGAAATGGTTGGACTAAGTGGGCGTTATACGGAGTTCTTGCAGCTTCCTTATGGTTACTTTTGGAACAATGGGAAAAAGGTAACTTTGACTTTTGGGTTGTTCTTTTATTAGTTCTTGTTTTCTCAATCGACATAGATATTATGCGTCATTCAAAACGACTGTTGCCTCATCGTCCGAGTAGGTATGAAAGAGTTTTGAGATTTAAATTTACAACCGAAATTGAAAATGGTGCTGCTTTTTTTCTTTATGCAATTCGCCATATAGTAGTTTTCGTAATTGATGTGAATCAAGAGTAGAAAACTAGCAAAAGCAAAGCAAATGAAAGTTTTCCGAAACAATGTAATAACAAACCGTTTGCCGAGCGAACCGAGCTAGCGGTTTGAATTTGGGTTTTATCGTTGA
>JAIVJJ010000383.1 GCA_020200095.1 Acidobacteriota bacterium | reverse complement strand
TTGGCGCGCACGGTAACGAACAAATGATAAAGAACTATGTTCAGCAACAAGGCAAGATTGAGTCTAACGGTCAACTCAAACTCTTTTAATACCCCGTCAGCTTGCTGCGGGGTAGTTTATTTTCAAAAATTATTTATAGATTCGCACTTTTTCCGCGAAAAATGGATTTATTTGAAAACGTATTACAAGTTGGTAAGCATCAAAACAGTTAAATTTTATTACAAAGGCTAAAATACCAGATATGGATTTTAACTATATTGACGCGCTGCTCGTTCTCATAATTTTATTTAGCGCCTTCGTCGGCTGGCGGCGTGGTTTTGTATTGGGTTTGCTCGATTTGGCGCGCTGGATTGGCAGTTTTCTGGCGGCTTTGTGTTTTTATCAGCCTGTTTCGCAATGGGTTGGACGGCTGACCGGTTGGGAGGAGGTTTGGAATCAGCCGCTCGCTTTTATTCTGATTGTTATCACTGTCGGATTACTGATTCAGATTTTTGGAAATTATTTGCTTCGCCGTTTGTCGCCGGATGTTCACCGGCGGCGCGTGAATCAACTGTTGGGAATTTTGCCGGGATTTGTCAGTGGTTTGATAACGGCGGCATTTGTTTCGGCGCTGCTTTTTTCGATGCCGTTTGAGGGTAGTTTTCAGGAAAATTTGCGCGCGAGCCAAATGGCAAATCGTTTGGCGACTTATACGGATGAATTAGAAACAGCGCTGACGCCGATCTTCGGTGAAGCCATTAAGCAAACGCTCAATCGCCGCTACACAGTCGAACCCGAATCAAACGAAATTCTTTCATTGCCCTTCAAGGTTGAAAAACCACGCCCGCGTCCCGAACTCGAAGCAGAAATGCTGCGGCTCGTTAATCAAGAACGCGCGGCGGAGGGGCTTGCCCCGCTTGAAGCCGACCCGGAACTGACGGAAGTTGCCCGAAGGCATTCGGCGGATATGTTTGCTCGCGGTTACTTTGCGCATAAAACGCCTGACGGCAAAAGCCCTTTCGACCGAATACGCGAATCCGAAGTTCGATTCAGAACTGCTGGAGAAAATCTCGCGCTTGCGCCGACGCTACGAATGGCGCACACAGGACTGATGAATTCGCCGGGGCATCGCGCCAATATTCTGCGTTCAAAATTCGGACGGGTCGGCATCGGGGTTTTGGACGGCGGCAAGCGCGGGTTGATGGTTACGCAAGTGAGCAAACCGAAACGCGCCATATCGCGGGCGTTAATAAACATACCGCCGCCCCAATGTCCTCCGCCGCTGACTGATTGAACAATCGCGCCGTCAAGAACAATCCACGAATTTTCATAGCCGAACCATCGCCACGTATTCGACGCGCCGATTTCGTCCATCACGTTTTCTTTTAAAACTTGCGGCAAAGGTTTGCGCCAAACATTGAGCGCGGCAAGCGCGAGGACGTTGACACGCACATCGTTGTATTCGTAAACCGCGCCGGGCGCATTGCGTTTTCTATTTAACCAATTATTCGCGTCCGTGTCCGGTCTATCCGCCCAATCGGGTTTGCCCCATAGCGTGCCTTCCCAATCGCTGGTTTGCCTGAGAAGATGTTCCCAGGTGATTTGGCGATTGTGTTCGGTTTCAAATAATTCGAGAAATGGGGATTTGCCGAATTTTTCCGGGTTGTCTGATTTTTCGTTCGTATTGTAAACGGAAATTGGCGCGACGGATTGATAAACAGGCGCTTGCAAATTTTTGACTAACTTGCGGTCGAAAGCTAAACCTACGACGGTTGAAAGAAAACTTTTAGTAACGCTGAAAGTCATATCAACTCTTTGCGGGTCGCCCCATTCGGCAATGATATAACCGTTTCTAATAATTATTCCGGTTGCATCGCCGCGCTCTTTGAATGCGCCGACTGCTTCGCCGAACGGCTCACGCCCAAATATTTGATAATGCGCGAGTTCGAGATTACGCGGCGCTTTCGACTCGTTTCGAATGGCAAAATCAATCGCTTCCTTGAGTTTGGCAGCGTTAATCCTCGCTTGTTCAGGTGTTCGCCTTTCCCAATTTTCGCTCGCCGGGTAATAAACTTTTTGGGTGAAACCGAACTCGGCAAACCCGCAGGTCAATAAAAGAAAAGCGAAAAAAAATTTGGGAAAAAGTTTGCTGCTCATAGTTTCAAAATTTGAAAGAAATTAACGATTGCGCAAGGCGAATAATTTAGTCATATCGGTTTATTGATTTTTCCACTTTAGGATTTCGTCAACCGAGGCTTGCGTTATCGGATGATAACCGGAACGCGCTTTTGTATAAATAGCGACGGCGCGTTTTGTTCCTTCGGGCGTTTTGGCGAGTTCCGCAAAAAGCGGGCGAACAAATTTGCGCCGTCCGATAGTGGTCAAAAATTCTTCAAGACGCGGATAAGCCACCGCGTAGTTGTTTTTAATTGACATCATCAGCCATTGAAACGCGATTTCCGAATTTCCTCTGTTTGTCAGGTTAAATGCGCGGTCGAGTTCCGCCATTCGTTTCACGCCTAAATCCTGCGGCAAACTTTTCAGAAAATGAAGCCATTCCTGCGTTGTCCACGGGCGAGTTTGGATTTTGTTTGCCGCAGTTTTTCCGCTCGTGTAATTTTTTGCCTGCACTTCGATTTTGACGAAAACCTCAGACGCGGGCTGCGGCGCATTCGCCGGCAAACCGGGTTGATAAATCCAATCTTCAATTGACACACGCTTTGCCATTTGCGGATTAGCGGTAATTAAATTTCTGTTTAGATAATCAACAAAATTCGCGGTTGTAATACTCTGAAAAGCGTGGCTGTCGAAATAGCCGCGCACGAAATTATCGAATTTTTCGCGCCCGAAGGTTTCTTCAAGATAACGCAAAAATAACGCGCCTTTTTCATACGGCACGCCGGTAAATCCTTCGTCCGGGTCGCGTCCTTTTAGGTCAACGTGGAGAATCTGGTCGCGCGTCGCCATACTCGCCATTTCTTCTTCGAGCGAGTTGCGACCGAGCGTGGCTTCCATCTCGCGGCGCGGCTGTCCATATACGGCTTCGATAATGCGGCGTTCGAGATAAGTCGTAAAACCTTCGTTGAGCCAAAAATCGCGCCAAGTCGCGTTCGTTACAAGATTTCCAGACCACGAATGCGCGAGTTCGTGCGCGACTAATGAAACTAAACTTTTGTCGCCCGCGAGAATCGTCGGCGTGGCAAACGTGAGCATCGGATTTTCCATTCCGCCAAACGGAAAACTCGGCGGCAGGACAAGAATATCGTAGCGTCCCCAGCGATACGCGCCGTAAAGTTTTTCGGTTGCTTCGACCATTTTTTCCGTGTCGGCGAGTTCAAATGCTGCTTTCTCAATCATCGCCGGTTCGGTGTAAACGCCTGTGCGCTTTCCGAGTGAACGAAACTGCAAATCGCCGACGGCAATCGCAATCAAATATGACGGAATTGGCTTTGTCATGTGGAAACGGTAATCGCCATTTCGCGCGTTATTATTTTGCGAATTGCCTTCCGCGCTCATTACGGCGAGCAAATTTTTCGGCGTGCGAACTCTCGCTGAATATGTAACGCGAACTTGCGGTGAATCCTGAAGCGGAATAAAACTGCGTGCGTGAATCGCCTGTGCCTGCGAAAACATAAACGACCTTTTCTTGCCCGCCGTCTGTGAAGGCTCAAGCCATTGCAAACCCGAAGCCGCGGGACTTGTCGAATAAGAAACGCGAACCGATTTTGCATTTGCAGGAAGTTGAACGGTTAAAGGCGCGCCAAGAATTTTATCCGCCGCGCCGAGTTGAAATTCAGTCTGCGTAAAAATTTTTCCGTCGCTCGATGCTTCTGTTTTTTCAATCCTTAAATCGCGGGTGTCCAAAATTAAAGGAGCGTTTTGCGCGTTTGCAGCGCGTTCAACCGTCAGCGTCGCCGTGCCTTGCAAAATCTTTTTATCGAACAAAACCATCCAATCCAAATCCACGTGACGCACTCGTACCTCTTTCGGATTTGAATACGAGTGAATGTCTTCGGCAAAATTTTGCGTCATAATTCGCGTGCTGTCTGTTAGGCGCTGCGCGTTCCCGACGCTTGCTGAATACGCGATAAAGGTCAGTCCGATTAAAAAAAGTATTGTTATATTTTTAAGTTTTATTTTCATTTTCACACATCTCCATCGCTTACAAAACGATTTGCCGTTTAGGTTTTATGATGCAGAATTTCAACGATGAGCAAAATTTATTTGTCGCCGATTTTACCTTTAATACCGGAAAGCATACGACAAAATTTGGCAAA
>JAIVJJ010000140.1 GCA_020200095.1 Acidobacteriota bacterium | reverse complement strand
CTTCGCGGTGCGAACAGAGCAATGCGCGCGACTCGTTGATTTTCTGTTGCGTCGCACGCTGCTCGGCTTCTGTCAAGATCAAGGACAGAGCGCGGCGGCGCGCGCCGCTTCATTGCTCGCGCAAGAACTCGATTGGTCGCCGGCGCGCACGGCAGCCGAGATGCAGGAGTATCAAAATCATATTGCCATGACACAAACGTTTCGCAACGGCGAAGCGACGACTAAACAAAACGCTGCGAACAAGCAACGCGCGGTGATTGAGCGCGTGAGTCCGTTGGTGGCGTAGTTAAGTTACTGCCGTTGCAAAGCACTTCACGCGAGTCGCATCGCTATGAGTTTACGCCCAAATAAATTAGGAAACTTTAGAGGAGATTTTTATGAACAGAGATATTCGTCTATCGAAAGCATTGTTTCGTCTTTCGATTACACTTTTCACCGTTTGTTTATTTAATCATACGGCTTTCGCCCAATTTGAAACTGCAACCGTTCTCGGCTCGGTGCGCGACGCAAATGAAGCGGTGGTTCAGAATGCGACCGTAACTTTGAAAAACGTCGCCACCGACATCGTGCAAACGACGACGACCGACGAAAACGGTGATTACCAATTCGTCAACGTCAAAATCGGCAATTATCAAGTGATAGTCGAAGCCACCGGCTTTAGCCGCACGGTCGCCGACAACGTTAATGCCACCGTCAATGCCCGTCAGCGCGTTGATTTGACTTTGCAAGTGGCGACGGCGACCGAAAGCGTCATTGTCACGGACGCGGCAAGTCCTTTGCAAACCGATTCGAGCGAAGTCGGGCAGCTCGTCCAGCGCAGACAGATAGTTGCTTTACCTCTTAATGGTCGCTCTTACGCAAATCTCGCTTTGCTTGCGCCGGGAGTGCGCGAATCCCACACGAACAGCAGCATCGGCGGAGGCGGGCGCGAAGCTGCGTTTAACGTCAACGGTCTGCGGGCGACGATGAACAATTTTCTGCTCGACGGCATTGACAACAACGCATACGGCACGAGCAATCAGAGTTTTTCGAGCCAAGTCGTTCAAGCTTCGCCCGACGCGATTGCCGAATTTAAAGTGCAAACGAACACTTACAGCGCGGAATTCGGACGCTCCGGCGGCGCGGTCATCAACGCTTCGTATCGTAGCGGAACGAACGAATTTCACGGCGCGGCGTGGATATTTAACCGCAATACGGTTCTGAACGCCGTTGGATTTTTTAAACCGCTCGGCGGGGCGAAACCGCCGCTTAATCGCAACCAATTCGGCTTTACCTTCGGCGGTCCGATTATTAAAAACCACACGTTTTTCTTTGGCGATTACGAAGGTTTTCGGCAGATTCAAAAAAACTTGGTTTACTCCAACATTCCGACGCTCGCGCAGAGACAAGGAATTCTCAGCGTGGCGGTTCGCAATCCGCTGACCGGAATAACCTACGCGGCGGGAACGCCGATTCCTTTAACTACCTTTGCCCAAAAAGTTTTGAACGAACTGCCTGCGCCGAACTTGACCGGCGTGGCGGGCAACAACTATCAAGAATTGGTTTTGAACCGCAATTTTAATAATAAATACAATGTGCGCGTTGACCATAATTTCAACGACCGCTTCAACATTTTCGGACGCTTGAGTTATCGCAAATCGAACGCTTTTGAAGCCCCGAATATTCCAGGACCTTCGGGCAGTAATCAAAACGGTTTCGTGGATATTCTCAATAAACAATTCGTCGTCGGCTCAACTTACGCTTTTGAAAATGCGACGGTTTTGGATGTTCGTTTTTCGCGTTCGATAATTGATGCCGGAAAAAGACCGCCGCTCACCGGCGGACCAAGCCCGTTTGAGCTTTACGGCATCACCGGACTTCCTAACGACCCGGAAATCAACGGTGGTTTGACGACGCAAACCATCAGCGGACTTTCGCAGCTCGGACGACAGGCGACCAACCCGCAATTTCAAAATCCGACGAACAACGACATCCGCGCCAGTTACGCTTTCACGCGCGGTCGGCATAGTTTGAAAACGGGTTATGAATATCTCGCGGTCAACACCGCAGTGCAGGACACGAACCCGCTGTTAGGACTCGATACATACAGCGGACAATTCAGTCGTCCCGCCGGCGCAGCTGCCAATAATGCATACAATCTCGCCGACTTTTTCTTCGGCTTGCGAAACCAATACGAATTGGCAAATTTGACGATTGCCCAAATGCGCCAGCGTTTTCATTTCGCTTACCTGCAAGATGATTTTAAGGTCAATCAAAAACTGACGCTCAATCTCGGACTTCGTTATGAATTCGGCACGCCGTATTACGAAAAGGACAATCGTTTGTCGAATTACGACCCGACGACCAACTCGATTATTCTGGCGAAAGACGGCTCGCTTTATGACCGCGCGCTGGTTGACCCGGATTACAACAACTTCGGACCACGGCTTGGATTCGCTTACAACATTTTCGACAAAACGGTGATTCGCGGCGGATACGGAGTGGGTTATAACTATCTGAATCGACTTGGCACCGCGGACCTTTTGGGAACGAACTTTCCGATTATCACCCGCGCCGCCGTCGCGCAAAACGCTCCCGACCCGACGCTCAATCCGCTTTGTGTCGGAAACACTTTTGCCGCGAATTGCTTCCGCACAACGCAGCAAGGTTATCCAACCGGCGGTCTGCCGAACAACGTCACGCTCTACATTCCGCGCGACAACAAAACGGCGAGCATTCAAAACTGGCAGCTTTCGATTCAGCGCGAACTCTTTGCAAATATGGTTCTCGACGTTGCGTATGTCGGAAACCGCGCGAAAAATTTAGTTATTCTTTCCGATTTCAATCAAGCGCGCCCCGTTACCCCCGCCGAGCTTCTGCTGCCCGCCGCGCAAAGACCTTCCCTGCAAGCGCGGCGTCCGATTCAGGGCTTCGGAACAATCTCGGCGGTTCTGCCTGAAGGTTTTTTCAATTACAACGCTCTGCAAGTCAAGCTCGAACGCCGTTTCAGTCAAGGGCTTTATTTTTTGAATTCGTTCACTTGGTCGAAAACTCTCGACAATGCTTCGCAGGTTTTGGAAGAGCCGAACGG
>JAIVJJ010000139.1 GCA_020200095.1 Acidobacteriota bacterium | reverse complement strand
TTTCCCAACCGCCTTCCGAGCCAATGACGGCAGTAATTTTTTCGCTTGTTTTTATGGTAGAAAAATCCGCACCGTCTCTCTCGGCAAACAAAAGCAGATTTTCGCCGTCGAGACTCTGAGACACGGAGTTTTTTATGAATTCATTAAAATTAATCGGCGGTTCGATTTGCATTAATTTAGCGCGTCCCGATTGTTTTGTCGCATCAACGATAATTTTCCGCCAGCGCTCCAGCTTTTTTTCGTTGTCTTTCGATTTTACGTCGGCACGTTTTGTGTTGAGCGGAACAAATTTTGTTACGCCCAATTCAACTGCCTTTTGCACAACCAAATCGAATTTTTCGCCTTTCAAAAGAGCAACCGCGAGCGTTAAATCCAGATCGGATTCGGGCGTGGTCGGCGAAACTTTTTTGATAATTCGGAGAACAGTTTCTTTCTTTTCGATTTTTATAATTTCGCAAAAAAATTCTTTACCTTTACCGTCAAAAATCTGCACGTTTTCGCCTTCGCGCAGGCGCAGAACGTCGCGCAAATGTCTTGACTCTTCAAATGCGAGCGTGATTTTTTGTCCGTCGAAATTTTCGGTTGAAGCGTAAAAGCGGCGCATCTCTAAAAACTAACCGTTTCGCCAATACATTTTTGAACTGGTTGCCGACTATTTTTGTAAATCTAAAACATCCGACCTCGTAACAATGCCTGTAATTCGTTTGAAATCCTCGATTAAAACAGCCGGGGATTTTTGCAATACTTTTTTTATCTCATTAAAGCTGGCGTCAACGTCCAAAACGGGAAAACTTTTCTCCATAACTTCGCTGACCTTCGCATCTAACAAATCTCGATTTTCAAGCAATTTTGTTAAAACCTTGCTTTCACGAAGCGAGCCGACGCTTTTTTGGTCTTCCAAAACGGGAATCTGCGTGATAGCGTTTTCGTTCATTTTTGCCAGAGCATTGCTGACGATTTCATTGGGCGTAACAAAAATCAGTTCCGTCGGGGAGCCGGAATTTTTTGTTTCGGTAATCAGCCGCGCCGTGATTTTTTGCGGCTCGAGCAGAAGTTTTTCCTTCATCCATTCGTCCGAATGAAATTTGGTTAAATAATGTTCGCCCGTGTCACAGACGATAAAAACAACCAAATCGTTTTCGTCCAATGTTTTAGCAACTTTCAGCGCGGCGGCAAAGATTGTTCCGGTTGAACCGCCGCAAAAAATTCCTTCCTCGCGCGAAAGTCGGCGGGCAAGCTCAAACGATTCGCGGTCGGTGATGTTGATGATTTCGTCAACCATTTTCATATCGGCATTACCGACCGGAAGTGATTGACCGATGCCTTCGACCAGATACGGCGTGGCTTCGGGAAAGCGACCAGTTTCTTTGTAAGATTTGAAAATTGAGCCGTACGGGTCAGCGCCGATTATTTTTATTTCCGGGTTTTTTTCTTTTAAATATCTTCCGGTTCCGCTAATCGTTCCGCCCGTGCCGATGCTCGAAACAAAATGCGTAATTCTTCCGTCCGTATCTTCCCAAATTTCCGGTCCCGTTTTTTGATAATGCGCGAGCGGATTTGCCGGATGATTGTATTGGTCTGGATAAAATGAATTCGGCAGCTCCGAAGCAATTCGCTTTGCCGTTTCAACATAATGGTCGGGCGTTCCGTGTTTAGCGGCGGCAGGACAAACTACAATATCCGCGCCGAGTGATTTTAAGTAACGCAATTTTTCAATCGAAACTTTATCGGTCAAAGCAAAAATACATTTGTAACCTTTGACTGCCGCCACAAGCGCCAAACCGATTCCCGTATTGCCCGAAGTTGCTTCGATAATTGTTCCGCCCGGCTTTAAAGTGCCTTCTTTTTCGGCGCATTCAATCATCGAAATTCCGATGCGGTCTTTGACCGAATAACCTGGGTTGAGGCTTTCCATTTTGCCGAAAACTTGAGCTTTGATGCCGTGTTGTGCGGTTAAATTGTTAATTTTAACAAGCGGCGTGTTGCCGATGAGTCCTAAAATATCGCTGTAAAATTTCATTAGTTCTCCAAAAATTTTTATAAATACAGTTTAATTTTAGCGTGAGTTTGGTAAAAGTGGAAAGTGAATAACGAATAGTTGATAACTGATAGTGGATAGTTGAAAGCCTGTAGCAGGAATTCCAACCAACGGCGGAGTTGACGTGGCGCGAAATCGGCAACACGCAAGCTGAAAGAAACCACGCAAGATTTTATAGAACTACCTGTTTTGCGCTCACGCCCAAATGACTTGTTCGGCTCGACTTTATTTTCACTGCGCTTTTTTCTCCGGCAACCAACGATTTGGATTGTTTGGGTCTCGGTTGTATATTTGTTCTCCTGCCCACATTCTTCTGTCAGCAAAAATTACCTCTCCAATCTTTAGCTCAAAGTAGTTTATGTTTTGCGGCTTTCCAGTCTCATTTAAGAACTTTCTTGTGCTTTGGTAATCTTCAAGAACAAGCGTTGTCGTCTCATTGGGCTTAAGCGGTGGCTGGTCACATTTCGGAGCCTTCGCTTCGCTAGAAGGTGGTGGATCGCAACCGTAGAGCAAATGGTCTCGTGAAGGAATGTTACCAGCTTCACTTGAATAAAAAGTAAGTCCTATATCAATAAAGTGAATTGTTTGGTTAGAAATATTTTTAACGGTCACAGTTAAATCACGAAACCAATCGTCGCCTTCAGCATTGAACGGTTGATTGAAACTCGCTTCTTTGCCGGACACTTTCAGCTTCGTTATTTCAAGCGGTTCGTTGCGCCACTTAACCAACTTAATAGTTCGTTCTTGGGTTTGTGCAAAGATAATGACTGACGAAAAAACACAAATAATCAAAGTTGCAATGCATAAGCGAAATTGTTTCATAAGACAAACTCCTTTCGACAAGAACGATTTTTCTACTGATTACACTCACTTAACTTAAAACACAAGAGCCGCACTATCAATTATCAGTTATTAGAAGCTATCTCAAAAATAGTTTCTTAACAAAATAATCATACAGCCCAATAAAACAAAGCCAAGATAATTATCTGAATGATATTCATAACGCACAATAATTCGCCGAAAGTTTTGCAGCCAC
>JAIVJJ010000138.1 GCA_020200095.1 Acidobacteriota bacterium | reverse complement strand
GGATCAGACACGGTTTCAGACACTGGATCATTTGATTGATTCAATGCCTGTGATGCTAGCCTCAGGCAGTAAATCAAAACGCGCCCGCGTAGCTCGTGAAATTGCTAATACAGGCTTTTGCGCAACCAAACAACAGCACTTTCACGGCATTCGTCTTCATTTGATTGCGCGTCGTCAGGCGGAAAAGCTGCCTGTTCCATCTCATTTGTGGATTGAAAGAGCCAACACACATGATCTGACTGCCCTGCGTAATCAATCAAATATCCCAAATAACATCAATTTGTTCGGCGATAAAGCCTACGCCGACCGTAGATTTAAGGACTTTCTTCAAGAGCGAAGAATCCATCTTCTGACTCCGATCAAAAAACCAAAAGGCAAACAATTGAGCGCCCAGCAAAAGCATTACAGCAAATTAGTCTCGAAAATTCGCCAGCCTGTTGAATCATTCTTCAAATGGCTGATTGATAAAACTGATATTCAAAGAGCTAGTCAGATTCGTTCGACTGACGGTTTGTTGGTTCATTGTCTCGGCAAACTTTCATTTGCCTTGCTTTTATTAAATTTTTACTATTGATTCACATAAATTATGAACGTCGAAAACTTTCTCGTGCCGGAAGGCAAAAAGCTAAACTTAAAAAGTTACAAAACTGATTTTACTGGCGATTACACTGATAAACGCGAAGCGATAGAAGATTTAAGGCGTAATATCGAGCGTTTAACCAAACTCCAAGACGTACTTTACGCGCAAAACCAACACGCACTTTTAATAATTTTTCAAGCGATGGATGCTGCCGGAAAAGACAGCGCGATAAAGCACGTAATGAGCGGCTTAAATCCGCAAGGCGTTGATGTTACTTCATTTAAGCAGCCTTCTTCGGAAGAACTCGACCATGATTATCTGTGGCGTTCGATGAAGCAGCTTCCCGAACGCGGGCGCATCGGTATATTCAATCGCTCTTATTACGAAGAAGTTCTTGTCGTGCGCGTGCATCCTGAAATATTGCAGTTTCAACAAATGCCTGACAAATTAGAAAACGACAAAAATATCTGGAAAAAACGCTTTGAGCAAATTCGCAATTTTGAAAATTATTTGTCGGAGAACGGCATTTACGTTTTGAAATTTTTTCTCAACGTTTCAAAAGAAGAGCAGAAAAAACGTTTCTTAAAACGCATTAACACGCCGGAAAAGAATTGGAAATTTTCTGCCGCCGATGTGAAAGAGCGCGGCTTTTGGGATGATTATATGCAGGCTTACGAAGATGCTTTGCAAAACACAAGCACGAGAAATGCGCCTTGGTTCGTCGTGCCAGCCGACAACAAATGGTTCACGCGCGTTGCCGTTTCGGAAATCGTTATCAATAAAATGGAATCTTTAGATTTGAAATATCCGACGGTCAGCGAAGCGCATATGCAAAACCTTTTAGAGGCAAAAAAACTTTTGGAGAGCGAACAGTAAATGTTGCGAGTAATGCCGCTTTAGTTTATTAATAAAATTAGACTTCGCTCAAAATGGTAATTTCCGTGCGGTTTTTCGCATCCTCCAAAAAATTTTCGATGTCGCCGGCTATCTTTTTTTCCGTCAGAATCTGATTGATTTGCGTACGAACTTCATCGAGTTTCGGCAGCAATCGAGTTGGATTTAAGCGTCGAAAATCCCGCGTGTAAGTTTCGCGGTAATATTTCGCTTCGTCTTCAGGTGTGATAACAACAAAGGCGCGAAAACGAAAGTCGAGATATCTTTTAATCTTCACACGGTTTGCCATAATTAGCTCGAAATTTTCGTCTTTAACCGAATCGAAACCAACCGTCCGCAAGCGTTCTTCAAATTCGGCAATAGATGGAAACTTCGCCAGAACCAGTTTAATTTCCGCATTTACTTCTTCTTCGGAAGGTTCGGTACGTGGAACTCTTTTCGCTTCTAAAGCAAATAAACGCTGGTCGGTAAGAGTCTGTAAAGCGCGATTCAAATCATCCGAACTTGGCGGTCGAATCGAAACTCCCGGCTCTAAAGCAAGCTGCCATAGCAAATCCGAATATGTGATAAGTTCCGGGCTTCCTAAACCGTCGCCGACCGTTGCGACCGTTTTGTCAACTACATCCTGCCCAACGATTTTCGCCGGAAAAAATGTGAAAAACAAAGCAGATAAAGCGAGGCTGATAAATAATTTTTTTGGTTGCAAATTTTTTATTTTCATATTTAAACCGTTTAATTCTTGCCTGAAACAGAAAAACTGTCAAATATTATATTAGAACAAGTGTTAAAATCGTTGATAAAACATTAAAAATTTTGTAATTACAGAGGAAGCTGAAACCTTCTCATCTCAAAATTTAACCATCAATTCAGATGACTAATCTGAAGAAAAGTTTGTCAAAATACAAGAACCAGTCTCACAATTGAAAAAGTTCTTCGCGTTCCTTTGCGAAAACCTTGGTGCAACTCTGCGTTACCGTTTTTTACTTTTGAAGTGTGAACGGTGAATGATGAACGGAAATTGAAATGTTTTCTTTACTTTCCATTTACCATTTACACCTTACAACTAAAAATTATCTTCTCAATCGCGCTTCGACATTATTCGCTTTCATCGAATTTCCGGTAGCTCGCTGCAGTTCGGCAATCGCTTTGTTGAGTTCGGTTTGAGCGCGGAGTTCGTTGCTTCTTGCGGTTGTCAAAGCAGTTTGGCGTTCCAAAACCTTATAAATGTCCGATTGTCCCGCGTCGAGTTTTCTTTGTTCGGAAGCATATTGTTTTTCAGTGTTTTCGCGCGAAATCGCTGCCGAGCGTAAACGCGCTTCGGATGTTCGTACTGTTTGCAGAGCGTTTCTCACATCAACCTGGATATTTTGTTCAACCTGCTCGCGCTGCGTTTTAATACGCTCGCCTTCAACCAGAGTGCGTCCAAGCTGCGCTTTCGCAGTTTTGTTTCCTAAAGGAATATTAAACTGCACGCGTTGTTGGCGCAGCAGACAGGTTTGATAATCAGGCGTATTCGGGTCGCAAACCGTGCCAAACGGACTTCTAAAATTAGCATTTTCGCTTCCGCCAATACCAGCCGACGTATAACTTGCTACCAAATCAACCTGCGGCTTTGTCTGTTCACGATAAAAACGGCGGTCAATTTCGTTAATATCTCTGGCAACCGTATTGAGTTCGATTTCGGGACGATTTTGCAGAGCCAATTCTAACGCTTCGGGTAAAGTCGTATTCGGCGTGTCGAGTTCAACGGAATCAGTCGGAACAATCGAAACGCTCCAGATTGAATCATTACGATTTTCAGCAATCAAATTTTTCAGATTGTTTTCGGCGCGACCAACTTCTTCCAGAGCGATATAAACGCTTTGCTCGAAATTTGCCACTTGCGTTTGCGCCGCGATGATGTCAACCGGCGCAAGCTGTCCTTCTTCGACAAGGCGACGATTATGTTCGAGTTGGTCTTTGGCGTCGCGCACGCCGTCGCGTTGAACCTGCAGGTTTCTGAGCGAAAACGTTAAATCCCAATAAGCACGTTGAACAGTTGTGATAATTTCAATTGACCGTTGACGAAACTGCGTATCGGTCAATGAAAGATTGCGCTTGGCAATTTCGATAATCCGCCGCTGATTATCAAATCTACGTCCGCGTAAAAGCGGTTGCGTAACGCTCAAAGTTAAACCGGTATTGTATTGCGGACTTAAAATTGAAATCGGATTGTTTGTGCCGAGGCGCGAGTTGTTGAGTTCAGCCGCGTAAATTGTCCCGAATTTTTTGATAAATCCTTGGTAACGGGCGTTTCCGACAATCGAACTACTGGTTGTCGTTTTGTTTGTGCTGAAAATGCTTACATTCGGTATTGTAGCGCGTTCATATTGCGTATTTCCCGAAAAGCGCGGTTCGTAAAATCCGTCCGCTGCCGTTAAATCAAATTCGGCAAGCCGCACGTTTTGCCGCGAAACTTCGATGTCTTTGTTGTTTTCCAGCGCCAGCGCAATCGCTTCTTTTAATGAAAGCGGTTTTTGCTGCATCAAATCAACGCCGACGAGTCCTAAATCAGGCAAAGTTTTATCATCTGATTGGTAATTCGGCGCGATTTTCGGAACACCTTGCAGATTTTCCGGTTGGACGTTTTGCTTGTCGTCAATCTTTTGCATCTCTTCAACCTTCGGAGTCGGCGAAGGAGAAGCATCCTGCGCTTTTATTTCGGTGAAACTTAGTAGAAATACGAATAAAATTACTGAAAATAAATGCTTGTTCATAAAACTAAAATTTTCTTACTGCTTGCTAAACAGCGAACTCGTCGCCGTCGCAAACCGACGTTTCAAACCGCCGAATATTCTTTGGGAAAAATCGCTGACACGCCTGAAAATTCCAAACCCACTCAAATCGTCAAATAGCGAATAAAAGACCGGTACTGCCAAAAGCGTCAAAAGTAAACATAAGGTTTGACCACCGACTACAAGAACGCCGATTGAACGATTTGTTCCCGCGCCTGCGCCAGTCGAAACGACGAGCGGAATCATTCCGGCGACGAGCGCAATCGTTGTCATCAAAATTGGGCGCAGACGGTCGCGGTTCGCTTGAATAATCGCGTCATAGCGCTCCATTCCGCGCTCGCGCAAAGTGTTCGTGTGGTCAATCTGCAAAATCGCGTTCTTTTTGACGACACCGAAAAGCAAAAGTAATCCGAGACCGGAAAAGATATTCACGGTCTGCCCCATGACGAGCAAACTGACGATGCCGAACGGAATCGAGAGCGGAAGCGTCAGAAGAATCGTTACCGGATGAATGAACGATTCAAACTGCGCCGCCAGCACGATATACATAAAAATAAACGACAGCGAAATTGCCAAAGCAAAGTAAAACATTGATTTGCCGAGTTCCTTCGATTGCCCGACATAACCCGTCGTGTAACCGGCAGGCAAATTCAGTTCTTTAACAAATTGGTCAATCGCCGCTGTAATACTTGTCGCCGAGCCGCCCGGACGAGTGTTTGCCAGAAGCGTTACCTGACGCTGACGATTTACGCGGTCAACCGAACTCGGTCCCGTTCCTTCTTTTACTTTGACAAGACGGTCTAGCGAGACGACACCGAGTTTTGACGAAGGCACGACAAGTCGCCGCAAGCCTTCGACATCCGTTCGGAAATTGTTAATCGCGCGGACGCGAACTTCATATTGGTCTGTTCCTTCGTTAAACGTCGTCGCTTCCTGCCCGGCAACCAGAGTGTTTAAGGCTTGCGAAACGTCGCCGATGCGAACGCCCAAATCGGCTGCAGTGTCGCGGTCAACTTCCAATTGAACTTCGGGTTTTCCGCTAATCAAAGTCGAGTCAACGTCAACCGCGTCGGGAATCGTTTTCATTTTTTCGAGCAGCTTTGCCGAATACTCTTCGAGCTTTTTCAAATCCGGTCCCGAAATCAGAAACTGCAC
>JAIVJJ010000261.1 GCA_020200095.1 Acidobacteriota bacterium | reverse complement strand
GTTTTAGCTTTGAAATGTCCGCGCAGGAAATTGCCGATGCATTAAAAACAATCGCGCCGCCGTTGCAACGCGGAGAAGTTTTGCATTTTCAGGAAGGTTTTACCATTATTAACGATTCGTATAATTCAAATCCAGCTGCACTTTTAGGAATGGTTAAAACTTTGATTGACGGCGGCAAAGATGCAAAACGCAAAATTGTCGTCGCAGGCGAAATGCTAGAACTAGGCGAATCAGAAAAAGAAATTCATGCGGAAACAGGCAAGCAGCTTGCTGCAAGCGGAATAGATTTTTTAATCGGCGTTCGCGGTTTAGCCAAAGAAATGTGCGAAAGCGCGGAAAATGCAGGACTGAGACAAACAAAGTTCTTTGATAATTCAGACGAAGCGGGTGAGTTTTTAGCAAGTGAAATAAAAGCCAGCGATTTAGTTTTGGTAAAAGGCTCGCGCGGCGTGCGGACGGAAAAAGTGGTTGAAAAGCTGTTTGAAAATTTTAGTTTAGAAAATTGATGCTACGGTTATAAAAAGAGTTTTTGTAAAATTGAATTTGAAGCGAAAGCAACAGATGATAGAAGAAAGATGGCGGACAAATTTAAAAATCCAAAATCTAAAATCTAAAATCTAAAATCTAACTGATGCTTTATTACCTTTTATATCAATTCATTTTCAAACAATACGGCGCGGCGAGCGAGTCGTATATTTTCAAAGGCTTAAACGTCATTCAATACGTTACTTTTCGCACGGCTTGGGCGACGATTACGGCACTTTTAATTTCGCTTCTGTTTGGCGGAAAAGTTATTAAAAAACTTGCCGCTTTGAAAGTCGGACAGGAAATACGCGAGCAGCTTTCCGCCGAGCATCATGCTAAAAAAGGAACGCCGACGATGGGCGGAGTTTTAATTATCGGCGCGGTTTTTCTTTCGACGATTCTCTGGGCGCGGCTCGACAGTTTATATATGTGGTTAGCCCTGGGCGCAACGATAGCTTTCGGAGTCATCGGGTTTTTGGACGATTATATAAAAATCGTCAAAAAGCGCAGTTTGGGTTTAACGGGCTGGCAGAAAATACTCGGACAATTGCTAACCGCGTTGATTATTTGGAGCTGTCTTTATTTGGTCGCCAATTATCCTTGGAACGTCAGTATTCCATTTTTCAAAGCGACGGCTGAAGTCAACGGTGTAACTTACGTCGGCGCGTTTATTTATTTGTTCTTTATCATTTTTATTCTTTTGGGGTCGTCAAACGCGGTGAATTTAACCGACGGAATGGACGGTTTGGCGGCGAGCGTGACGTTTATCGCAATGTCGGCTTTAACGGCTTTAACTTATGTTTCCGCCGACCGGCGTTGGGCGGAATATCTCGACATCACGCATAAACCGGATTGAAGCGGCGTCGTCAATGCTTCAGATTTCGTATTATAAATTGACGAAAGACAAGAAAACCGGAGTCGGCAGGCGCATTTTCCGACAAGCTCCGCTTCATCATCATTTTGAAGTGTCGGGTTGGAAAGAGCCGAAAATTGTTTTTCGATTTGTGATTGTGGCGATACTTTTTGCGTTGTTGAGTTTGTCAACTTTGAAGTTGCGTTAAGGAAATTCAAACAGGATAGACAAGATTGTTTGAATTTGTAAAAACAAGGTTTGATTTTTGAAAGCAGATTATCATTAAACAGTTTTATCCTGTTTATTCTGTCTATCCTGTTTGAATAATTTACTTAAAGAATTGGAATTAAAGGATAAAAAAGCTCTTGTTCTTGGCGCTGGAAAATCTGGCATCGCGTCCGCTAAATTTTTAGCGCAACGCGGCGCGGTTGTCGCGCTTCACGATAAAAAACAGATTGCCGAATGGACTGAAGAAGCGCGTTCTTTGAAAAATGAAAATGTCGGTTTGATTGACGGGCAAATTCCGTCGTGGCTTTTAGACCAAATTGATTTGGTTGTTATTTCACCTGGTGTTCCTACCGGAACAATTCCGGCGCGTTATGTTGATAGAAAAGACGGCGAAGTTATCGGCGAAGTCGAGCTCGCTTACAGATTTTTGAAAGGCAGAATTGTCGGTATTACGGGAAGCAATGGCAAAACGACGACGACAACTTTAATCGGCGAGATTTTGAAAAATGCCGGAATTGAAACGCAAGTTGGTGGAAACATCGGGACGCCCTTAATAAGTTTAGCGGAAACTTCGACTGATAAAACTTGGACGGTTTGCGAGCTTTCGAGTTTTCAGCTTGAAACGATTCGGGATTTTCGACCGAATGTCGCTGTCGCTTTGAACGTAACGCCGAATCATCTTGACCGATATGATTTATTCAGCGATTACGCCGCAGCAAAACATCGTCTTTTTATGAATCAGACGGCAGATGATACGGCGATTTTAAATGCTGACGATGAAATTACGGCAAACTGGGCAGACGGTTTGAAAGCAAAGACAACCGTTTTCAGCGTGAAAAAAGAATTGGACGAGGGTTTGTTTTTGCGTGGGCGAAATTTAATTTGTCGCACCAGCGGAGAGGAAAAAATTTTGACGACGCGAGACGAAATTTTTCTGCGCGGTTTACACAATGTCGAAAATGTTCTGGCAAGTTTCGCGGCTGGTCTTGCCTGCGGCGCATCGCCGGATTCGATGCGTGAAACGGTAAAAAATTTCAAAGGCGTCGAGCATCGAATCGAATTCATTACCGAAATCGAAGGCGTGAAATTTTACAATGACTCGAAAGCGACGAGTGTCGACGCGACGCAAAAAGCATTGGAAGCATTGGCGGAAGAAGACGGAAAAGTCATTTTGATTTTAGGCGGACGCGGAAAAAACGCGCCGTACGCGCCGCTTGCCGATTTGATAAAAGAAAATGTTCGCAAATTAGTTTTGATCGGTGAAGATGCGGGCAATATTGAAAATCAACTAAAAGATTTGGCGGAAATCGTTCGTGCTGAAAGTGTGCCGGATGCGGTTTTGAAAGGTTTTCAAGCAGCCGAAAAAAATGATTCGGTTTTACTTGCGCCAGCTTGCGCGAGTTTCGATATGTTCAAAGGTTTTGAAGAAAGAGGCATTGTTTTCAAGAAGGCTGTTTATTCATTCAAGGGAAGGTTAGACCGCAGTGAGGCAGAGACGCAAAGCGCTTAATAAATTTTCTCTGTGTCTTCCGTGTTATCCGTAACGAAAAAATATGGCTAAAAAACTACGAACAGATTGGTTTTTATTTGCGATTGCCGGATCGCTCGCCTTGTTTGGCACGGTGATGGTTTACAGCGCGTCGGCGATGATTGCCCTAAAGGAAACGCAGGGTGAGAGCCAGTTTACATATTTTTACAAACAATTGGCATTTACGGTTATTGGTGTAACCATAATGTTTTTGGCGAGCAAAATTGATTACCACCAGTATCAAAACAAAATAATCGTTTACGGCTTGTTAGCCTTAACAGTTGTTCTTTTGCTGGCTGTTTTTGGTTTCCCTCCAGTAAACGGCGCACGGCGTTGGTTGCGTTTTTCAGGCTCATCGTTTCAGCCTTCAGAGATTGCCAAAATCACTTTGCCGGTTTTTCTCGCTTACTTCTTGGCTTGGGTGCATTGATAATGCTCGAACCGGATTTGGGAACGGCGATAGTCTTGTGCGCGATCTTCATCAGCGTTTATTTTGCGGCAGGCGCGAAAATCACACATCTGGCAATGGTCGGCGGCGGGCTGTTTTTTATCGGAATTTGCGCTCTGGTTTTCGCTCCTTGGCGCGTTGAACGTCTGATGGCGTTTGTTGACCCGTTCAAACATTCTGACGACGCCGGTTATCAAGTTGTCCAATCGCTTTACGCCATCGGTTCGGGCGGGGTTTTGGGCGAAGGCTTTGCCAAAGGTCAGCAGAAACTTTTCTATCTGCCATATCCGTATTCGGATTTTATTTTCGCGGTCGTCGGCGAAGAGCTTGGTTTAGTCGGCACGCTCGCTGTTGTTATAGCTTTCGGACTTCTTTTATGGCGCGGAACGCGCGCCGCTCTGCTCGTGCCGGACAGATTCGGAATGCTTCTCGGTATCGGAATTATCACGGGAATTATTGTGCAGGCGCTTTTTAACATCAGCGTCGTGATTTCTATTTTGCCTGCCAAAGGTATTCCTTTGCCGTTTATTTCCTATGGCGGCTCGTCAATTGTCGTTACGCTTTTTGCCGTCGGGATTTTATTGAATATTTCGCAGTATGCTGGAAGTGAAGCCATCAAAGTTGACTTTAGAAACGAAGGGTATGAAACACAGCGTCGCAGAAGAAAAGAAAGCCCGCCGGAAGTTGCGGAAAGTTTTAGATAGTTGCAAAGTTGGAAACCAAAACTGTATGCAGCTTCCGGCGAACTACCCGCAACTCTCTGAAACATTATGAAGGTTTTGATAGCCGCTGGCGGAACGGGCGGGCATATTTATCCGGGAATTGCCGTTGCCAAGGAAATCATGCGACGCGATGCAAATTCAAAAGTTTTATTTGTCGGAACGAGTCGCGGATTAGAGACGAAAATTGTACCTGAAAACGGATTTGAGCTCGCTTTGATAAACAGTGCGGGACTGAAAAATGTTGGCTTATTAGGAAAACTAAAAGGCTTGTTGATTTTACCGAAAAGTTTTCTTGAAGCGCGGGCGTTGATTAAAGATTTTCAGCCTAACGTGGTGGTTGGCGCGGGCGGTTATGTTTCGGGACCCGTTCTTTTGATGGCAAGTTTGATGCGCTTTCCGACGCTGGTAATGGACTCAAACGCACTGCCGGGTTTTACAAATCGCCGCCTTGCGCCGTTTGTTACAAAAGCCGCTTTGACGTTTGAAGAAGCCGTTAAATTCTTTGGTAAAAAAGCGGTTGTTACGGGAAATCCGGTGAGAAAAGAGTTCTTTGACATTCCGCCAAAAGCCAGAGATAATTCCAAATTTTCCGTGTTAATTTTCGGCGGCTCGCAAGGTGCGAGAGCAATCAATAATGCAATGGTTGATGCGCTCAAAAATTTGCAACTGTTTAAAGATAAATTGTTTATCACGCATCAGACAGGCGAACACGATTTTGAAACGGTGCAAAAAGGTTATGCCGAAAACGGTTGGAAAACGGCTAATATTCGCCGCTACATTTCGGATATGGTTTCCGAATTTGCCGCAAGCGACTTGATAATTTCCCGCGCGGGCGCGACGACTTGCGCCGAAGTTGCGGCTGCCGGCAAAGCCGCGCTAATGATTCCGCTTCCGACGGCAGCAGACGACCACCAGCGCAAAAACGCGGAAGCATTGGAAAAATCGGGCGCGGCGCGGATGATTTTGCAGAAAGATTTGAGCGGAGAAAGTTTAGCAAAACAGATTGCCAAATTTATAAACGCGCCGGAAAAAATTACAGAGATGGAAAAATCGGCAAAAAAATTAGCGCGAAAAGATGCGGCGGAGGCGACTGTTAATGTAATAGAGCAGTTATTAGTCAACAAGAACTGATAACTGATAACTGAAAATGTTTCGTCACGTAAAAAATATTCATTTCATCGGCATCGGTGGTATCGGGATGAGCGGCATTGCCGAAGTCCTGTGCAATCTTGAATTTCAAATTTCGGGTTCGGATTTGAAGAAATCGAAAAACACCGACCGATTAGAAAAACTCGGTGCAAAAATTTGCGAAGGACACGCGGCGGAAAACGTCGGCGATGCACAGGTTGTCGTTTATTCGTCGGCGGTTAAAGAAGATAACCCGGAAGTTATATTTGCCAAAGAAAGAAAAATTCCCGTTATTCCGCGTGCGGAAATGCTAGCCGAACTGATGACTCTAAAGCCGTATTCGATAGGCGTTGCCGGCTCGCACGGAAAAACTTCGACGACTTCGATGGTAGCGACAATTTTAGGATATGCCGGAGTTGAGCCGACAACGATTGTCGGCGGTGTGGTTGACACGCTCGGCTCAAATGCCAAACTCGGAACGAGCGATTGGTTTGTTATCGAAGCTGACGAGAGCGACCGCTCATTTTTGATGCTTAATCCGACGATTTCCGTCGTTACGAATATTGACCGCGAGCATATGGAATCCTACAAAGGAATGGAAGATGTAACGCAGTGTTTTACGGATTTTGTTAATAAAGTTCCGTTTTACGGCGCGTGCGTTTTATGTCTCGATGACCCGAATGTGCAAGCGATTATTCCGTTTATTAAACGACGCCGTGTTACCTACGGTTTTACGGCGCAAGCGGACGTTTCGGCGCATAACATTTCCTATAACGAAAACTTCGGCTCGAATTTTACCGTTTGGAAAGGAAGCGAAGTTTTGGGCGAAATAAATCTTCCAGTGCCGGGCAAACACAATGTTTATAACGCTCTGGGCGCGACAACCGTGGCACTCGAACTTGAAATTCCGTTTGAAAAAATTGCCGCTTCTTTTATCAAATTCAAAAACGCGAACCGGCGTTTTCAATTCAAGGGTGAAGCAAATGGAATTACCGTCGTTGACGATTACGGACATCATCCGACTGAGATTTTAGCAACGCTTTCAGCAGCAAAAAATGGTTCGGGCGGACGGCGCACGGTTGTTGTTTTCCAACCGCATCGCTACACGAGAACACACGAATTGATGGAAGATTTTGCGCGTTCTTTTAATAACGCGGACGCGCTTTTTCTGCTCGATATTTACGCGGCTAGCGAATCACCGATAGACGGTGTTACGGCGGAAGTTTTAGCCGGAAAAATAAAAGAGTTTGGACATAAAAACGTGCAGTATATCGGCGACATTGAAACCGCTGCCGAGAAAGTTTACAGAAATTTGCGTGAAGGTGATTTGGTTATCACGCTTGGCGCGGGAAACGTTACTGGGCTTTCCGATGATATTTTGGAAATTTTGAAGAAATTTCACCACAGAGACATAGAAAACACGAAGGGAAATTAAAACAGGATGGACAGAATTTACAGGATGAAATTTAATTCATGTTATTCGCAGCAAAAAATCTCTGTGTTCTCTATGGCAAATTAAAAAATTATGGCAACACAAACACGAAAAAGAATTGTTAAAAACGGAACGGCAATGAAAAGACGCCACGGTGCGACTGCTCAAAAAAAGAGTTCGGAAGCTTTAGCTAATTTTCTGCTTCCGCTCATTTTTATTGTCGGTATTTTATTTTGCCTGGGCTTTTTAATGTTTATGGGGTACCGAACTGCCACGGCTTCGGCGTTTTTCGATGTTAAAAAAGTTGATATTCGCGGTACAAATCGCTTACCAAAAGACGAGGTTGAAAAAATTGTCAGCCGACAGACCGAAAAATCAGGCGTTTGGAATGCTGATTTGACCCAAATCAGAGATGATATCGAAAAACTTACGGCTGTCAAATCAGCGGTTGTTTCACGTATCTTGCCGGACAGCTTGCGTGTAAATGTCAACGAACGCATTCCGCAGGTTGTTGTCAAAACCGATACAAGCGAATTTTGGACCGACGACGAAGCGGTAAATCTTGGGGCGGTCGGAAAAAATGATCCACGTCCGCCGTTTGTTCTGCTCGGTTGGGACGTGAGCAGAAACGAAAAAGCCAACAAAGACAATCTCGAGCGTGTGAAAATTTACCTCAAAATGCTCAACGAATGGCAGGATTTCGAACTTGCAAAAAGAGTCAATATGGTTAATTTATCGGATTTGCACACGCCATTGGCAATCGTGCAGGATTCGGGCGAAACGGTAACGATTATTTTAGCGAAAGAGAACCTTGGCAAAAACCTTAAAAAAGGTCTGGAAGGGATAGCCGGAAGAGGAAAGGATTTTGAATCAATTGACGTCAGCAGTAACAATCCGAGATTAAGACCTCGGGTTAAATAACAGTTCAAAATTTCAGACTCCGAATTTCAAATTTAGAATATGAAAACCGGTATTTGAAAAAAAATAATGAGTCTTGAAATACAAGCAGTCGGTTTAGACATCGGCACCAGCAAAGTTCGGTGCGTTGTCGGCGAACCGTCCGATGGCGGCAGGATGAATATTGTCGGTATCGGACAAGCGGATTCGCGCGGACTGCGGCGCGGAATTGTTACGACGACCGATGCGGTTGTGGAAACAATTAAAAAGGCTGTGCAGGACGCCGAGAGAACAAGCGGCTTGGAAATCGAGATGGCGACCGTCAATCTTTCGGGTGAGCATCTACGCGGCGAAAACAAAACGGGTGTCGTGGCGGTCGCGGGCGCGTCACGCGAGATTACAACCGAGGATGTTGAACGCGCGGTTGAATCCGCAAGCGCAATGCAGCTTCCGGCGGGCTGGGAGATAGTTGACCGCTTGCCGCAGGAATTTATTATTGACGGGCAAGACGGAATCGTCGAACCAATCGGAATGCGTGGCGCGCGTCTGGAAAGTCGGATTCACGTCGTCAGCAGTCCAAGTGCTGGAAAGCAGAATATTGTTAAAGCCATTCACCGGTCGGGTCTTGAAATCGAGCGAATGATGCTCGAACCGCTGGCGGCGGCAAACAGCACCTTAACTGATGACGATAAAGAATACGGCTGCGCTCTGGTTAATATGGGCGCGGAGATTACGAGTTTAATGATTTTCGGACGCGGCGCGGTGCAGCACACAACGGTTTTTCCGTTCGGCGGAATGCACTTTACCAAGGACATCGCCGTTGGTTTGCGTGTTTCGATTCCCGAAGCCGCAAAAATCAAGCATTTTTACGGCTGCGTCGCGGGTTTTTTGATGAGTGAGGATGAGAAACAGGAAACTATCGAGGTAACGCCGGTCGGCAGGCAGGAAACGCGCCAACTTTCAAAAGAGCTTGCGGGTTAGCACTTTCTTCGATGCGTTCGCAAATTCGACAGCATCCGGCGAGCGGAAAGTCGTCTTCGCGGAAGGTTGCCGGATGGTTTGAAAATTTTCGAGAAAAATTTAGACAAATTTAACATTTCGACTAGGATTTTATCACAAATCGTTGTATGCTTTTTCGCCATAGGCACTATATCTTGTTGAAACCTTAAATTTCTCTCGAAATTACTTCACGGTTATTTTTAGCTATAAATTTTTTTAAAAGGAATCAAAAATTATGACTACGGACGGTCTTCAAATGAAAAATAAAGGAATGATATTACAATTTGCCGATGAGGTAATTACCGGAGCGAAAATTATTGTCATCGGCGTTGGCGGCGGCGGAAGCAATGCTGTCAATCGAATGATTGAAGCGGGCATTAAAGGCGTGCAGTTTATCGTGGTAAACACGGACGTCCAAGCGTTAAACGATTCACGGGCGCCAATAAAAATTCAGCTTGGCAGCGAACTGACGCGCGGACTCGGTGCGGGCGCCAACCCGACTATCGGGCGACAAGCCGCCATCGAAGATACCGAGAAAATAATGGACGTGCTTGAAGGCGCCGATATGGTTTTTGTCACCACGGGATTAGGCGGCGGAACCGGAACCGGCGCGGCGCCCGTTATTGCCGCGCTTGCCATCGAACTTGGCGCGTTGACCGTCGCGGTCGTGACCAAGCCTTTTACCGTCGAAGGTAAAAAACGGATGCGGCAAGCCGAAGAAGGTTTGGCGGAACTGCGCGGTTGTGTTGACACGATTATTACGATTCCGAATTCGAAGCTCAAAGAAGTAGAAGAGAAAATTTCGATTATGGAAGCGTTCCGTCGCGCCGACGATATTTTACTGCAAGCCGTCCAAGGTATCAGCAATTTGATAACCGTTCCCGGCATAATCAATCTTGATTTCGCGGATGTAAAATCGGTGATGCAAGGAATGGGCGTCGCATTAATGGGTATCGGACACGGAAGCGGCGACGGCGCGGCTATCAAAGCAATGAAGGCGGCGATTGATTCGAAACTTCTCGAAGAAAACTCAATCAAAGGAGCGCGCGGCGCGCTTATAAATATTACCGGTTCTAAAGATATGCCGCTCGATGAGATTGAAGACGCAATTTCCTTGATTCACGAAGAAGCCGATGAAGAAGCCAACATCATTTTCGGAACGGTTTTCGATGAGAGTATGGAAGATTCGGTAAAAATTACCGTCATAGCTACCGGCTTCGACAATAAATCAAAAATGAAAATGTCGCAGACACCGCTAATGGAAGCGACACACGCGGTTGCAAGCCACGCGCCAGTGCCAGGAGGGTATAATCCTTCGGATATGAAAAAAGATGAAGACATAAACGTCCCGACATTTATCCGACGGCAGGCTGATTAAATTTAGTGGTGAGTTCCGAGTGGTGAACGGTGAGTGAAAGAAGATGTTTGCATCGCAAACAAAAATTCACCACTTGCCACTTACTGTTCATCACTAAATCAAGCCCGCCTTTGCATTAAATTGCCTGAAAGAAATAAAATAATTTTCGTGAATGTTGCGACAAACGAAAAAAATCTCGAACCGACAAATCAAGTCTTGCCGCGCATTGCCATCACGATGGGCGACGCCGCCGGAATCGGAGCGGAAATTGTTCTCAAAGCTCTTGCCGATGAAAACTTAAAACAAATTTGTTCGCCGGTAATAATCGGCGACATTTCTTTTTTGAGGAAAACTTCAAAAGAATCTGACTTGGAATCTGATTTTGTTGAAGCAGATGAAAAATTCCAAACTGCCGTAAACCAAATTGCCGTTTATAATCTAAACAACCTTACTGAGGAAATAGTTTTAGGCGAGGATTCTGCCATTGCGGGAAAGGCTGCCGTCGAATATATCGAAACTGCCGTCCAGTTGTGGCGCAAAGGGAAAATTGACGCTATCGCCACCGCGCCAATCAGCAAAAAAGCCATCCAAATGGGTGGTTACGATTTTCCCGGACATACGGAATTTCTCGCGTATCTGACCGACACAAAAGAATTTGCGATGAGCTTTTTTGCCGAAAATTTGCGCGTCGTTTTGCTTTCAACGCACGTTTCGCTTAGAGACGCGATTAATTTAGTAAAAAAAGAAAGGCTCGTCGAGCTAATAAAATTTTCTCATCGAGAAATTTCCAAACTTTTGAAAAGAGAAGCAAAAATTGCCGTCGCCGGTTTGAATCCGCACGCTTCCGAAGGCGGAATGTTCGGCGCGGAAGAAAAAGATGAAATAATTCCGGCAATTACCGAATGTCGAGAAAAATTCGGCATTGATGTGTCTGGCGCGTTCTCGCCCGATACAATTTTTTTGCGCGGATTCAAAGGCGAGTTTGACGGTGTCGTATCGTGTTACCACGACCAAGCGACGATTGCGGTAAAATGTTTATCGTTTGGCGCATCCGTAAACGTTACGCTCGGCTTGCCGCTGGTCAGAACCTCGGTTGACCACGGAACGGCTTTCGATATTGCGGGAAAAAATTTGGCGGACGCATCGAGTATGAAAGCGGCAATAAAACTTGCGGCGAAATTGGCAAGCGGTTAACAATTGAGAAGTTAGCAGCGAGCAAGCAGTGGCGGTTAGTTTTTCTTTTAATGATGAATACTAATCGCTTTTGTTTTAGAATAATTCAAAGTTCAGAATTTAAAGTTCAAAGTCGGTGTTTTCAATCGTAAACTTTGAACTTTAAACTTTGAACTTTGAACTTTAAATTATGGAAATCGCAAAAGCATACAATCCGAAAGAAGCCGAAAGCACGCATTATCAAACCTGGGAAACGCAAGGATGTTTTGCGCCCGAAATTAATGAAAACAAAGCCGCCGAAGCGTTTTCAATCGTCATTCCGCCGCCGAACGTGACAGGCTCTCTGCATATGGGACACGCCTTGCAGCATACTTTGATGGACGTTTTAACGCGCCGGAAACGAATGCAGGGCTATAAAACTTTATTTCTCGTTGGCGTTGACCACGCGGGAATTTCCACGCAATTGATGGTTACCCGGCAATTGAAAAAAGACGAAAACAAAACCCCTCAAGACATCGGACGCGAAGAATTTACCGAGCGCATCTGGGCTTGGAAAGAAAAATATGAGTTTTCGTGCGGCTTTATGAAGAAGGCTCGATTTATCGCGGAAAGCGAATTGTTAATTGGTGTCCGCGAGATAAAACCGTTCTTTCAGATTTAGAAGTTAAGGAAGAAACAAAAAAAGACGGGAAACTTTTCTACCTGCAATATCCGATAAAAAATTCGGATAAAAAATTAACTGTCGCCACAACTCGACCTGAAACAATGCTCGGCGATACTGCTGTTGCGGTCAATCCCGAGGACGAAAGATACAAAGATTTAATCGGAAACACAATCGAATTGCCTTTAACAAACCGCGAAATTCCGATTATCGCCGACGAATACGTTGATGCCGAATTCGGAACGGGATGCGTAAAAATCACGCCGGCGCACGATCCAAACGATTACGAAGTCGGTTTAAGACACAATCTTGAGCAGTTAAATGTGATGAACAAAGACGCGACGATGAATGAAGCGTCGGGCGCGGAGTTTAACGGTTTAGACAGATATGCCGCGCGTGAAAAGGTTGTCGAAAAATTTGAAGAACTCGGACTTTTAGAAAAAGTTGATGATTACGAAATGGTTCTCCCCGTTTGTGAGCGCTGTAAAACGGTTATCGAACCTTTTTTGTCTGAACAATGGTTTGTCAAAATGGACGAGATGCGTGATTTGGCACTGGATTTAATGCGAGAAGAACATTCGCCGCATTTTCATCCGCAAGTTCCGCACGAAAAAGTTTATACAACGTGGCTCGAAAATTTGAGAGATTGGACAATCTCGCGCCAGCTTTGGTGGGGACATCAAATTCCGGCTTGGTATGACGAGCGAGGAAATGTTTATGTCGCGCGGACAAAAGAAGAAGCGTTTGAACAGGCGGGTACGAACGATGTGGTTCAAGACCACGACGTTCTTGATACGTGGTTTTCATCTGCTCTCTGGTCATTCTCGACTATGGGCTGGAACGGCGAAGTTACAGAAACCGATGACTTAAAAACATTTCACCCGACTGACGTTTTAGTTACGGGGCGCGACATTATTTTCCTTTGGGTTTCGCGGATGGTAATGACGGCTCTAAAATTTGTTGGCGAAAAACCTTTTAGCGACGTAATTATTCACGGCACGGTTTTGGACAAAAACGGTCAGCGAATGTCGAAAACGAAAAACAACGGCATTGACCCGCTTGATGTTTTTGATAAATACGGCGTTGACGCTACCCGTATGACTTTGGCAGGTTCTTCAACCGGCGCGGATTTTGCCTGGCGCGACGAAAAGGTGGAATCTTTCCGCAATTTCGCCAACAAGATTTGGAATGCGACGCGCTTTTGTCTTATGAACGGCGACGGTGCGCAGGTTGATTATTTTTACATCAATCCGAAAGCCGTAGCTGCCGAAATTAAAAAAACCTTGGGAAACGAGCTAAACGAATTAGACGAGGAAGACGAAGAATTTTTAGACAAAATTGAACCGGAGTTTGCTGCCGACAATCCGAAAGAAATTCTTTCACTCGCCGATAAATGGATAATTTCTCGTCTGAATAAAACCGCTTTGCAAGTGAACAAAGCATTGGATAATTACCAGTTTCACGAAGCTGTCCAGCTTCTTTATCATTTCTTCTGGGACGATTTTTGCGATTGGTATATCGAGCTTGTCAAAGACGAAATCACTTCACCTGAGCCGAATGTCCGGCGCGACGCCGTACGCTCGCGCATCATCACAATTTTAGAACAAGCCTTGCGCCTCTTGCATCCGTTTATGCCTTTTCTTACGGAAGAACTCTGGCAAAAACTTCCCGAGGTATCAAATGATTTGCATAATCCGGCTTATAAAAATGCGAAACAAACAATTATGCTCGCCGATTTTCCGAAAGGCGATACGTCAATGATTGATGAAAAAGCCGAAGCCGAGATGCAAGCCGTTATCGAACTCATTTCAAAAGTACGAAACATTCGTGCCGAAATGAACATCAAGCCAAGCGATAAACCTGCTGTTTATGTCGCGGCAGACGCAAATCTGCAAAAGATTTTCATTGAAAACGAAGCGCAGATTTTGAAACTTGCCCGCGCAACAGATTTGAAAGTTGGCGAAAATCTCGACGCTCCGAAAGCATCGGCGCGTGCCGTTCTCGCGGGCGGCGCGGAAATCGCCATTCCGCTCGAAGGCTTGATTGATTTCGACAAAGAGCGCGAAAGATTGGAAAATCAATCTACCAAACTCCAAACCGAAGGCGAAAGATTGACGAAACAACTCGCCAATCAAAATTTCGTCGAGAAAGCGCCGCCGGAAAAAGTTCAGGAAATCCGCGAAAGAGTTGCGGAAATCACCAATCAAACTGCAGCCTTGAGACAAAATTTGGAGGCTTTGAAATAATATGAACAAAAAGCCGCAGATAAACCATAAAACTAAATCTACCACTGATTAATTCAAAGGTTAGACGCTTCGTGGTAACATTAAGGCTTGTGAAAATCTTATTCACAATTTTAGCATTTGCGTTTTGTCTTTTTGCAACCTCTAATTCTGTATTCGGGCAGATTTGTCGTGAATACCCGTGTGTCGTTAATAGTACAGAAACTGGTGAAGTTGCTAGCGCAGCGATTGATAACTTTATAGATCTCGCTTCTCGAACCGGTGGGCGTATCTTTGTTATTGCGCGTCTTGGTACACAGGAAACAGATTCTAAGCAAAATCTTGACCGCTTATGTGAGGCTCGTGATTACATTCTTGACCGTTTACCGAATGTGGGAGACTTCAGAGAATACCCAATAGTTTTTGCCGAAGGTGCGTATGTCGAAGGTGAAGGAAGACTTGAATTTTATCTGGGCAGCAAATTGCAACTTACTCGAATTATCAAACGGAACAGAGAGGCAAATTTGAATTGTTGTGGAGAACTTACACGAGCAGAGAGAAAACAGAAACGGAAAGAGTGCAGAGATTGGAAAGAAAAAGGCACGTCGAATAAGTCACTGGACACGAATGGCAAACAGCGACGTTCACAAAATTAAACTTACGTGAGTTTGCCACTGCGTCAATTCCGTCTTTAGACCGCGAAGTTGATTTCGCGGTGGTATTATAGATTAATGATTAGAATCGGAAACATTGTATTAGATGAAAGACAGGTTGTAGCGGTCGAACAAACCAAAGAATCAGACGTTGTTGTTTATATGAATGGCGGCTATAAATTCACATTTGAAGGCGAAGAGGGCAAAAAGGTTTGGAAATTTTTCGGCGGCGAACAAGGTGATATTGGTGAATACAGAGCAATGTCTTTTTAGGAACGGTAAAGAAGATATTGAACTGCTCCAACAAAAAGACGGCTGCCATTAGAAAACTAACAAACGCCGTCTATTTATTTAACATTTAACAATTACCAATTAACTATTTACTGCCCGCTTTTTAAGTTTTATTTCTCTCTGGCAATCAGCGTCTCGCGTCTGCCGTCGGTATGCGGCTCGATGTCTTGAATTGCATAATTCTTTCCTTCAGGTGCGCTCGCTTCACTGTCGAGCGCGGCATCTAAAGCATCGTCAATTCTTTTTGCCGTGATTATTTCTAATTCGTTGCGAACATCTTCGGGAATTTCTTCAACATCCGCTTCGTTTCTGTCGGGCAAAATTATTCTTCTAATTCCGGCACGATGCGCTGCGAGAACTTTTTCTTTAATGCCGCCGACGGGAAACACAAGACCGGAAAGCGTGATTTCGCCGGTCATTGATGTATCGCTTCGCACTTTGCGCCCGGTGTAAAGCGATGCCAGAGCCGAAGCCATCGTAACGCCCGCGCTCGGACCGTCTTTCGGAATCGCGCCTGCCGGAACGTGCAGATGAACGCCGTTTTCTTTTATTTTTTGCGCGTCAATACCGAGTTCGGCAGCGTGCGACCAAAGATAAGAACGCGCCGCTTGCGCCGATTCTTTCATCACATCGCCGAGTTGTCCGGTCAAGGTTAAACCGCTTCCGCCCGGCAGCAATGTCGCTTCGATAAACAGAACCTCGCCGCCCATTTCCGTCCAAGCCATTCCGGTTGCGACACCGGCGGGCAATTCTTCACGCGCTTTTTCGGGGTAAAAGCGCGGCGCCCCCAGATAACTTTTTATATCATTTTCGGTAATCGTAGCTTTTTCCGTATCGCCTTGCGCGACTCTTAACGCAACTTTTCGCGCAAGATTTCCAAGTGTTCTTTCAAGTTGTCGAACGCCTGCTTCGCGTGTATAACGCGCTGTTAATAGATTAATGGCATCATCGGTTATTTCTATCTGGTCGTCTTGTAGTCCGTTTTCCTTAATTTGACGCGGCATCAGATACTGTTTAGCAATATTCAATTTTTCCGTGTCCGAGTAACCCGCAAGCTGAATGATTTCCATCCGGTCACGAAGCGGTGCGGGAATCGGAGCAAGCTGGTTTGCCGTGGCGATAAAAAAGACTTTCGATAAATCAAACGGCAAATCGAGATAGTGGTCGCGGAACGAATTGTTTTGCTGCGGGTCGAGAATTTCCAAAAGAGCCGCCGCCGGATCACCGCGATAATCGTTTCCGAGCTTGTCAATTTCGTCGAGCATCATCACCGGATTATTCACGCCGGCGCGCCTTAGAGATTGAATAATTCTTCCGGGCATTGCGCCGATATAAGTTCGGCGATGACCGCGCAGTTCGGCTTCGTCGCGCACGCCGCCTAAACTCATTCTTTCAAATTCACGATTTAACGCGCGGGCAATCGAGCGTCCGAGTGAAGTTTTGCCGACACCGGGCGGTCCGACAAATAATAGAATCGGGCTTTTTGAATCGGGACGAAGTTTGACGACGGCTAACGATTCTAAAATTCTTTCTTTAATATCTTCCAAACCATAATGGTCTTCGTCTAAAATCTTTTCAGCTTCGTTAAGGTCAAGTTTTTCCTCGCTAGATTTTTTCCAGGGCAGTTCCAAAACGTATTCAAGATACGTGCGAATGACATGATAATCGGGTGCCGCTTGCGGCAATTGTTCCATTCGTTTTAGCTCGCGGTCAGCTTCTTTGCGAACTTCTTCAGGCAAATTCGCTGTTTCCAATCTTTCACGAAGCTGCGCCGCTTCCGCCTTTTCGCCTGTTTCGTCTTCACCGAGTTCTTTTTGAATCGCCTTTAATTGTTGCCGCAAAACATAATCGCGCTGCGCTTTGTCCATTTCGCCTTGCGCTTCGGTCGCAATTTTTGAGCGAATCTGCATTATCTCGACTTCCTTCGCCAGCGCCGCGTGAGAAAGCATCAAAAGCTCGTCAACGGTTGCGGCTTCAAGCATCTTCTGTTCGGTTTCAACGCCTAAATCCAAAACCGAAGCCAGAAAGTAAGAAAGCTGAACCGGATTTGTCTGCGAGATAACCGCCATTCTGATTTCGGGCGGAACTTGCGGCAACATCGCCAGCGCTTGCTGAACCATAGCCTGGATATTTCGATTCAACGCTTCGACTTCTTCTGCATCTTTTACTTTCAACGGCGGCAAAATCTCGACCTTCGCCTGTAAAAACGGCTGCTCCTGCACCCAATTCGTAACGCGCACGCGGTCAACGCCCTGCACAATTAATTGCAGCATACCGTCGTTTCTGGTCATTCGCTTGATATTGACCACGGTGCCGATTTCGTAAAGGTCGGCGGGCTTCGCGTCCTGTCCGGTCGTGTCAGGCGTTTTCGTCGTGATGCAGGCAATAAGTTTTTCTTCCGTCGAGAGCGCGTATTCAACCGCGCTGATGGAACGCTCGCGCCCGACAGCTAACGGAACGACAGTTTCGGGAAAAAGCGTTGTGTTTTGGAGAGGTAAAACCGCAATTTCAAATTGTTGTGAGCGGTTAGTTTGTTGTTCGTTTAAATTTTGTGTAATTTCTACAGCCATAAAATTTTATTTTTGTGTTTTCAGTCCTTCGATTTCAGCTTTTAATCTTTCAAGTTCGCTTTCGGATTCTTCCAAAGTTCACATAAACTCATTCACCTGCGGATTAAATAAACGAAAAGTATTTTCCGCTCGTACGATTTCTAAATTCAAACGCCAAGTTTGATTTGTTCCGAAACTTCCGGCATATTATTTTTCTCCCTTCCACAGACGAATAAACAGCAAACCGTTGTCGAAATTATGTTCTATTTTTGCGCCTTTGATTGATGCGGGAAACTCCAGAGTCTTTTCAAAACGACTATACGTAATCTCCATTTGATGATAGGAAACGCCGGCAGCGCAGGTTTTATCACGCCGAGAGCCGGCAACATAAAGCACATTTCCTTGAATGTCAATCTCAATGTCTTCGGCAGAAACGCCCGCCAGCTCGACTTTGACGAGCCAGCCTTCCGGCGTTTGATAAACGTCCGCCGACGGATACCAAAGTCTTCCCGAAGGTTTGGCGTTTTTCGATGTTGCTAAAAAATGAAAATAACGATTGGTTGATTTAGCCATACTTTATAAAGGGGAAAGGAGAAGGGCGAAAGGAGAAAATTAAGGAATATTTTTTACTTTATCCCTTCTCCTTTCCCCTTTATCCTTTTCTCCAAAATCCCGCGCCGCTTGAAATATCTCCGAGAGTTTCCGCGATTTCTCGCTCGTCTTCCATCTCAAGCGCGATGTCTGCCATTGCGATAATTCCCGCGAGTTCACCTGTTTCAGAAACAACCGGAATCCGCCGCACTTGTTTGTCGCCCATCAAACGAATCGCTTCAAACACAAAATCATCAGACTTGACAGAATAAATTTCGGTTGTCATTACGTCGCCGATTTTCGTTTCCGCATCTCGTCCTTCGGCAATTGCCCGCACGACAATATCGCGGTCGGTGACAATTCCGACAAGTTTTCCGTTTTCGAGAACCGGTATCGCGCCCATATCGCCGTCGCGCATTAATACTGCAACTTCCTGCAGAGACATTTCACGGTTCGCAGTTTTAACATTGCCCGTCATAATCTCACGACAGCGCCTTCGCACATTTTCCGAAAAATTGCTTTCCGACATCCTTTTTCTCGCAATAGATTTTCTAAACTACTTATATTTTGTGTGAGGGAAAGCGAGAAAGCAAGCGAAGATTTTCGGCACGCGGATTTGCCAATCCAAAATCCAAAATCTAAAATCCAAAATCAAGATGGGAAAAGTTTATGAAAACCGCCGAAAGCCGAAGCGCGAAGGAAAAAAGATAACTGTCGGAAAAGTCGAAGCAGTACCGGCGGGACGCGGCGCAACCGTCAAACTAAAAAGTGGCGGCGAAGTTGCCCTCTTTAATGTGAACGGCAAATTTTACGCGATTGAAAATTTCTGCCCGCACAAAGGTTATCAATTGGCGGATTCGCGACTTTACGGAAACATCGTCGAATGCGATTTGCACGGCTGGCGCTTCGATGTTACATCAGGCGAATGTTTCACCAAAAAAGGTTGTTCGATTGAGAGTTACGAAGTTTTTGTTGAAGACGGTTGGATAAAAATTTTAGTTTAATAAATTATGCCTCACATAATCGTCATTGCCGGAGCAAATGGCGCGGGAAAATCAACCGTCGCGCTTTTTCTTTATTTGAGGAAGAATTATTTTCAGAGACAAAATTAAGATTTATTTTACAACGCTTTTTCCAAAATTAAACTTTAAGCTCCGTCATCGCCAATCGCCTCGACCGGACAAGCCAGCAGCGCTTCTTCACACAGCGCAAATTCTTCGGACGTTTCCGGTTGTTTATAAACATACGAATAACCGTTTTCATCATAGCGCGTGAAGTTTTTCGGCGAAGTGTCGCGGCAAACGTCGCAGTCAATACACTGCGAATCTACGTAGAACTTTCCGCGCACATTTTCCGGTAACTTATCTTGAATTTCCGCCATCTTTATTAGTGATGAACTGTCAACGGTGAGTGGTGAATTTTAATTTTCACTTATCACTCATCACTTACCGTTCACCACTATTTCTGATTTTGCTCGGTTAACGAAATCATTCTTTCCAGCGCAATGAGCGCGAAATGCTTTGTTTTGTCATCGACCGCAATTTGATTCACCACATTTCCCGCAACCAGATTTTCCATCGCCCACGCCAGATTTTGCGGCGCGATGCGATACATCGTCGCGCACATACACAAATCGGGCGCGAGCAGACGAATTTCTTTGTTGGGAAATTTCTTTTGCAGACGAAGAACAAGATTTAATTCAGTTCCGATTGCCCATTTTGAACCGCTTGGCGAGTTTGTAACTGTGTTGATGATGAAAGATGTAGAACCGTTTAAATCAGATTTTTCGACGACTTCATACATACATTCCGGGTGAACAAGAACTTTTATGTCCGGTGTTTCTTTGCGAACCTGGTCAACGTGCCAAGGCTTAAACCTGCCGTGAACCGAACAATGTCCTTTCCACAAAAGAAGTTTTGCGTTGTGAAGTTCTTCTTCGGTGTTTCCGCCGAGTTCTTCGTGTGGATTCCAGAGCGCCATTTTATCGAGCGGAATGCCGAACTTTAAACCTGTGTTTCTGCCCAAATGCTGGTCGGGGAAGAACATCATCTTGTCAAAACTTTTTAAATAAGTATCGAAAAGCGGAACGGCATTTGAAGATGTGCAAACCACGCCGTCGTTGCGCCCGCAAAAGGCTTTTATCGCGGCGCTCGAATTCATATAAGTCATCGGCGCGACTGTTTTTCCGTTACCGATAACGCCCATTTCTTTAAGCTGTTCCCAGGCATCTTCAACTTGCTCAACCGTCGCCATATCAGCCATCGAACAGCCCGCGCCTAAATCCGGCAAGATAACTTTTTGATTTGGCTGACCGAGAATATCAGCCGATTCCGCCATAAAATGAACGCCGCAGAAAACGATAAATTCCGCATCCTTGCGCTGCGAAGCCATAACCGAAAGCTGATACGAATCGCCCGTCAAGTCAGCGTGCGCGATAACGTCGTCGCGCTGGTAATGATGACCTAAAATGACGACGCGCGAGCCGAGAGTTTTTCTGGCGCGTTCTATTCTTTCAGAAATTTCCACGTCAGACATTTTTAAATAATTTTCAAGCTGAAAAGTGTTTTTTACGTCTTCTTCGCCAACTCGTTCTTTGTCCAAAACCATTACCATTTTCGTCTCCCCTTTTGGTAATTTAGATGCAAATTTGCTGACATTTGCAAACAAAAATTATTATACTTCGAGAAAATTTTCGCAAGCTGAAGCAAATCCCTCGTTTCGCTTAAGTTTGCGAAAACACAATCAAAGACTTGAAAAGTTTTTTAGGTAACGGCATCATTAAATTTATTGTTTAAAGAAAATGAGGGAGAAATAATTTATGAATGAAAACGAACAAATTGAAAAAATCGGCAATACTGACAGTCTTGAACTTTTGAAACAATTAAAAGAACAAGCGTTTGAATCAAGCGACGTTCATCTCGCACTGGCAATGGGTAGACCGGTCGAGGAAATTGAAGCGTGGTTTAGCGGCGCGGAACAAATTGACGAAGATGCTGAAATGAAAATTCACGGGATTGCCAAAGAACGATTAAGCGTGTAATCAAAAAGCGAAAAATAAAAATCCCGCAAAAAAACTCATAGAGAATTTTCTGCGGGATTTTTATTTTTTAACTAACTCTCATTAACCTTCAACACCGCCAAAAATGCTTCTTGCGGAATCTCTACGCGCCCGACTTTTTTCATCCGCTTTTTGCCTTCTTTTTGTTTTTCGAGCAGTTTTCGTTTGCGCGAGATGTCACCGCCGTAACATTTGGCAATCACATTTTTGCCCATTGCTTTGACCGATTCGCGGGCGATGACTTTGTTGCCGATGGCGGCTTGAATCGGGACTTCAAACATTTGGCGCGGAATAAGTTCCTTCATTTTAGCTGTTACTAATCTGCCTTTGGCGGCGGCGGTTGCGCGGTGCAAAATCAGCGCGAGCGCGTCAACCTGCTCGCCCGAAACGAGAATGTCGAGTTTGACCAAATCGCTCTCCTGGTAACCGGAAAGATGATAATCGAGCGAAGCGTAGCCTTTGGAAACTGATTTCAGACGGTCATAAAAATCCAGAACAATTTCATTGAGCGGCAATTCATAAACGAGCATTACGCGGTTATCCGTAATGTATTCAAACTTTTTCTGAACGCCGCGTTTTTCTTCAAGAAGCGGCAGAATTCCGCCGAGAAAAGCGTCGCCCGTTAGAATTGTCGCTTCGATAAACGGTTCTTCGATTTTTGCTATTCGTCCGGTGTCCGGCATTTTCGACGGGCTGTCAACTTCCGTCGTTACGCCGTCGGTGGTTGTTACGCGGTAGCGCACGCCGGGCGCGGTCGTTATCAAATCGAGATTGAATTCGCGTTCGAGTCGTTCCTGCACAATTTCCATATGCAGAAGTCCCAAAAATCCGCAGCGAAAGCCGAAACCGAGCGCGGTTGAAGATTCAGGCTCATAAAAAAATGAAGCGTCGTTGAGGCGCAATTTATCCATCGCGTCGCGCAGTTCTTCGTATTGAGCGTTGTCGATCGGATACAGCCCGGCGAAAACCATCGGTTTGACTTCCTGAAAACCGGGGAACGGTGTATCAACAGGACGCGCGGCTTCCGTTATCGTATCGCCAATTTGCACGTCGGCGACAGTTTTTATCGAGGCGGTTAAAAATCCGACTTCGCCGACCGATAAGGAATCAATAGGCGTCGGACGCGGGCGATTGACGCCGAGAGTTTCAACCAGATATTCGCGTCCGGTGTTAAAAAATCGAATTTTTGTTCCCTTCTTTAACGTGCCTTCGATAACGCGAAACAAAACAATTACACCACGATACGAGTCATACCACGAATCGAAAATCAAAGCCTTTAAAGGCGCGTTTTTATCTCCGCGCGGAGCGGGAACTCGTTTGATAATCGCTTCTAAAACTTCTTCAATTCCGATACCGGTTTTTGCCGAAGTCAAAACGGCGTCCGAAGCGTCAAGACCAATAATGTTTTCAATTTGTTCTTTTATCCGTTCGGGTTCGGCGCTCGGTAAGTCAATTTTGTTCAGAACCGGAATCAACTCCAAATCATTTTCAAGCGCGAGATATGTGTTTGCCAGCGTCTGCGCTTCAACACCTTGAGAAGCGTCAACAATGAGCAGCGCGCCTTCGCACGCCGACAAAGAACGTGAAACTTCATAAGAAAAATCAACGTGACCGGGCGTGTCAATTAAATTCAAAACGTAATTTTGTCCGTCTTTTGCTTTGTAATCGAGGCGAACGGCGTGCGCTTTAATCGTGATGCCGCGTTCGCGCTCTAAGTCCATATCGTCTAAAACCTGCGCTTCCATATCGCGATCGGCAACCGCGCCGGTTAATTGCAGAATACGGTCGGCGAGCGTTGATTTGCCGTGGTCAATATGCGCAATGATTGAAAAATTTCTGATCGAATCCGAATTCATAAAAATGTTTGATTTTAATAAAAATTACAAGCTAAAGATTAAAAATCAACAATAGCAAATACAGGAAAAATTCGCACTATTTGAAATTTAAACAAAATTTAACAAAAAAATTTGTTTTAGGTGCATCTATTTTTGTCTTATTAGCGAATATCTTATACTATAAGAGTGCTTTTCGGAGTATCAATTGTTTTTGACATTTCAACCAGGCAATAATGTCAATGCTCTGATTTTATATATTTCTAGGAAGGAGAGTAAAATGAATCAAATTTTTCAAAGGTATACTTTTGTGATTATGCCTTTTCTACTGGGCTTGTTTCTTTTTGGGAGTTTGGTAATCGTGAATTCCCAAGCGGGTGGCGTAACTCTTTACGGGGTTACCACCAGCAATCAACTTGTGTTATTTAATTCAGCCAATCCTGGTACATTACAAGGTTCGGTTGGGATTACAGGATTACAAGCGGGCGAAAATATCGTGGGAATTGATTTTCGTCCCTCTAACGGACAACTTTATGGGCTGGGAAGCTCCAGCCGTCTTTACACTATTAACAGATTTACCGGGGTAGCGACCCAAGTCGGTACAGCAGGTGCTTTTACCTTAAACGGAACTGATTTCGGTTTTGATTTTAATCCGGTTCCTGATCTGATTCGCGTCGTCAGCAACACGGGTCAAAACCTGCGCATCAATCCTAATACCGGAGCATTGGCAGGCACGGACGCAAATTTGAATCCGGGACCAAACAATGTGACCGGCGCTGCTTATAGAAATAATTTCGCCGGCGCAATGAGCACCGAACTTTATGTTATTGACACATTCATTGATTTCCTTTTCTCGGTGAATCCGCCGAACGCCGGAACGTTGGTTCAACGGGGACCACTTGGTGTTGACGCGCTAAATGTGAATGGGTTTGATATTGTTTCAGCTGTCGGACAACTTGATGTCGGTTACGCCGCGTTAACCCTCCAGGACGGAATAGCTAGACTTTTTATAATTGATTTGGTAAACGGTCAGGCAACATTGGTCGGTGTAATTGGCAATGGAGCACCTTTGCGCGGATTGTCTGCTTTTATCAATGTGACGACGCCGCCGGTGACACCGACAGTGACGCCGACACCGACAGTGACACCAACTCCGACGCCCACACCCGTTCGCTTTCCGTGTCCAACCGGAGCCCCTATCAACCGTGCGTTGAACCTTCTTGATTTTAACGGCGACCGTCAAGCGGATTTTGCTGTTTTCAGACCAAGTAATGGTTTTGTTTTTATATCGAGAAATCCGGCTAGTCCAAACATCTACCGATATACAGGCACCGGGTGATTATGACGGGGACTGTATCGCTGATATAGCCGTTTTCCGCCCGTCAACCGGAACTTTCTTTGTTCGCTTCAGTTCAAACGGAAGTTTCACGGCAAGACAATTTGGTCAATTTGGAGATCTGCCTGTCGCCCGTGATTATGACGGCGACGGTAGAACCGATTTTGCTGTTATTCGCCGAGCTAACGGTGTATTAACTTGGTTTATTGTAAACAGCTCAAATAATACACAAACTGGTATACAGTTCGGTCGCGATACTGATATAGAAGCCCCTGGCGATTACGACGGTGACGGTAAGTTTGACCTTGCGGTATTTCGTGGTAGTGGACCAAACAATAGCGGTCCGGCTACGTTCTTCGTACGGCTCAGCAGTACTGGCGGCATACGTGCTGTTCAGTTTGGCTTAGGAAGCGATTTGGTTGTTCCGGGAGATTATGACGGCGACGGTAGAACTGATTTCGCCGTTCTTCGACAGGGTACGCCTTTCACATGGTTTATTTTGCGCAGCTCGGATAACAGTGTTTTTGCCGTTGAATTTGGTCAAAAACCTGATATCCCTGCCCAAAACGATTATGACGGCGACGGTAGAACGGATATTGCGGTTTTCCGACCGCAAAACGGAACGTTTTTCGTCCTACGTTCTTCAAATTTGACTACAATAACAAGTCAATTCGGACAAAACGGCGATCAACCGATTGCTAGTTTTGATGTACATTAAAAGTTGTAACGGAATAACATTAACAACAGTAGATGTAGGCAAATTTGCACTTTCAAATTTCAACAAAATAAAAAAATTGTTAAGCCTGCATCTACTTTGTTATACTTGTCGAATAGTTTATTACATGACTATATTTTCGGAGTTTTGACACTCACTTATAGAATGTCAATGCTTCGAGTTTTTGTCGATTTCTAGTAAGGAGAAATAAATGAATCGAATCTTTCAAAGGCAAAGTTTTACCAGTATGCCTTTTCTATCGAGATTGTTTTTTCTCGTTGCGGGAATGGACGTGACCATATTACGTTCTTCAGATCGTGGCACAACAACAAGTCAATTTGGGCAAAACGGTGGTTTTCCGATTGCTAATTTTGATACACATTAACATTTGATTACAATTGTCGCGCCGGTGTATAAGCAATGGCGCGACAATTATTAATTTAAGGGAAGGAGTAAAAATGAAAAAATTTCTAATTGAAAAAAGTTTGAAAATGACTCGCATTTTCTTTGTTTTAGCGTTATTTTTAAGTCTCTCGGGATTACCGACTTTTGCATCGAGCCACAGGGAAGCGCCGCTTATTGCCCTCGACCCTTACGCCGATAATACCGACGTATATGCTTTCCGCAGTACTGAAGCAGGGCGTCAAGGTTTCGTTACCATAATTGCCAACTTCATTCCGTTTCAAGTACCATCGGGCGGACCACATTTTTATCCGTTTGACCCGACCGTTTTGCATGAAATTAAAATTGACAATACGGGCGACGGAATAGAAG
>JAIVJJ010000137.1:3280-7023 GCA_020200095.1 Acidobacteriota bacterium | reverse complement strand
TTTCTCAGGTTTATGTCAACAAAAGCTGGAATAATTATACTTTAAATCTTTTAGCACGTTCGCAAGTGATTTCAATTCCGAATGTGCGCATCAACACGCGCAATCTGCCGAGCGTTAATTTTGAAAAACGCCCGTCGTCTCTACGCTTATGGAAAGACGCTTATTTTTCCTTTAAAACAAGCGCGGAAGGAATTAGCCGAAAGGAAAGAGTTGACAGCCTTTCGCTTTACAGGCAAGCGGCGGGAAACGACCCGGTATTGACGCCTGCGCTTGGATTTCGTTTCGATGTTCATCCGCAGATTTCCGTTCCGTTTAATTTTAAATATTTTTCTTTAACTGCCACTGCCGCAACGCGTGTTACTCATTACTCAAGCTCTTTTAACGATATGCGACAAGTAACGAGTCAAAATATTACGCGCAAATACGGCGAGCTGGAACTTGATTTGCGACCCGTCGCGCTGGCGAAAAATTACTTTCGTAATAACGGTGCATTTCGCTTTCGCCACGTTATCGAGCCGTTTTTAACGTATCGTCTGGTCAAAGGCGTGAACAATTTCAACAAAATCATTCGCTTCGACTACGCCGACACGCAAACCGATACAAACGAAATTGAATACGGCGTTACCAACCGTTTTTACACACGCAATTACACCGAAGCCGTAACGGACGAAGCGCAAAAACTATTACGGGAAAAATCCGCCGCGCAGAAAAATCCTTTATCAATCCAGCCGTATGAAATATTTACCTTAACCGTCCGCGGCAAGTATTTTTTCGACCCGTATTTCGGCGGCGCGCTCATTCCCGGCAGACGTAATCAAATCGCGCCGATTACAAATCTTTCTTTTTACACATTCGGCGGCATTCCGCGCCGATTTTCACCGATGAATATTGACGCGACTTACCGCCCGCGAAGAACCGTTTTTGTTAATACCAGAACGGATTTGGGTTTTCAAGGCGACGGTTTACGCGACATTTCGGCGACGGTCGGATATGACACTAAACTTTTGAAGGTTTTTCAGACATTTTATTACACTCGCGCCGTTTCACTGATTCCTTCTTTGCAGAAATTCAACAATCAATTCGGCAAGGAAGCGGGAACTTTACGCGGTTCGCAGTGGAGTCCTTCGGTTTTTATCGGCAATCGTGACCGTGGGCTTTACGGCGGAACATCTTTATTTTTTGATTTTGAAAATCGCCGCGCGTTGAAAACCACACCGCTTATCAGCTCGCTGGCAACACTCGGCTACGCTTTCGATTGCTGCTCGGTAACCTTGCAATACTATAATTTTAACGTGGGCGCCCGGCGCGAAAACCGTTTTGTTTTTAGCTTTCGTCTGAACGGTATCGGCGCCTTCGGGACGGAACAATTCGGACAGCCTTTTCGTTAATTTTTTGCTTTATAGGAACTTTGTCCCGATGAATTGTAATATTCAACGGGCGCGAGGTCATCGGTCAAAATATCAATTTGCATCTCAGGAATCTTTTCGTAAAAGTTTTGTAAAAGATAAGAAATTTCTGGATCTTGACTTTTCAACGGCACGGAATTTTCCTTTTTGCAAGCGACAATTATTAAATTTTGCAGTTGTTCGTTCGAATATTCGGAATTGACTTTGAACAAATAAACACGCGAGAAAACTTGCTGGTAAGTTTTAAATTCGGCTTGCAGAAAACGACTGGCATCACCTTCGATTGCTGCACCAAGATTAAAAATCACTACGCCGTCATCCTTTAAAACACGGTTTATTTGTTCGACGGCTTCAATGGTAGTCAGTGGAAACGGGACACTAAAAAGTGAGCCGAAAGCGTCCATTAGAACCGCATCGTATTTTCCGGCATCCGTCTGGTTTAAGAAAATTCTGCCGTCCTGATGAATTATATTTAAGCGCGGATTCGTTTCGAGACGAAAAAATCTGCGGGCAATTTCCGTCATTTGCCGGTCAATTTCTACAACATCCATTTTGGCATTCGGGTATTTTTGTAAATAATCTTTCGGAAATGAATAACCAGCGCCGCCAATCATCAAGGTCTCTGTAAAATCAGGCTTAAAATGTTGTAACAGATGATAATAATTTGCATAATCGAAAACTAATTCATCACTGTCCAAAAACATTCCGGTTTGAATAAAATACGGGTCGGTTGCTATTGCACGAATTTTTTTGCCACTTTTCGGATCAACTGTTTGAAAAACCTGAACGCGGCTGTATTCGGTGTCAATATCGTATAAATCACTTGTTTTGTGCAGGTAATAAATTCTAAGTTCGCTCAATCCGATTCCTAATGCAAATACAATCAAAATCATTATATTGATTAATCTGCGTAACGAAACCTAATAAAACACTAGCGGGAGCGAAAAGCAAAAGTGCGGCGAGAAGAGATTTGATTTCAAGTCCGGCGGAGCTTTCCGCGATTAACGATAAAACTAAATCTTTGAGCAGAATCGTTAGCGAAACTAAGCCGCCAGCCAGAAAAATGACAAAAGCCAAAATTTTAATGTCCGGTTGACGGTCTGCCCATTTTCCGCCCAACCAATAGCCAAGACTCAAAGCTCCCAAAATAACACCGATTAAACTTGTCCAAACATAAGTTGATGCGCCGATGTATGGCGAAAGTAGGCGCGAGCCGATAATTTCGTAAATCATTACCAATGCACCGCAAACGAAAACCGTTATTTCGAGAATGAAATTTTTTCCTGGCAATTTTTGTAGGACGTTTCGGTAACTCATTTTGGTTTGTTAAATTAAAATTAAATTAGCCCCGAATAAAACAATTACGCGAATTAATATTAAAAATTAATTCGTGTAATTGTTTTATTCGGGGCTAATTTTTTTCGCGCTTTTGAATGATTACTAATTACCGCTTATACCGGTTGCTGTTTTTTTTTCTTTCGCCTCGTTGACAAAAGTAAGCCACGGCGCATTGTCAGGCGCGGGGCGTTCCGCACGGATGATTTTGAAAAATTCATCCTGCAATTTTTTCGTGATTTCGCCGCGTTTGCCTTCGCCGACCGTTATACGGTCAACCGAGCGAATCGGTGTGATTTCGGCGGCGGTTCCCGTGAAAAAGAGTTCATCGGTGAGATAAAGCGCGGCGCGCTGAATGGTGGTTTCCTGAACTTCGATACCGAGTTCGCGGGCAATGTGAATAACCGAATCGCGCGTAATTCCGGGAAGAATAGAAGCGCCGAGCGGCGGCGTGATTAATTTTCCGTTATTAACCAAAAACAAATTTTCGCCCGAACCTTCCGAAACATAACCTCTGTCGTCGAGAGCGATTCCTTCACTAAATCCGCCCAAGAGTGCCTCCATTTTAATAAGCTGCGAATTCATATAATTTGCACCCGCCTTTGCAACCGCCGGAAGCGAATTAGATGTAATTCGCGTCCAACTTGAAACGCAAACGTCAACGCCGCTCTCCAACGCTTCTTCTCCAAGATATTTTCCCCAATCCCACACGGCAATATAAGATTCAACCGGATTTGGAAAAGGATTGACGCCGAAAGCCGGTTTATCTTCATTTAATCCGCGAAAGATAATCGGGCGAATATAACACGCCTCCAAACCGCTATCTCGAACCAACTCAACTGCTGCCTGACAAAATTCATCTCGTTTGAATTTCGCGTCCATTCGATAAACTTTTGCCGAATTTAAGAGACGCTGCATATGCTCGGTAAGCCGGAAAACCGCTGTGCCGTGCTCTGTTTCGTAAGCGCGAATGCCTTCAAAAACGCTCGAGCCGTAATGAAT
>JAIVJJ010000137.1:0-3091 GCA_020200095.1 Acidobacteriota bacterium | reverse complement strand
CTCGAGCCGTAATGAATTGCGTGCGTCATTACGTGAACGCGGGCGTCTTTCCAATCAATAAACTTCCCGTTATGCCACACTTTGGACGCAATTCGAGTTGTACTAACATCTTTGGTTGTCATAAATTTTTTAATAAACTCCTAAAAAGAAATGAAAAGTAGATTTTCTAAATGGTTTAAATAACTAAATAAATATAATTTAACGAAAAACTTTAGTTTAAGAATAGTATAACGCACGAGGTTAAGCAAGAAACAGAAAAAAGCAATGACCGAATAATTTTGAATTAATCTATCAAGTCATTGCTTAAATTCGTAATTTACAGCTTTACAAAATTCGAGTTCGCGGCGCGGTGTCATCAAGGCGGCTCTGGTATGTTACGCCATTTATGGTTACGGAAACAATTACCGGAACGTCGCCCGCGCCGTTTAATTCGGGCGGGAGCGTAAAATCAATTGTATAAACCCCGGGTTCACGCAACACGGCATTAGTTAAAATCGAAGCGCCAGAAATGGTGCGGTTTCCAATTCGAATCGTAATCGTGGTGCTAGCCAGATTTGCCACACCCGTTAAATAAAGTCGTAAGACAGTCGGAACTCGTCTTCCGCCGCGATACCTTAAAGTTGTCACGGTAAACGGTTCAGTTGTTTGAACGCGGTTTGTAAGGTTAAAAAGTCGAGCGCGTCCGAGCGGCGCCGGAACAGGCGAAAAGGTAAAAACATCAGGACGAGCGGGAACAATTGTTATTGTTGTTCTAAAAACCGTCCCGTTGTTGTTGATAACAACCGGGTAAGAAGTTGCATTGGAACTACCGGCGGAAAGCCCGGGCGGAACAACAAAAACAACTTCTTGCTGGCTGACCGATTTCAAACCGGCAGCAGCACCGTTGATAGTTACCGTAACGCCGCTTAATTCAATCGGCAAAGTAAAACTTCTCTGCAGCGAACCAACAGCCGTTTGCGCCACAACCGGCGGATTGGTACCAGCAGTAAAACTCGCAATTGCCAGCATTCCGGGTGAAACGCCTTGTACGGCAGGCGGAGTTTGCGGTGTCGGACTAGGCGAAGCAGTCGGCGTCGGAACCGGGGAAGGAGAAACGAGAAGACGGCTTGCGCCCGTTGCAAAACTCACAGCCGCCTGAGATTGGGTAGTTACGTTAGGTAAAAGAAAATAATATACTTCATTGGCAAAATCTGAATTTCCCGTGCCAATTTCCGTTAAACCCAGAGTAAATGTCATTCGTCTTAACGAATTACTCGGAATAGGTTGCGCCGAAGCCAGGAAAAAGTTTGGAGTCGGAAAAAGGGTTAATCTTGTGAAAATGGCTGAAGCAGGCGAAGCCGTCAATTGATACGAATAAATTTGTGCAGGACGTGCCGTATTCGGATTTAAACCAGCGTCATTTGTGGCAGCAACAGTTCCATTAGCAGTAATATTCAATCGAGTCTCAAAAACTAAAGTTTGCGGTGTTCCGTTGGCGTCATAATCGGTAAAGCCCGGATAATGAGCTACGTCGCCTCCCGAAGCCGTCGCATCGGCGTCGCTTCGTGGACCAATCTGACGAAAAGTATTCAAATTAACGTCATAAAGGTATAGCGCAAAAGAAGTTTGATTTGTCCCGCCGTTGGGATTATCTGCATAAGAATCAAAAGCGATGAAGCGTCCGTCGCGGCTCATCCTTCTGCCTAAATCCAAAATATTTACAACGTCGCCGGGATTAGCGCGTGTTGTAACGGTAATTTGTTTACCAATAATATTATTAGTAGCTGAAGTCGCAACGGGACTTCCTGCGGCATTCAAATCCGTATAAAAAATTTCTACGTTTTTGTCCGCATTGCTTCCGCTCGTCATTCCGATAACCGGATTATCCGCATTGCTTAAAAAAACTACTCTTAAACCGTTACCGGAAATTGTCGAACTTTGATTATAGGTCGGTGAAGAAGCCGTACCGCGCGTCGTTCGCGTAACTTGTGCGACGGCGCTAGAATTGCGAACAAAAGTAAAAATTTCATCATTAGCATCTGGAGAAGCGTTTCCGCCCGCTACCAAATCGCGTGTTGATGTAAAGGCAACATAATTCCCGTTATCGTTTATACTTGCTTCACGGTTATCATCGGCAATAGTTGGTCCGACTGTGGTTGAGCCAACAGTTGGAGTAAAGCTGGGCGGAGTGTTTGTCGCTCTCAAGAAAGTTCCAGCGCTTAAATCAGTTATGGGAATTTCACTGCCCGAAGACAAATCAGTAGGTACGACAGTCGGAATTTGATACATCCAAATTTCCGTATTACCATCTTGTGTCAACGCATTGTTGCCTTGCGTGTCGGTCAGCGTGTTAGCGTCGAAATTACCCGGAGTAACATTTGGTAAAGGCTGTAAAAGAGAATTGGCATTTGAACCGAATGCAATCCAGCGACCGTCATTGCTCATTACTGGGCGAAGATTTGAAATTACGACTCTGGTATTTGCAAATGTTGCCGCATTGCTCGGATTTATTAACAAGCTTTTCGTATCCGTAATCTGAAAAATGCGTCGCTGGGCATAATCAAAAATAAAAATCTCACGATTGCCGTCCGCATTGCGCGGATTTTCCGTAGCGAAATTTGCGGTTGATTCAAATACAACCAGCCGACCGTCGCCGCTTATGCCACCTGCAAAAGATTCTGCCGGTGAGGAAGTGATTTGTCCGATGACCGAATCAGCCTGAGCCGAAACTGAAATAAAATTAACAAAAAGGAAAATAAATGCAAATAAAATGAAAATGTGAAATTTCACAAACTCCTCCAAAAAGCGTAAATAAACGTATTAAGTTAAGAACTAAAAGTTATTACAAAAAATAAATTTAGCCGAAAGCACAAAACATTGCATTTTAAAGATAAAAGATGTGTCTTGCAAGCAACTGATAAAATTTTTAATTTATTCGGAATTGAAAAACTTCTGCTTTGATGCGCGAATTATTGAAATTGGTTGACTTGGTAAAAATTTATTACTTGTAAATGCTAAATTATAAGTTGTAAATAAAATAACTTTTTCTATTTACAACTTATAATTTAGCATTTACCACTTTTCTGATTGATGAGACAAAGCTACAAAATAA
>JAIVJJ010000136.1 GCA_020200095.1 Acidobacteriota bacterium | reverse complement strand
CCTACTTCGCGCGAAACATAATTCGATTTGTGATGTTCCTTCTCCGGCAAGTCTTTATTGAGTGCTGCCGTAATTGCTTTGATCGAAAGCATCTCACACGGTTCATCGTCCGCGAACGCGCTCTTCAGTCGCCATGTTTCGCCGTCCTGCTCGCAAACGAGCGCGTGAATGATTGCGACAAGCTCGCCGTCGAAAGTTTGTTGTCGTGTCGCCGCGTCCGCGTCGTCACGGCTCTTGAGCATCGCGGCGAAGTCTCGTTTTAGCTTCGCATCGGTCAGCATCGTGTAAAGTGGGATGCCGATTTGAACGTAACGCGGTTCGATGTTCGCTTTTTTGAGCGCGGTTTCGGCTTCGTCAAGCGCAGCCTCAAAGTCGCGGTTGTAGTTTCTCAGCTTCCACAAAACGAGTTTGCTTCGTAGCGTTTCGGCTTCGGTCTTTAATGCTTTTGAAAGGCGAAATTTGATGTCATTGCGCGTCGTCTTTTGCATCTGGACTCGGATGCAACGACTCTCGAACGCCGCGCTGTCAAACGTCTTGAGCGATGCCAGAATCTTCGCGCCGAATGCGTCGAAGTGTTCTATGCGCCGCGAGCCATTGTTTCCCTCAACGCGCGGGATCGTGCCGAGCCGTTGATAGCCGGTGTTCAAAATCTGCATGACGGCTTGCGTGTCGTCTGAATCGGTGTTGAGGTTGGCTTCGTCAATAACGAGCGTCGGCTTGTATTCATCCATGATGCGAAACAACGCCGCTGCCGTGATCGAGATGCAAAACAACGGACGATAACAAAGCAACCCAACGGCTTGAATAAAACGGCTTTTGCCGTTACCGCGTCCGCCGAACGCCCGCAGATATGAAATTTCTTCGAGCTTGTCTGTCAGGTAAGACAGTTTGACGTATTGCACAATCAGCTTTCGTTCGACTTCGGGCAAATCAATATGCCGGTGCAAATAGTTTTCGATTTCTGCATCAAGCTCCACCTCTGTGTTGTACTCATGAACATCGGACGGCAAACCGACAATCGCCGCGCCTCGTTTGTCGAAAGAAATTTGCAACGGCTCGTAAAGCACGCCGTCCGCTTCAACTTGTAAGGCGAAATCAATCTCGCCTGTTGCCTCGTCATAAACGGCAAAGCCTTTGGTTGTTTGTTCGATAAGCCGACCGTCGGCGAGTTCGGCAAAAGAGACACGCTTTGTCACAGTTGCTTTGTTGCCGTCTGCGTCGCTCGCGCCGTCAAGCCGTGCCGGAAACAAACGCGACGGCAGAGCCGATTCGAGCAGCGTCACACCGGCTTCGATTGCCGCCGCCGTACCGTGTTTGGCCTCGATCTGCCCTAAATAATCATCCACGCCGTTCACGCCCGAAATGCGCGGCAACGTGACGAACAAAACTTCGCTTGCGCCGCGCTGCATGAGCAGTTTGGTAAGTCGCGCGCGGGCTGCAAAAACATCTTCATTTGTCGCCGCGTTCGCGTCGTAAAGTATAAAGACGCGCCGCCCGCGCCATTTGATAAGTTTCAAGTCGGCAATCGGTTTTGATTGCGCCTTGTCGTCTTTCGCGCCGTCTGATGAACGCGGCTTTTGTTGGAAGTTCCAAACGCCACTTAAACCGACAGGCAAAAAGCGCGGTCTGTTCGGTTCACGTTCGTAGAGTGCCAACCTTTCGAGCGCAATTGTTTTCTTTTCGCCTTCGGTAATGACAACATCCAAACTCACGTCGTCGAGCCAAACCGCTTTGGTAGCTGGCGTGAAGTAAAACAGATTGTCGCTTAATTTCGGCGAAAGATATTTGTGTTCGAGTTTCGGCTTGCCTTCGCGGTCAAGTTTAGGTTTGCCGTCAGCGTCGAGTTTTACGTCGGGTTTGTCGAGCCGCAGGCGTAAAACTCTCACTTGTTCAGATTCGGGCAAACGGTAAGTAAAGATGATCCCGGAATAATCTTTGTCCTTATTTCGCCAGCCGCAAATCGTTTTTCCCTCATCGGAACTGACGCGGCGCACTTCGGCGCGTCCGAGCAATTCGGCTTTGATGAACGACGCGGCAAACTTTGTCAGGTCAGCTTCGGTTAAATTCATCTGTGCAAAACTTTTGCTTCGAGGATAGTTACGATGTAATACAGTGTGACTGTCAAAACATTCGCGCCGTCCGAGAGAAAGTAGAACCTGAGCCGTGTTACCTGCACGCTTTTTCTTATGTCGCTTTTTTTTCCGATTGCTCGAAGTAGTGGCGCAAATGCTGTTCGCTGTAAAGAATCTTTTTACCGATGCGGTAGCATTTGAGCCGCCCGCTTTTGCGCTCTTGCCATTGTTTGACCGTCGAGATGATTTTCTTCTCGTCAAGCTCTTTTGGAGTAAACAGTTTTTCGAGTGTTTCTATCATTTTGCTTTTCCTCTCAAATACAAATAACCGTGAATCGCATTTATCTACGATTCACGGTTATTAAAACCGAGTAAGCTTTAGAAAGAAACGAAGCTACGCTCTTTCTTTTCTTTCAGTAAAAACAGCTATTCGTACTGAGAATACTTGCACTTAAGGTTTTCGCTAAAAGCCGACAGAATTAGTGTAAATACGTTTCGCCCTCGTTTTCACTGCTGGTGCGTTGATCTTCAAATTTCTTAATGGCGTTCATTAAATCTTCTTCAAAGCCATCAACTAAAATTTGTCGCTGAAAAAACGACAGCCTATCAATCGGCGGTCTTGTTCCCATCTGATATGCAACGCGAAACATCATTGTAATGTCTTCTATAGCGTGAGCAATGCGTTTTCCGACTTCTTCTTCGGCTTTTTTTTCTCCAACTCGTTCAATCCACTCGCGGCTTTCCTTCAAATAATTTTGCAGCGTTCGCAGTCCTACTGATTCAACGTCAACATCACACATTCGCGCCGCGTGTTCAAGCGCGATAGTTGAAGGCATCGCGGCATAGGGATCAAAATCCGGGCTGGTTTCATCAAAACGCTCAATTAAATCAGACGGTAACTTATCTTCCTCGAAGGCAGTTGCAACTATTTTTCGCCAATTACTAAATTTCTTGTTTTTCTCGTAACAGTCCTTAGCTTCTTTCCATTTGGGATAAAGGCGAGGGTAAAAAAAGCCAATTAGAAGTTTCGGCGTTGTTTCGTTT
>JAIVJJ010000135.1 GCA_020200095.1 Acidobacteriota bacterium | reverse complement strand
CTGGCTAGCAACTCCGCCGCGACGTCCGAGGCGGGCGTCTCGATGAAGCTCTCCGCCTGCTCGTGCGACGCAAGCAGCGACTCAACCTCATGGCGGAGAGGCCCATCGTCAGCGCACGCCCGGGCGAGGAAGGCGGGGCGCTGAGCGGGTTCATGCTCCAGGGACGCATGAAATAGCCGTTTGATTTCTTCCCAGCGTTCGGGCGTCATAAAACAGTTTCGACTCGCGAGCAACAGGCAACCAGTCAGACCAAACTCTTAACCTGTCGACCGCGACTGTCCGTAAAAGCCTTTTTGTCGGATAATTTCGTAATGACCGAAACATTTGCCCTTTTCAAGCGTCTTCGTTTCAGCCTCAATCGCATCGGCAACTTTGGCAACGGCGGGCGTTTCCATAAGACTTTCGGCACTGTCGAGCGCGGCCAAAAGTGATTCGACTTCCGCGAGCAGAGTTTGACCATCACCGCAGGCTTGATTGACGAATCGTTGGCGTTCTTCGGACTGGCGGCGTAAAGTAGAATTCACAATTTTTTGCCACCTTTTGTCATTTTTCATCAGGCATCTTTCTTTAAGACTAGAGCGCAAGCGTCCCCGCTTGCAAACGTCGCGCTAGCGACGTAATACGTTTATCTTTCGGCAACTATATTTTCAACGGTCGTTTTCGCCCTCCGCGCTCATTGCAAGCGGGGACGCCCAGCGCTCCAATCCTTGCGCTTCAGCCCTCTTCATCAATCTCATTTCAACCCGACGCGCCTGACCAATTCATCAAAGCGCGGGTCGCCGCGCAGGGAATCAAGGCGCGGGTCAACCTGAAGATAAGCCATCCACATCTCGCGTCGCTGGTAGGATTTTTCCAGATATTCAAACGCTTTATCCTTATTCCCCGCTTGGGCGTTGAATACCACGCCTTCGAAATAACGCCCATTGCTCTGTTCATATCGCTTAGCTTGCTCCTGCATAACGCCCCGCCAGCCGGATGTTTGATAGGCTGCCCGATAAGCCTGAATGGTTGCCTCATCTGCTTTATATTCTTTGGCTAGCCACTTCATAAATAATTCAAAGGCTTCCAATTCATTGCCTTGAACCGCCAATGTGACATAAAGCCAATAGCGAGCGTTACCGAAATTCTCATCCATGGCTAACACTCGTTTGAACTGGGCGATGGCTTCCGGGTAGCGTCGAGCATAATAAAGATTAATTCCATATAGGCTATTGTAGAAAAGCGATGCCGGCTCAAGGTCAATTGTCGTTTTAATTTCGGTAATCGCTTCGTCAAAACGCCCGCGACTCACCAAGAAACGCGAGTAAACTTGATGTGCTAGAGGCGAATTAGGGTTTAATTCGATGCCGCGCTTGCACGCACTTTCAGCCTCCACGAAATCATATTCGTAATACATTTTGTTTTCGCACAAAGTGCTGTAAGCCTCAGCCAAATTCTCGTCCAGCGATAACGCCCTTTTAATCGCTTCCATTGATTTCTGAGTATCTTCGTGAGTGCTAACGCTACGACCAATGAAATTGGCGACAGCCCGGTGCGCGTAAGCTTTTCCAGCCCAAGCCTGCGCGTAATCGGGATCAAGCTCGACGGCTCGCTCTAAAACTTTAACCGCTTTCTGTGAGGTCGAAAGAGTATGTATGTCCGCTAAATACATTCCCTGCAGATAAAGCCGGTAAGCTTCTTCATTGTCCGTCCCGCGCGTTGCTGCAGGAGTTCCTGATGTAACAACGAAATGCGACTGCAAAAACTTTCCGATTTCACCCGCAATTGCGTCCTGCATCGCAAAGACATTCGTCACATCCTTCTCAATCGTATAGCTTTCTTCAATCTGCCCGCCCGCCACATTAAGGAGCTGCGCGGTGACGCGGATTTTCCCGCCCGCGATTTGATAATTCGAGCCAAGAACGTAATCAACCTGCTGTTCTCGTCCGGCGACAAGCGGGTCTTGCGCGATGTCCGCATATTTGCGCGTCGCACTCAAAGGTCGGACGACGATGCCTTTCATCGAACTGAGCCGGTGAATCAAGGAATCTGCAATCCCGATTTCGTAAAGCTCATCGCGGTTCGCCGTGTTGATGGGTTTGAGCGGTAAGACGGCGATTGATTTTTTGCCGTCCGCGCTCGAAGGCGTTTTTCTCGCCGAGAAAAAATAATAGCCAAGACCGATTGAGCCGATGAGTAATGCCACAAGCGCAAACCCGGCGAGCGGTTTATGCCGTTTGATTGTCTGCGAAAGAGTGTTTTGCGTTTCGGCGGTTTGAAGGTTTGCGCCGCCCGTCGTCGCTTGCAAGATCGCGGTTGCGTTTCCATTTTCGGGCGAAGGTGATTTCTCCGATTTCTCATCGAGCGTCAGATTTTCCCGCAAATCTCTCAAATCCGCGAGAAGGTCTTTCATCGTTTGATAACGCTCGTCTTTGTTTTTCCGCAGCGTTTTGGCGATGATGCGCTGCAATTCGTCAGGCACGTTTGAAGCAAAACGCGAAAGCGGTTGCGGTTCGGCGTTTATCAAGTTGGCGAAAGTTTCCGAAATGGAATCGCCCGCGAACGGCGTTCTGCCCGTCAGCATTTCGTAAATCACCACGCCGAGACTGAAAATATCCGTCCGCTCGTCAACCCGCTCGCCCTTCGCTTGTTCGGGCGACATATAGTTGACCGTACCCAAAATTAAGCCTTTTGCCGTCTGATTCTGTTTGATGGTTTCGTCTTCGAAGCCGAGAATGGATTTGTTTTTCTGCTCGACGAGTTTTGCCAAACCGAAATCCAGAATCTTCACATAACCGTCGGGACGAATCATGACGTTTTCGGGTTTGATGTCGCGGTGAACCAGACGCGCTTCGTGAGCCGTGCAGAGCGCGCCTGCGATTTGAATCGAAACGTCCAGCACTTCCGCTAACTGCAAAGATTTTTCCTTGAAAATCTCGCGCAAGGTTTCGCCTTGAACAAACTCGCTAACGATGTAATGCGCGTCATCGGTTTCGCAGATTTCGTGAATGACAAGAATGTTCGGATGATTCAAAGCGGAAGCGGCTTTTGCTTCTCGGATAAATCTTCGCAGATTCGATTCGTGCTGGCCGAATTCTTCGTTGAGAATTTTGATGGCGACTTGACGATCAAGTTTTTTGTCT
>JAIVJJ010000260.1 GCA_020200095.1 Acidobacteriota bacterium | reverse complement strand
CCTTTATGTCGAGAAATTCGCCGTTCAAGCCGTTGACGTATCTGTCTCTCGCGACAATTCGGTGAACAAGTCCGCCGCGCGAGCCAATGCTGATTTGCATACCGTCCGAAGAATACGGGTCGGTCGTAACCGTTTGGTCTAATTCCCAAGGGCGCGTTTCGTGTCGAAATGTTGCGTCAAGCAAAGTTCCAGTTGGGCAAACTTCGATGCAGTTTCCGCACTGCGAGCAGTCGAGCCAGCCGCCGTAAGTTCCGATAACCGTGTTCACACCGCGATTTCCGGCTTCGATAGCGTCTTCGCCCATCCATTCGTCACACACTCGCGTGCAGCGTTTGCACAAAATGCAGCGCTGCGGGTCGTTGGCGACAATCGGCGAAAGAAATTTTTCGGGCTGCGCGTTTTTCGGTTCGATAAATCTTTCTTCAACGTCGCCCCAATCGAAAATCATCTCTTGCAATTCACACTCTCCCCCACGGTCACAAACCGGACAATCAAGCGGATGATTTGCCAACAGAAATTCGCCCATCGCGCGCTGCGCCTTTTCGATTTCCGGGCTTTGCGTTGTAACAATCATTCCGTCCGTGCAGGTAATTGTGCAGGAAGTTTGCAGCTTCGGCATTTTTTCGATGCGAACTAAACACATCCGGCACGAAGCCTGCAAAGCGAGGTCTTGATAATAACAAAATGCGGGAATTCCGAAGTCCTTTTCGCGGCAAACGTCAATCAAACGCGCGCCTTTCTCGACCTCATATTCTTGTTCGTTAATCGTAACTTTGATAAGTTCTGCTGCCATTTAATCTTTTAAAATACTGCTAAATTACTGGTTATCTTTGTTTTCAGAATTGCTTTCTTTGTTTTCAGTGTTTTTCGTTTTCTTTCTCGGTCGTGTTTTGCCGAAACTTCCCGCGAAAATCTTTCCGCGTCGGGTTCTTTTATCGCCTCTTCCCATTTTTTTTGCCTCCTATTTCTTAAAATTTTCTTGCTTCGGGTTCAACCGAAGTCGTTTTTTTACCTAATAAATACGGCTTGAAATCTTCTGGAAAACGTTTGACCGCGCCTTGAATCGCCCACGCCGCTGCGTCGCCGAGCGCACAGAAACTTTTTCCTTCTATATTGTCAACCAAATCTAAAATCAATTGCGCGTCTTCAGGTCTGCCGCCGCCTTCGGCAATGCGATTGAAAATTTTCACGAGCCAATCTGTTCCTTCGCGACACGGCGTACACCAGCCGCAAGATTCGTGTTTGTAAAATTCGGTTAGGGCATTCCGCCGCAGTCTTCCAAAATGAACTTCTCCATATCGTCATAACCCATCGGAAGCTCATAAACGCCCGGTTTTTTTACATGTCCGGAAACTGACCACAATTTTGTTCCGCCCGATTTTTCCGTTCCGAGATTGCGCCACGCTTCACCGCCCATTTCGATAATTTGCGGCACAGCGGTTAAAGTTTCGACGTTATTTACAACCGTCGGCGAAGCGTATAAACCTTCAACGGCAGGAAACGGCGGCTTCATTCGTGGATGTCCGCGAAAGCCTTCCAAACTCGACAAAAGCGCAGTTTCTTCGCCGCAAATATATGCACCCGCGCCCGTGTGCGTATAAACTTCGCACGAAAAATCAGAGCCTAAAATGTTTTTCCCGACGAGGCTTGCCGCGCGCGCTTCTTCGATTGCCGCTTCCATTATGTCAATCAAATAATTATATTCGCCGCGATAATAGATGTAACAATTTTGCGACCCCAAAGCGAAAGCTGCAATCAACATTCCTTCAATTAGCGCGTGCGGATCGAGTTCAAGCAAATAACGGTCTTTAAAGGTGCCGGGTTCGCTTTCGTCAGCATTACAAACAATATATTTCTGTTTCGGCGAATCTTTTGGCACGAAACTCCATTTCATTCCGGTCGGAAAACCCGCGCCCCCGCGCCCACGAAGCGCGGACGTTTTGACTTCGTTAATAATGTCGTCCGGCGACATATTCATCGCCTTTCTCAAACTCGCATAACCGCCGTTGTCCTGATAAACCTTCAGCGTATGCGAGTTTTCAAGATGCACGCGCTTTAGCTGTAACGGCTCGCAACCAATTGCTTTAATTTCCATAAAGAAAAATAGTTTACTTTAGAGAATCCAAAATCCTATCAACCTTTTCGGTCGTCAAATCTTCGTGATAGTCAAACCCGATCTGCAGCATCGGGGCAGTTCCGCAACTTCCCAGACATTCGACGCGCGAGACGGTAAATTTTCCGTCGGTCGTCGTTTCGCCAGCGTGAATACCCAAACGATTGCAAATATGTTCGGTAATATTCTCTTCGCCCATAATGCGGCACGAAAGCGTTTTGCAAACCTGTATATGATATTTGCCGACGGGACGCATATTTATCATTGAGTAAAACGTCGCCGTTTCCCAAACATCCGAAACTTGAATGTCGAGTTTTTGCGCCAGAAAATTAACGCTTGCATTGTCAACAAAGCCGCGCTCGCGCTGAATGACGAGAAGAAGAAGCGGAATCAACGCAGAACGCTTTCTTTCCGGCGGATATTTAGCAACGTGCGCGTCAATTTCCGCTAAAACTTCTGGCGAAAATGTCGCAATTTCGTCACTAACAACTACTTGGTTTGTGTATTCACTCGGAACTGCTGATGCCATTTTTTTAGTAGTAAGCGGTGAGTGATGAGTGGTGAGTTAAGGAAGCTTTTCACTTACCGTTTACCACTTACCATTTACCACTTTTATCTGTCTATTTCTCCCAAAACAATATCAAGCGAGCCGATAATTGCTACGACATCAGCAATCATTTCACCTTCGCTCATCACGGGCAAAGCTGACAAATTAATAAAACTGGGTCCGCGCACGTGAACGCGATTCGGTTTCGGTCCACCGTCGGATTTCATATAAACGCCAAGCTCGCCTTTCGAGCCTTCAATCGGCATGTAAACTTCGCCTTCGGGAATGTTAAAGCCTTCCGCAACAATCAAAAAATGGTGAATCAGCGAATCCATATGTTTTCGCATATCATCGCGGTCGGGCAGAACAATTTTTGGCGCGTCAGCCTTAATAGGTCCGGGCTTTAAACGTTCAACTGCTTGAACGACAATTTTGAAAGATTCGTAAAACTCACGCATTCGCACGCGGAAACGTGCCCAAACGTCGCCATCAGGTTCGACCGGCACTTCAAAATCGTAAGTTTCGTAGCCCGAATATGGGTTATCGCGGCGCAAATCCAAATCTACGCCGCTTCCGCGCAAACAAGGTCCTGTTAATCCCCAATCAATCGCCTCTTCGGCTGTGATTATACCAATGCCTTGCGTTCTCGATTGAAAAAGCGTATTGCCCGTCACAAGCGTTTCAAACATTTCCATTGCGGCTGGAAAATCATCGAGAAATTGTCTGATGCGGCGCTCAAAACCGGCTGGCAAATCTATCATCAAACCGCCGATGCGAAAGTAAGAAGGTGTCATTCGCCCGCCCGAAGCGGCTTCAATCAAATTCAAAATCTTCTCGCGCTGGCGAAAACAATAAAAGAAAACGCTCATCGCGCCAATGTCGAGCGCGTGCGTGCCGAGCCAGACTAAATGCGAAGCGATGCGCTGCAATTCACAAAACATTACACGGATAACCTGCGCTCTGTCGGGAATCTCTAGATCGAGAAGTTTTTCCGCTGCCATTACGTAAGCAAGATTATTGCCGAGCGGATTTAAATAATCCATTCGATCAGTAATTACAATGCCTTGCTGGTACTTTTTATACTCAAAAAGTTTCTCCATTCCCGTATGCAGATAGCCGATGTCGGGAACGGCTTTGATAACCATTTCTCCGTCAAGTTGGAGTTCGAGACGCAAAACGCCGTGTGTCGAAGGATGTTGCGGTCCCATCGAAAGCGTCATCTGCGATTCGAGAGATTGGTCGAGAACTTCAAATTGGCTCGGTATGTTTTCTGCTGCAACGCTCATAATTAACTTCTAAAAACATTCTTTACTTGTTTAATTAATCTGCAATCGCTGAACCGGAATTTCCTATTATCGAACAAGGATGCATATCTTTAGCAATTTTCTCTCCTGTAATCGAATAGACTAATTCAACCTGTGCTATACAACTATTATAAAGTGAATCATCGAAATTCCCCTCAAAACCTTTTTTGGCATTTATGCCCGAAGGATGTTCATAAATATAGCCAATAAAAACGTCTCTTTCTTTAAAGTTAACTTGCCGAAAATTAAAGAAAATTAACTGAGTTTGGTTATAACCTTTTTCTGCACCGAAACTAACGTCGAATTTACTCATTGGCTTATCCTTGCCAAAAAAGGTTATGTTAATAGGTTTCCAAATATAGTTTTGTGATTGTTTAGGAAATAACTTTTGTAATAATGCTTTCTTCGCATCATTTATTACCTGATTTTTATCAGCTACAGCAGACTTTGCGATAACAAAAAAACCAAGTGATTTTAAATCTGAGTCCTTAAACAACAATAAGCCGCTTGTTTCATCTTTTAAAGAGCAAAACCAGATCTTTCGGACATGGGAAAGATACATCATTTGATTTGCACTCGACTTTCTTTACCCTTAGGTTTTTCGATTTGTTAGTTTTTGATTGCGCAGCGGCATTAAAAACCGAACCTAATAAAACGACAAATGCAAATAAAATAAATCTATGTTTCATAGAACTTAAGTTAAGCTATACGGCTCGTATCCTCGCAACGGATAATCTTTTCGTAAAGCGTGTCCGTCAAAATCGCTCGGCAATAAAATTCTTCTCAAGTCGGGATGTCCATCAAAAATCACGCCGAACATATCGAAAGTTTCGCGCTCGTGCCAATTTGCCGTTTTCCATACAGTTTCAACAGTTGGCACATTTGGCTCGTCTTCGCTTAAAAGAACCTTCAAGCGCAGTCGGTTGAAATGTTTTGTCGAAAACAAATGATAGACAACTTCAAAACGCGGGTCTTCTTCCGGTCCGCGGTCTGCACCGTTTAGGTCAGCAAGCATGTCAAAACCATGTTTTGTCTTTAAAACCCAGCAAACGTCAACGATTGATTCGCGAGGAACAATAGCGGTGACTTCGCCGTGAGCTTCTTTAACATCGCTGATCCAGGATGGATTTTCCACTTTTAGTTTTTCGACAAATTCGTGCAGAATTATTGTGTCAGCCATATTTTGTAATTAAAAGAGCGATGACATTTTTGGAAATTTACAACTAAAATCTTATGAAGATTTTCTACGTTCGTGCCGCGAGGCAATTGTGTACGGTCGTGTTGTCGCCTTTTTAGCAGCCGTTTCTGATTCCGTTCCCATAGTGATAGGTAGAGTTCCGGGAACGATTGACTGCCGGGATTCTTCCTCAAAAGTATCTTGACGCTCTTTGACCGATTCATTCATTATCTTTTCCTGCAACATCATAATTGCGTGAATCAGCATTTCCGGTCGCGGCGGACAGCCCGGAACATAAACGTCAACCGGCACTATTTTATCTACGCCTTGCACAATTGCATAATTGTCAAAGACACCGCCCGAAGTAGCGCACGCGCCCATTGAGATAACCCATTTTGGCTCGGGCATTTGATCGTAAATGCGGCGTAAAACCGGAGCCATCTTACGCGAAACACGCCCGGAAACTATCATTACGTCGGCTTGTCGCGGCGAAGCGCGAAAGGTTTCTGCGCCAAATCGTGAAAGATCATTGCGCGAGCTAACTGTGTTCATCATCTCAATGGCGCAACAAGCTAACCCAAACGTGGCAGGCCACAATGAGGATTTTCTTGCCCAATTGACCACAGCATCGAGTTTAACGGTAATTACATCAGGTAACGATTCAAATAATGTATTTTCTAAACCCATTGCTTACTCCTTGTTCTATGCGGCTTGTTTTAATTTTTGGATACGTTGCTGCTTTTTATTAATTAACTCTTTCGCTTCAACTCGAGCCTCTGCACGAGCCTGTAACCCCCAATCAAATGTGCCTTTTTTCCAAACGTAAATGTACCCAATGATTAATGTAGCAATAAAAACTAATATTTCAATAAATGCAATTGTTCCGAAAGCCACACCGCTAATTCTTTCATCGGCGAGAAGGCTTTTAAAAGCAACCGCAAAAGGAATCATAAACAAAACTTCAATATCAAAAAGCAGAAAAATTACTGCAACGGTATAAAACTTAATCGAAAACCGGTCGCGTGCCGAGCCTACCGGATCTTTACCACATTCGTAAGGCATCAATTTTGTGGCAGTTCTCTTTCGGGGTCCGATTAATTGCGTAACCAAAATTTGGCTAGCCGCAAAACCTATCGCAACCACAAACATAATCCCAATCGGCGCGTAATCAAATAAATTAAATTCTGACATAAAATTTTGAAATTTTCTTCTTACTTTTAGTTTCAAAAAAACAAAAGACAATGCTTGAAAGATTGAGAATTATATCACAAATTAATCGTAAGTTAAGCTAGATTGAGTGTCAAGGATATCAAGTTAGGAGTAAAGACGAGCAAGTCTAAAGTTAAAAAGAAAGGATTTTCCTTGATTTTAACTCTTAGTTGTTTACTCTGGATACTTTTTATTCTTTGACGGTCAATAAATGCTTGTGTTATTTTCGTAGCTGGTATTTACCACCACTAGCTATTTTCTGTCGTGTTTTCTAGCCGATTTTATTTATAATCATTTTGATTGTCGGTTTTAACACTAACATTCAGTATCAAAAATAGATGTAAGATTATGAAAGTTGTTATCAATGACGAAATTACAGAAATTGCAGGAGCAATTAATTTGCAAGAACTTCTCAAAAGTTTCGCTCTACCTTCAGCAAAAATTGCTGTCGAGTTGAATAAAAAGGTTGTTCGTAAAAAAGATTGGGAAAATGTGCAGATTAAAGATGCAGATAAAATAGAGATAATTCATTTTGTCGGCGGCGGGTGAAAATTAAAGGATAAAGGATAAAGGATAAAGGATAAAGTTTTTTGGAACTTTATCCTTTTTGTTTTGAATTGAAAAAGTTGTAAATTCAAATTGTGGCGATTCAAAATTTGAAATCTGAAATTGAAAATATATTTATGAACGATTTATTCAATTTAGCCGGAAAAACTTTTACTTCACGTTTGATTATTGGAACGGGAAAGTACCGCTCTCATTACGAAATGCAGCAAGCGCATAAAGCGTCGGGCGCGGAAATGGTGACGGTTGCGGTCAATCGCGTTCCTCTGGACGGGAAAACAGAATCTTTTCTCGATTATCTGTCACCGGAAATGCAGATTTTGCCAAACACGGCAGGCTGTTACGACGCCGAACACGCCATTAGAACAGCCAGATTAGCAAGAGAAGCGCTCGAAACCGATTGGATAAAACTCGAAGTTATCGGCGATAAAATTACTCTTTTGCCTGACAACGAACAAACATTGGAAGCCGCGAGGATTTTAGTTAAAGAAGGCTTTATCGTTTTGCCATATTTTTCGGACGATTTGATTATGGCGAAAAAATTATTAGACATTGGTTGTCCTGCCGTAATGCCACTTGCCGCGCCGATTGGTTCGGGTTTAGGCGTGCAAAACCCTGCAAATCTAAAAATTATGCGCGAACAGCTTCCCGACGCGACGATTATTATTGACGCAGGTGTCGGCGTCCCGTCTGACGCGGCGATTGCAATGGAACTCGGTGCGGACGCGATTCTAATGAACACGGCAATCGCCGAAGCCCGAGACGCTGCGCAAATGGCGATTGCGATGAAACTCGCCGTTCAAGCCGGAAGACTTGCGTACCTTTCGGGCAGAATGCCGAAACGTCTCTACGCTAGCGCGTCAAGTCCAATTGAAGGCGCGATTAAATAAGGCAAAAGGAACAAGTAAAAAGGCAAAAATTGTGTTTAAATTAAAAGTTTTTGTAGTTTTTCTTTTCGTTGCTTTTGCGGTTCTTGCCTGCTCAAACGGTAATACCAAACGTAATGAATTTAACATCGCCGAAAGTAAATCTTACGAAGCATCTTTGTTTCGCCAAAACTGCGCGATTTGTCACGGGCAAGAAGCGAACGGCAAAGAAGTTGACGGTAAACTGATTCCTTCTCTGCGTTATGGCGACGCGGCGACAAAATCAGAAGAAGAGATTTACCTGCAAATCAAAGAAGGTAAACTTCCGATGCCAGCTTTCAAAAATCAACTTTCAGAGAAAGAGATTCGTCAAATGACGCAGTTTGTTCGGCGCGATTTGCAGGGAAAACAGGAAACTAACAACTGAAAATTATGAAAATTTTAATTTCAGGCGCAAGTGGTTTGGTCGGAACCCATTTGATTCCGACTTTGAAAGCAAAAGGACACGAAATTTATAAGCTCGTGCGAAAGACGCCAGACAGTTCCGATGAAATTCGATGGGACGCCGAAAAAGGTTTTAACGAAACGGAACAATCTAAACTCGAAAATTTTGATGCCGTTGTACATCTCGCGGGCGATAATGTCGCGTCGGAAAATTGGTCGCGCGAAAAGAAAAGAAGAATTCGAGACAGCCGTGTGCTTGGAACAAGAGTTTTGGTTGACGCGCTCAAAAATTCGCAAAATCCGACGCGAATTTTTGTCGCCGCTTCAGCCGTTGGTTTTTACGGCGGTAGAAAAGATGAAGTCTTGACTGAAGAAAGTTCCGAAGGAGAAGGTTTTTTGACCGAGGTTTGCACGGCTTGGGAGGACGAAATCGAGAAGGCGGAAACGTTTGCGCGAGTGGTAATATTGCGAATCGGCGTTGTTTTAGCTGAAAACGGTGGCGCGCTGGAAAAAATGCTGACGCCCTTTAAATTAGGCGTCGGCGGCGTAATAGGAAGCGGAAACCAATGGATGAGCTGGATTTCGCTCGACGATTTGATAAAAATCATTCATTTTGCTTTGCGAAACGAATATTTAAGCGGCGCGGTCAATGCCGTAGCTCCAAATCCGGTAACTAACAAAGAATTTACAAAGACCTTAGGAAAAGTTTTGCATCGCCCGACCATTTTACCAATTCCCGCATTTGCGATTAAGTTAATGTTCGGTGAAATGGGCAAAACTTTGCTTTTGGAAGGAACGCGCGTGCTACCGAAAAAACTTCAAGATGCGGGTTTTGAGTTCCAATTTTCAAATTTGGAAACGGCGATAAAACACGTTTTGAAAGATTAAATTGCTTTACAAAATCTGTAAGCGGTAAATGAGAAATCTGTTTGGCTTTCGACCTGAGTGATTTTCGGAGTCGCGACCGACGGTAAAAATCGCCAGAAAAAATTGATCCGCAAATCAAAGTTGAAACCGTGCCGCGATGCGCATATAAAATTACCGCAGGCAAACAAATTTTATGCTCTGATTTGATACAAACGTTTGCTTTTGGTTTCGTCAAACTTTCAGAAAATTATTAAAAGTTTTTTCTAATCGTTATATTTTTAACGGTTTTGCACGACAAACGAATATTATTTTCTAAAGGCACGATTTTTGCTCTTTATTACCAGAAATTTTACAAATAAAGGAGAACAAAAATTATGCAGGACGTGCAGAACATTCCAAACCCGGACGTAAACTCAACCGAAAGAGACGACGATTTCGGTAGCCATTCGGACTACCCGGACACGGATGTCGAACAACCGAAAGACGACATTCCCGTGCCTAACGATAGAGGGCAAAGCGCGCCGGTTGAAGAACCGCCTGCCGAAGATGGCGAAGAAGAACCGCGCCGAATTGTTTAGCTTCAATTAATCAAACAAAAGAGGTGAAGTTCGTTTTCCGCAATTTCACCTTTTTTACTAGACCTTCGCGTAACAAAAACACTTTATAAATTTTACGAAAAAGAGCATTTGACATTCATTTGCTTTGTAACTAAACTTGTTACAAATGGCGGCAAACAGTAAATTTTCAATCGCGGTTCATGTTTTGGCGATACTCGCCAGAAGCTGTGATGAGCGCATTAAGTCGGATTACATTGCGAAAAGTGTTAATACCAATCCAGTTGTAATCCGCCGCCTTCTGTCAACGCTTTACGAAAGCGGTCTGGTTGTTTCGCAAACCGGAACGTGCGGCGACCAGCATTGCGCGGTTGGAAAAAACATTCAGGCGGTCTTGGAAAAGCTGCAATCGGAAGTTGACGAAGCGATTGAGGAAAGACTTTCTAAATATACGTTGCAAGACGTGATTGAAATGGTCGAAAGCGAAAAGGCATAAAATTTTTACATACAACTGTATTAACAATGGTTACAAAATAAATATAAATAAATATGAAAGATACAAACAGAACAGTCAACGAAAAGATTTTAGAACAATTAAACTGGCGATATGCCGTGAAAAAATTTGACGCCACGAAAAAAATATCCGTCGCTGATTGGGATACGCTTGAGCATTCTTTGATTCTCGCGCCGTCGAGTTACGGTTTGCAGCCCTATAAATTCATCGTCGTAACGGACGAGAATTTGAAAAAAGAATTAACGCCCGCAGCTTACGGGCAAACGCAAATTGCGGACTGCTCGCACCTAGTCGTCGTCGCTTATAAAAAAGTTTTGACTGACGCCGACGTTGAGCATTTTGTCGCCCGCATCGTCGAAGTTCGCAACACGCCGCGCGAATCAATGAAAGATTACGAAAACACAATGAAGGCGACGGCGAAAAAAAACATTAACGAAGGCACAATCGAGACTTGGAATTCGCGGCAGGCTTATCTCGCGCTCGGATTTTTGCTCGAAACGGCGGCGCTGCTGGGAATTGACGCTTGTCCGATGGAAGGCTTTAATCCGGCGGAATTTAATCGTATTTTGGGTTTGGACGAGTATTCGGCGGTCGCTTTATGCGCAATCGGTTATCGAGATGCGAAAAACGATTGGATGGCGAATTTACCGAAAGTTAGATTTTTGAAAGAAGAATTGATTGACAGAAGATAAGTTTACGGGAAATTTTCAAACTATTATGAAATCATATCTGGAAAAATCAATAACGTTTGCCGAATATCTGAATCTGATTGACAACCTTTTGCTTGAAGGAAAAACGACCGGCGAAAATCAATCGGAACAGATGTTTCATTACGGAAAACTGAATCGGCAGCGAATGAAACGACTGGAAAAAACCGTCAAATTAAACGATTCGCTAAAAGAAAAACTGCAGGGCGTCAAGCGAAAAATGATTTGGCTCGTTATAACCGAAGGCTGGTGCGGGGACGCGGCGCAGAACATTCCGATTATCGAAAAAATCGCGGCAGAAAGTTTAAACATCGAAACGCGTTATTTGCTGCGCGACGAAAATCTGGAATTGATGGACAAATATCTGACTTTTAACGCGCGTTCAATTCCAAAATTGATTTGTCTTGATGCCGAAACTTTCGAGGAAATCGGAACTTGGGGACCACGACCAAAAGCGGCAATGGATTATTTCTTCGAGATGAAAGCGCAAAATTTGGAAAAGCCGCAAATGATGGAAAATATGCAGCGCTGGTATTTACAGGACGACGAACAATCTTTGCAAAACGAATTTGAAAAGTTACTTGACGAATGGACGAGCGAAATTTTGACGGCAAGAGCGATTTGAAATGAACACGTTAAAAGAACTGCAAAATCTAGGTCAAACGGAAAAACGAATGCCCGTTTTATTCATCGGACACGGCAGTCCGATGAACGGAATCGAGCATAACGAGTTTACCGAAAATTGGAAACAAGCGGTTGAATACATTCCGAAACCAAAGGCGATTGTTGTCGTTTCGGCACATTGGGAAACGCGCGGAACTTTTGTAACCGTAATGCCGCAACCCCCGACAATTTACGATTTCGGCGGATTTCCACGCGAACTTTTTGAAGCGAAATACCCGGCAAAAGGAAGTCCTGAAACCGCGCGGGAAATTTCGGCGAACATAAAACAAACAGCGATTGGTTTGGACGATAAAGGCTGGGGTTTAGACCACGGAACATGGACAATTTTGAGACATATGTATCCGAACGCCGACGTTCCCGCTGTCCAGTTAAGTTTGCATTACGACCAACCGGCGCAGTGGCATTTTGAGTTAGCAAAGGAATTGACGTTTTTACGGAAACGCGGTGTTTTGATAATCGGCAGCGGAAACATTGTTCACAATTTGCGAAAAATAGATTTTCACGGCGAGCGCGAATTTGAATGGGCAAAAATCGCCGATGAAACTTTGAGGAAACACATTTTTTCAGGAGATTTTCAAAAATTGATTCGTTTTGAATCGCTCGGCAGAGAAGTTTTAACCGGAATTCCGACGCCCGAACATTTTTTGCCGTTGCTTTATACATTGGGTTTGCGAGCGGACGATGAAGAAATTTCGCTTTTCAACGACAAATTGGTTTATGGTTCACTGTCTATGACTTCGATTAAAATTGGAAATTAAAAAATGAAAGCCTACGAAATACAACAATTCGGAATAGAAAATTTCTCACCTGTCGAACGCAACGAACCGAAACCGCAGGCGAATGAAGTTTTGGTGAAATTTCACGCCGCTTCTTTGAATTACCGTGATTTGATGATGGTCAAAGGTTTTTACAACCCGAAGTTGAAAATGCCGATTGTTCCTTTGTCGGATGGCGCGGGCGAAGTTGTCGAAGTTGGCGAAAACGTAACGAAATGGAAAATCGGCGACCGTGTTTGCCCGATTTTTATGCAGGGCTGGCTTGACAGCGATATTGATTTTCAAAAAGCGCGAACGACTTTGGGCGGCGATCTTGACGGCTGCCTGCGCGAGTTCGGCGCATTTGACGAAAATGGTTTGGTCAGAATTCCCGACCATTTAAATTATGAAGAAGCCGCAACGCTGCCGTGCGCGGCGGTTACGGCTCATAACGCGCTGATGGTTTTCGGCAACATCAAGCCCGACCACACGGTTTTGCTGCAAGGCACGGGCGGCGTTTCGATTTTTGCGCTGCAATTTGCGAGTGTTTTTGGTTGCCGCACAATTATCACTTCGAGTTCGGACGAAAAATTAAACCGCGCAAACGAGTTGGGCGCCGGCAATTTAATAAATTACACAGAGCGCGAAGATTGGGACAAAGCGGCTCTGGATTTAACTGAACGTCAAGGCGTCGATCAGATTGTCGAGGTCGGCGGCGCGGGAACGATGCAGAAATCTTTGAACGCCGTGAAGATGGGCGGACACATCGCAGTTATCGGCGTTTTGGCTGGCAAGGGCGATTTTGATTTGCGCTCGATTTTAATGAAATCGGTCAAGATGCAAGGAATTTTTGTCGGCTCGCGGCAGATGTTTGAAGATATGAACCGTCTGATTTGCCAGCACAATTTAAAGCCTGTGATTGATAAAACTTTCCCGTTTGACGAAGCAAAAGACGCGCTGAAATATATGGAAAGCGGCTCGCATTTCGGCAAAATCGTGGTGAAAATTTAGGAAAATTTAATTGTAAATAAACACGGATTTATAAAAGTAGAACAAAAAATAAATCTATAGTTAATCGAAGCTATCGAAATTAAGGGAGAAGATTATGAGTGAACCGAGAGAACCGAGAAAAGCAATTGCACCGGACAAATGGGGAAAATTTTTGAAAGAATTTTCCGACCGAAATAAAAATCGGCGGGCGCGTTTTGATGTATTTTTCAGCTCCGGCGAAACGCTCGAAGAAGCCCAAGAGGGACATCTTGAAAGTGTTTCGCTTAATAAAAACGGAAACAAAACGCAAGTCATCGTAACGCGAATTGATACGAGCGAAGACAATGCGGAGAAAATGACCGATGCCATTGAAAACGTGCGCGGAATAACTGTTCAGTATGAAACCGACGGCAGCGAAAACGCTTTGGAAATCACGGATGTGAAAAATACTCTGCTGAGTTTGCGTCTTGAATCGAAACTCGACGGCAATTCTTGATCAAAAAGTTTTATGAATATCGTTTCACCGGAAATCCAAAATTACGCGGAAAAATACACTTCTGTCGAAAGTGAGATTTTAACCGAACTGCGCAAAAAAACATTTGCTGAGCGCGACGATAAATCAATGCTTTCCGGCTTTTATCAAGGTCGTCTGCTGGCGATGTTGAGCAAAATGATTCAACCGAAACGCATCTTGGAAATCGGAACATATATGGGTTATTCGGCGATGTGTCTGGCGGAAGGTTTGGCGGAAAACGGCGAAGTTATCACGCTCGACGTAAACGAAGAATTTAATCGAACCGCGAAAAGTTTCTGGGCGAAGTCGGCGCACGCCGACAAGATAAAATCTTTTGTCGGTAATGCTTTGGAAATAATTCCGACGCTCGACGGAGTTTTTGACCTTGTTTTTATTGACGCGGACAAACCGAATTATTTGAATTATTACAATCTGGTTTTTCCGAAGCTGCGAATCGGCGGAATAGTTATCGCCGACAATATTCTCTGGAGCGGGAAAGTTCTTGAAGCAGAAACAGGCGTTGAAGTTGAGCCGAACTCAAAAAGTTTGCACGAATTTAATCAACAAATTCAAATTGACGAGCGCGTCAGTAACGTTTCTCTTGCAGTGCGCGACGGTTTAATGATTGTGCGAAAGGAAAAAGAGTAAAAGTAAAAAGCAAAAATGGAAAAAAGAAAATTTGGAAAAACTGACATGGAGGTTTCCGTGCTCGGCTTCGGCGGCGCGGAAATTGGCTACAACCCGAATCAGACGCAGGCGGACGTGAACGATTTACTAAACTCTGCACTTGATGCCGGTTTGAACGTGATTGATACGGCGGCGGCTTACAAGACTTCGGAAGAATTAATCGGCGAGGCTGTCGGCAAACGGCGCAAAGATTTTTATCTGCTGACGAAATGCGGCGCGCTCGACGCTTTTACGCGATTTGATTGGTCGAAAAAAGGAATTTTGGAAACGATTGAACAAAGTTTGCGAAATCTGAAAACCGATTACCTCGACATTACGCAATTGCACAGTTGCGACACCGAAATTTTGCAGCAAGGCGATTGTATCGAAGGTTTACAGCGAGCGCGGGAGAAAGGTTATACACGCTATATCGGTTATTCGGGCGATAGAGAAGAAGCGAAATATGCGATTGAGATGGACGTTTTCGATTCGTTTCAAACTTCGGTCAACGTTGTCGACCAAACGCCGATTGACGGCAATATCAAACTTGCATCGGAAAAGGGTTTGGGTGTGATTGCCAAACGTCCAATTGCGAATGCCGCGTGGCGAGATTCGGTAAAGCCAGAAAACAGTTATCTTCACGAATATTGGGAACGGCTTCAGAAATTGAAATTCGATTTTCTCGACAAAAGTTTGGAAGAATCAATTTCAAAGGCATTGCGTTTTACGATGTCAATTCCGGGCGTCGACACAATGATTGTCGGCACGACAAAGCCCGGACGCTGGAGCGAAAATGCGAAGTTTGTCGCCGAAGGAAAACTTTCAAGCGAAGAATTTGAAGCAATTCGCCAGCGTTGGCATAAAGTCGCGGATGAAAGTTGGGTTGGAATGACTTAAAACTGTGGTAAGTGGTGAGTGCTAAACGGTAAGTGAAAGACAAGCTGAATCTTCAAGATAGACCGCGAATCCGGCATCGGTTTTGTTCCGTATTCACCGTTGGGACGTGGATTTTTATCAGGTGAGATTAAGCGATTTGAAGATTTGGCGGAAGACGATTATCGTCGCCACAGCCCACGTTTTCAAGGCGAAAATTTTGATAAAAATTTACAGCTTGTCGAAAAAGCTGAAGAACTCGCTAAAGAAAAAGGCATCACTACATCGCAACTTGCGCTCGCTTGGGTTTTAGCGCAAGGTCAGGACGTTGTGCCGATTCCGGGAACAAAACGCCGAAAATATTTGGAACAAAATGCTGAAGCCGCCGAAATCATTTTGAGTCAGGAAGACTTGGCGCGAATCGAAGACGTTTTCCCTAAAGACGCGGCGAGCGGACTTCGTTACCCCGAAGCAATGATGGCAAGCGTTAATAGATAAGTAAATTCCTTATTTAGGAAAAATTATGAAAGGAATAATTTTACTTATTACAATTATTGTTGCGATTTTCAGTGTAGTTTCGGCTCAAAAACTAACAGAACCAAAACTTTTGGGAAATTGGATAGCTGGAGAAGATCCGAGTGAATTCTTACTTCATTCGGTTATGGAGTATTCACAGACGCTTTTAGAAAAAAATCCCGAAGGAAAATTGATTGTGAGAATTTGCAGTGCCGACGAATTTTCGACTGCCTTTATAAAAGCTCCGTTAAATCCGTTAGCAGCGAGTCAATACAATCAATATCGGCTTTTGGTTCCATACGAAAAGATTTTTATCGCAAATTCTTCAAAGTGTTTAGAGGATAGAAAGTTTGTCTTTAATGAGTATTGGTTTGTTCCTGCCGGAAACACTCTCGAATATGAGGAAATTTTTCTTGTAAATAGTATTAATCACAAGAACTTTGTTGTTGATGGTTATAATTTCACCAACAATAAACTAAAAGAAAAAAGTATGGAAGTGATGAATAAAGAGTTTGAAGAAAACATTGTAGAATTTGTTCTCGAATTAAAAAACAATCCAAAAACCGAAGGCTTTATTGTTCATAACTCTAAAAACAAAAGGATGAGACGTAATATTGAAAAAGTAAATGCAATTCTAAAAAAGGAAAACATCAGCTTTCAAAGGGTTAAAACTATCACCAAGGTTCGTCTATATTTTGATAGAAACGAAAAATTAAAACCTATTAAAGATGAGAAGACTTATTTCCCAATATTGGAAGCAATAACAATTAAGAAATAAAAAATAAATTATTAAGGAGAAATATTTATGCCAACTAGAAATGCGGAAGCCGAATGGAACGGCGCAATTATGGACGGAAAAGGAAATATGAAACTTGGAAGCGGTGCGTATGAAGGCGCGTACTCTTTCAAATCACGAATGCAGGAAGGCGTGGGGACAAACCCGGAAGAACTTATCGGCGCGGCACATGCCGGATGCTTTTCGATGGCTTTTTCCGCCGCGCTCGGGCAAGCGGGATTTCAGCCGAAAAGCATTCATACTAATGCGGCGGTGAAATTTGATAAAGTCGGCGACGGTTTCGCAATTACCAAAATTGATTTAACCACCGAAGCCGAAGTGTCGGAAATTGACGATGCGAAATTTCAGGAAATCGCTAAAGCTGCGAAAGAAAACTGTCCTGTCTCGAAAGCGTTGGCGGGAACGGAAATTAATTTACAGGCAAATCTGAATCGGTGAAGAATGCAAATAAAAAAGTGAATAACGAAAAACTATTCGCTATTCACTTTTAACTTTTCAATACTTACTGGTTTGTGCCGCGTCCAGTTTTTTGCTGCAATTCTTCGATGCGCTTGGAAGCCTCAGCCTTTGTCAGATTTTCGTCAAATTCTTCTTTGGCTTCCTCGCTCAAAGTCGTTAAATAAGAACGCTGCGCTCCGGTCATCGGTTCGTCGCCAGTTGTCCAGTTTTCCGGGTCTTTGATAGTGTTACTTTCGTCTGCCTGTTGCTGTGTTTGTTTGTCAGTCATAAAATTTTACCTCTGTATGATTTTGTTTCAGTGATTAAACACCTGCCTAAGCATTGCACAAAGTGTGCCATAAAGGACGGATGAAATTTGAAACTTGAATTTCAAACTTCAAGTTTCAAATTTCATCCCTCACCAAAACGGAAGGTTGGCAAATCGTTTGCCAGCAAGGTAAGATAAAACAAAAGGTTTGCGGAAATTACTTGGATAAAATTTTCCGCGCAAAGCTATAATTAAAATTTAAAGGAGCAAGAAAAATGGGAAATTTTGCAAGAGCAGTTGAAGATTCAAATTTTGAAAAAGATGTTTTAGGTTCGGATAAACCCGTGCTGGTTGATTTTTGGGCTGAATGGTGCGGTCCGTGCCGGATGATTGCACCTTCGGTTGAAGCAGTTGCGGAGGATTATGAAGGAAAAGCACAGGTTTATAAAATGAATGTTGACGAGAATATGAATGTCCCGCAGCGTTTCGGTATTCGCGGCATTCCGACGTTGATTGTTTTCAAAAACGGGCAAGAGCAAGAGCGAATTGTTGGGGCAGTTTCGCGTGATGCCATCGCTAACGTAATTGATAAATACGTCTAATATTTAAGAATGAAAGACAAAATGTAAGGGATGAAAAAGAGAAATCTTTTTCATCCCTCTTTTCATTTGTAGGTTTTCTTCGTTCCTTGTCTTAAATTTATCCCTTATATTTCACCCTTAATCGCTTATGTGCTGGCATAGTGATTGCTCCATTAGTTGAAGAGTAAAATTCGATGTATGAAAAACATCCTTTCCTAAGACTTTGGGACAAAATATAAAGATAAAGAAAACGGAGGATTTATGGACGCAATTGAATTGTTAAAATCAGACCACGACAAAGTTGATAAACTTTTTCAAAAAGTAAAAGCGACGGAAGAAGGTGAACATCAGGCGCTTTTCGAGAAAATAAAAGAAGAGCTTGACGCGCATACGCATATTGAAGAAACAATTTTTTATCCGAAGCTGAAGGAGGAAGAAGAATTGAAGGATATTGTTTTAGAGGGCATTGAAGAGCATCGTCAAGCGAAAATGTTTCTGCGCGAGCTTTCGAATCTTGTTGAAGAGAGCGATAAATTTGAACCGAAATTAAAAGTTTTGATGGAAGACATCACGCATCACGTTCAGGAAGAGGAAGGCGAAATGTTTCCGAAAGTGAAAAAAGTTTTCGATTCGACAACTTTGCAAGAGTTAGGCAAGCAGATGGAAACCGAGAAACAAAGCTTCAAAAAATCGAATCGGGCAAATGCTTGAAGATAAACAAAGAATTTTTTAAAAATCGAGGCGCAAATTATAATTCAATTTGCGCCTCGATTTTTTGAATATTAGTATCAAACCGTTACGCCTTCTCTTCGTGTTGAAAACGCGTCCAAAACCTCAAAAACCTGGAGTGCGTATTTTATGTTTCCGAACGGCGCGGAAACTTGTACGCCTTGAATCAAATCTCGAACTTCCGTTAGAGATTCACGGGCAATTTTGATTCCTTCTTCACGCGCTGCTTCTTTGCTAATGTCGGAAGCAACGCGCATTCTCTTTAAAATTTCCTGTGTAACGCGAACTCCGGGAACTTCGTTATGCATAAATTCGGCGTTTCTAATACTGACAAGCGGAAAAATTCCTGCCACAATCGGAATGCGGACGTGCGCGATCTTTTTCAGAAATTCGCGCAATTGCTCCGTATCGTAAACCGGCTGCGTAATAGCGTATTCAGCACCAGCTTCGACTTTCCATTCAAAACGCCGAATTTCTTCATCTAGATTTATCGCGCCCGGATTTACGCCGACGCCGATCGAAAAAGCCGTCGGGCAGCCGATCGGATTGTTTCCCAAATCCAATCCGTGATTAAGTTTGTTGACCATATTCGTCAACCCGATTGAGTCAATATCAAACACCGCTGTCGCATCCGGGTAAGAACCCATTTTCGGCGGGTCACCCGTAATTATTAACAAGTTATGCAAACCCAAAGCCGCCGCGCCGAGAAGGTCTGACATCATTCCCAAAAGGTTTCTATCGCGGCAACAATAATGCAAAACGGCTTCGATGCCTAAGTTTTGCTCGACTAAAACCGCCGTCGCTTGCGCACTCATTCTGGTTTGTGCTCTTGGTCCGTCCGGAATGTTTACGGCATCAATGCCGACTTTTTTTAAAATACTAATTGCTTCTAAGGTCTTTGCCGCGTCGCAACCTTTCGGCGGCAGAACTTCAACTGATGTAACGAATTCGCCCCGCGCGATTTTTCTCGACCAATTTGAGCGTTCTTCAGCCGGAACAACTTTCACATCAACTGGCTTTAAGTCAATAACCTTTACTTTTTCCGTCTGTCTAAGGACGGCTTTAGCTTGGCGCGGGCTAATAGCGCGAACCGCGTCGGAAATTAATTTGATATGTTTCGGTGTCGTTCCGCAGCAGCCGCCAATAAAAGTTGCGCCAGCTTTAATGAAACGTTTGGCAAATTTCGACATATACTCCGGCGAACACATATAAAACTGTCTGCCTTGCACGTCTCTGGGAAGCCCTGCGTTTGGCTGCGCAGAAAGTTTTTTGGTGGTTACCGCCCTCATATTTTCAAGGGCGGTTAAAATGTGCGTCGGACCGACGCCGCAATTCAAACCGATAATGTCCGCGCCCCAATTGTCCAGGCGCTGCGTAAAAACTTCGGGTGTGGCGCCGAAAACCGTCTTACCATCAGTTTGAATCGTCATTTGCGCGACAACCGGCAAATCGCAGAGTTCCTTTACGGCACGAATCGCCTGCTGAATTTCTGACAAATCCGAAAAAGTCTCCAGCAGAAATAAATCTACACCGCCATCTAAAAGCGCAGAAATTTGTTCGGCAAACATTTCTTTGGCTTCATCGAAAGATGTAGGACCATAAGGCTCGATTCGCAAATCAAGCGGTCCGATTGCGCCTGCTACAAAAACGTCTTCGCCAGCGGCTGCGCGAGCGATGCGAGCGGCGGTAATATTTATTTCACGCAGCTTATTTTCGAGGCTGTATTGCTGAAGTTTATGACGCGTTGCGCCAAAAGTATTCGTTTCGATAATATCGGCGCCGGCGCGAACATATTCGTCGTGAACTTCGCGCACAAGGTCGGACGCAGTAAGATTTAACTCATCATAAGAGCGATTAATATAGATTCCTTTGTCGTAAAATCTCGTCCCAACCGCGCCGTCAAAAACGTAAATGCCGTCGGTTTCTATAAGTTCTCTGAAGTTTTTCATTTGCCTATCGTCCTTCGCCCTTTGCCTTTCGCTTTTTGTCAATGTTTTTTGAAACTCACACAAAAAACAAAGAACAAATGACCAATGACTAAGGACAAAAATAAAAATTCTCGCCTGCCGAACAGCTGCGAGAATTTTTTGGAAAATCTTTTGTTTGCTGTTTAGCAGTTTATTTTACGTGGTCGCAAGTCGCCGTAACTCACCACGAATATTAAAACTAGATAATGCGATTTTAATCAACAAGTGTCAAGTTCCCGGTAATTTAGTTCGCATCATTATTCGTAGAATTCAGTTCTCCGAAAAATGCATAACTCGCTTTTTTGCCTGTAATTTCGAGCCGCCAATGCGTAAAATCTCCGGCAGTTGTGCAAGCATTTCCTCTGCCTTGCAAAACCAAAAAGTATTCGGTTTTTGGCGCGATGCCTTTTTGAAAAATGCCCGTTCCGCTGTTTACTCCGTATTTAAAGCGCCATTCCTTATAAAGTTTAACGCCCGCGCCCGTGTCTTTACTGTCGTGTAAATCCGCCATAAAAACGACCATTGAGGAAGGCTTGGTTAAATTCAATGTTCCTGATTTATCTTTGTCGTCCGTTAAATCCAACTTCCACAAATTGTTTTGAAGTGACCCGTTCAAAGAGTAATTTTCACCGAGCGGACTGATGCCTTTTATATCATCGGGATAGCCCGGCGTGGTGAATAATTTCGCTTTCGTAAATTTAATTTTCTTAAGTTCGTCAAATTCATATTTATCGGGGTTTTTAACCCTGATTGAGTAAGTGCCAGCATCGGCGCAGCAAGCGCACGCCAAAGCGTCGGACGGAAAAACTAAATTGAGGGCAATAGACGCAAAAAAGAACGGTGAAAAAATTTTCATAGAATTTTCTCTAAGTTTTGGGTGAATTTTCGCATTGAATTTAAAGTATTAGTAAAATTATTTCTGGCATTTCGGACAAAAATAGCTCGAGCGTCCACCTTGTTTTAATCTTTCGATTTCAGTCCGACAATTTACGCAGGGTTGTTTCTCGCGGTCGTAAACGCGCCAGCTTGACTCGTAACCTCCACCATAATAACTGCCGTCAATGTTTTCGGGATTAATATTTAAAGTCGAGCCGTGCACGATTGATTCTGCCAAAACCTCACGGATTTTTTCCAATAAAACACCAGCCTTTTTTACGGAAAGCGAATGGGCTGGCGTCTGCGGATTAACTCGCGCTAAAAACATCGCTTCTGCCGCGTAGATGTTACCCAAACCGCAAACTTTTGTCTGGTCAAGCAGAAATTCCTTCAAACTTCGTTTAGAGGTTTTCAAAACAGCGCGAAAATACTTTTGATTAAATTCATCGGAAAAAGGTTCGGGCGCAAGATTTTTTAATTCTTTTGTTTCGCGTAGTTTTTCGGTTTCAACGATTCGCATATAACCAAAATGCCTCTGGTCGGAAAAAACAAGCCGTGTTTCGTCCGAAAAATAAAATACGGCGTGCGTGAATTTCGGCAATTCGCATTCAACAGGCAAAAGCAAAAAACGTCCGCTCATTCGCAGGTGCGTGATAAGTGTTTGACCATTATTTAAATCAAACAATATATGTTTGCCGCGACGATGAACACCTGTAATTTTTGAGTCTTTTAATTTTTGGGAGAAATCTTCAGGCGGATTAAATGGAGCAAGCCTCTCGCGCAAAAGCTCCGCCGTCAAAATTTGACGGTTTTTTGTAAGATTATCCAAAGATTTTGCAACAAGCTCAACTTCCGGTAATTCAGGCATTTTTTTAGTGGTAAGTGGTGAACGGTGAGAGGTAAGTGAAAGTCTAGTTTCAATCTTGAAAGTTAATTTACAAAAACTCACCACTCACCGTTTACAGTTCACCACTAGGTCTTTGTGTAATCGGTAAGCGACGTTTTATCGCCTAATACTGCGCCGTTAATGGAAACGTTTCTTCCGATGTGACAGCTTCGACCAACTACAGCATTGTGAATTTGCGCCGCGCTCGAAATTCGCGTGTGCGACCAAATGACAGAGTTTTCAACAACAGCCTTTTCTTCGATGTGAACGCCTGCGCCGATTACTGAATTGACGATTTTTGCATTCGGCTTGACAACGCAATTTTCACCGATAATTGAAGGTTTATCAACGATTGCCGCCGTCGCAATGTCGGATTGTTTTGTTTTCCCGGCTTTGAAACCTTTTATTTTTCCACTTAAAAAATCGTGATGCGCTTTCAGATAACTTTCCGG
>JAIVJJ010000382.1 GCA_020200095.1 Acidobacteriota bacterium | reverse complement strand
GGACAAAAGCGCGATTGGGACAGATTCCGCACGCTTTTTCATAAAGATGCACGCATGATTCCGTCGGGCAAAAATCCGCAAACCGGTATTGTCGGCGCACGCGCTTTTACGCCTGAAGAATATATAACTCGTTCTTCGCCGTTTATGAAAAAAGAAGGATTTTTTGAACGCGAAATTGCCCGACGCACAGATATTTACGGCAATATTGCGCAGGTTTTTTCGACCTATGCTTCTTTTCACAAAGCCGCCGATAAAAAACCCTTTCAGCGCGGCATCAACAGTTTTCAGCTTTTGAACGACGGCAAACGCTGGTGGGTAATGACGATTTACTGGCAGGGCGAAACGCCAGAAACTCCGATCCCGAAAAAGTATCTCAAGTCCAAAAATTAAGAGTTTTATCCGCACAAACAGCAAAATAAATTAGTCTGTTGACAAAATAACTTAACGCTGTTAATTTATTTTTGTGGTAAGTAGAAACAGACAGGAAAGTGGCAAAGAAAATTTACGGCAGGAAATAATGGATGCGGCGCGTGAGCTTTTTGTTGCAGAAGGTTATGCAAGCGTTTCGATGCGGAAAATTGCCGATAAAATCGGTTATTCGCCGACGACGATTTATCTTTATTTTAGAGACAAAAGCGATTTACTTCATCAAATCTGCGAGCAAACATTCGCGCACCTGGCTCAAAACATTAAATCAATTCAACAACTGTCTGATAATCCTCTGGAGAAATTACGCAGCGGTTTGCGCGAATATGTCCATTTCGGTTTGAAAAATCCAAGCCAATACGAAATCGTTTTTATCACGCCTCTGCCGCATCAATTTGAAAGCGACTTTAGCGAATCCAACGGTAAAGTCGCCTTTGATACGATGCGCGACGTAGTTACCGAATGTGTCTTAGATAATTTACTGAAAACAAAAGATGTCGAGCTAATCAGCCAGACGCTTTGGGCTGGAATTCACGGCATAACTTCAATTTTAATCAAGCACGAACACTTTCCGTTTGTCGAGCGCGACAAACTTATTGACAATGTAATTGAAACATTAATCGCCGGCACGAGAGCGTAAAAATTTTTTTTACTCTAACTTAACGGTGTTAATTTAAGGAGAAATAAAATATGAAAGCTGAACAAATATTTTCGATTGCAAATTTGATTGCAATGATTAGCTGGATACTTTTGATTATTGCGCCACGTTGGTTTTTGACGAGAAAAGTCGTGCTTTCTGGAGCAGTTCCGCTTCTTTTGTCGGTTACATATCTGGTATTAATCGCCGCGTTATTCAACAGTTCCGAAGGCGGATTCAGTTCGCTCGCAGGCGTGATGAAACTTTTTACATATGAGTGGATGGTTTTGGCAGGCTGGATTCATTATCTCGCGTTTGATTTGTTCGTCGGCGTTTGGGAAGTAAAAGACGCGCAGGCGAAAAACATTTCGCATTGGTTTGTGATTCCGTGTTTGTTTTTGACGTTTATGCTCGGTCCAATTGGCTTTTTACTTTACAGCATTTTGCGCCAGTTTTTGGCGAAAGGACATGAAAAATGATTAAGGAATTATTTAATAAACAACGACCTTTAATGGTTACGGGTTTTGGATTCATCGTACTTTTTGTCGCTCTGATGATTATCTCGTTGTTTGATTCAATGGAGATTACGGGTGTCAATCGCTGGATAAAGCCGATGAAGTTTGCTAGTTCTATTGCGATTTATCTTTTGACTCTGGTGATTTATTTGTATTTCATCAGCGGGCGTGAACGGGTTAAAAATATCATCGGCTGGGGCGCGATTGCGATGCTGGTCGGCGAAATCATTTTGATTATTATGCAGGCGGCACGCGGCACAACTTCGCATTTCAATGTTCAAACCGGAGCCTTTAACAGTATAGTTTTTGCGGCGATGGGTTGGCTGATTCTGGTCAATACTATTTTGATAGTTTACCTGCTCATTTTGTATTTTCGCGCTCGTGTTGATTTACCGCAAGCAATCGTTTGGGGAATGCGTTACGGAATAATCTTGTTTTTGCTAGCAAGCGTCGAAGGCGGTTTGATGTCGGCGATGCTGCGGCACAGCGTCGGCGTAGCGGACGGCGGCGCGGGTTTGCCGTTTGTCAATTGGTCAACCGAAGGCGGCGATTTGCGCGTCGCGCATTTTATCGGAATGCACGCTTTTCAGGCGATTCCTTTTTTCGCTTACACGATGGAAAAATATAACGTAAAATCCGCAACCATTTGGACGACAGTTTTCGCTGCCCTTTATTTTGTGTTTTTTACATTTCTTTTTGTTCAAGCGATGTTCGGAAAACCGCTTTTTGCAGGTTTTTAGAAATCGTATAGCAGATTTCAGTTTCGTGAAACACAAAACTATTCGGAATAGATGAAAGATTTAATCTATCAGTTATCATCTCGAATCTATTATCTATTCCGAAGTTGTAAAGCATTTAATCGAAATTTGCTCTAATTTAGTTGAAGTGTATTTTTTATGAATTTCGGGCAGGGAAATTATGTGCGTTCATATAAACTAACAGGCAATCAGCTTTTTAAGAAGATTGCAGTTTGTCTTTGAACCGATAAAAGAAATGGCGGAACATATTTTAACGCGCAAGCTAACATTGAATTTATCACGTGAAGAAGTCTTTGATTTTTTTGCCGATGCAGCAAACTTGGAACGCATAACGCCGCCGCAATTAAATTTTCACATTGTTACGCCACAGCCAATCAAACTTCAAAAGGGAACTTTGATTGATTACAAATTAAAACTTCGCGGTTTGTCGTTAAAATGGCGCACGGAAATTACCGAATGGAATCCGCCCGTTTCATTTACCGATGAAGCCCTAAAAAGCCCTTATAAACAATGGATTCATCGCCACACTTTTACGGAAATTGAGAAAAACAAAACCTTGAGTGAAGATGAAGTAAAATACCGTCTGCCGTTTGCGCCTTTTGGAGATATGGCGCATTTTTTCGTGCGTCAAGAATTAAATCATATTTTTGATTTTCGGCAAAAAACTATTACGGAAATTCTGCAGCCGAAAAATCAATAAAGCATTGTTTAAGCCAGCCGATGTAAAGGTTCTGTTTACGAGTTTGATAAAAATTAAAAAAAGTCTTGATTTTTTCGCTTCCATTATTATAAACTCTTCAAACAA
>JAIVJJ010000259.1 GCA_020200095.1 Acidobacteriota bacterium | reverse complement strand
TTCCAGCCTGACTAGCCACAAAATAGCGGTTGTTAAAAGATTTTCCGGCGTTGCCGCATCTGAAACATCGGCTAAAGCGGCGAATTGTTTGCCGTTTTGATTTGAAAAAATTATCTTCGCAAAACGTCCTGTTTCTTTATTCAAAGCAACGCGAACGAGTTTTACGTTTTGATTTTCGGAAATTAGTAGATTTGCAATTTGGTTTGCCTTTTCGAGCCTGGCAAGTTCGATTGAATCGGTTAATTCATTTGCCAAAACACGCGGAACGAGACGAATTTTTTCGCGCTCCTTTTCAAAATTTCGCGTCAAATCCAGCAAAATTCCATTTTTTATTTTCTCAAACGTAACGATTCGCCACGTCTGAAAACCTTTTTCGTCCAAAAATGCGAAAAGAATTTTTCCTCGTTCTAAAGTGAGTTCGATTTCATTTCTTTGCAAAGCAAAGGTTTTTCCCGATGCACCAATCAAAAGCCATTCATTGTAAGTGTTAAAAATTTCGGTAATTTCGATGAGCGCGTTTTCAAGATTCATTAGTTTATGTTTCTTTGCAATCTACGTCTCCGCGTGGGACAAAATCATTTCACGCGGAGACGCAGTGAAGTATAACTTTAACTGAAAAAGGATAATTTGTAGTAAGCAATTTTCGGCGCTTTCGGCTGTTGTGTTAAAATCTCACTTTGTTAATGTTTTCGTCAAATTCGGTCAAATTTTTTTTCGTTTTTACGGCGATGCTTTCACAAGCGTGCAGTTTTTGGCAAGACAAAACAAACGCGACACCTACACCCACACCTTTTTTAGCTGAAAAATTCGCAAGTGAAATTCCCTTTTCGACCAAAGAACCTGATGTTTATCAAGCCGAAATTGTTTTGACAAATTACGAAAACGGCGAGAAAAAAGAACGCAAAATTATTGTTGCCCGTAGTGGCGGAAAAACTTTGCACAATTACGAAACGGGAATTTACTTTTTGCAATTAAATGAAAATGAAAATTTGTTAGCTCACAGCAGAAAAAAAATTTATGCTGACAGCCAAACAAATTTGGAAGTTTCAGCGCAAAACGATGAAACTTTACAAGGTTTTTTGTCAGAAGGATGGTTAAACCAAAAAACGAATGCTAAATTTGAAAATCTCGGCGCGGAAAACAATTTAACAAAATACCGTGTTGTTTTAGCAAGCTCGCAAACAAGCGAATTAATGATCTACATTGACGAAAATTTCAAAATTCCCGTGCGGCAAGAATTCTATTCGATTAACGGTGAGCAGAAAAATATGATTTTTTCAATGGAAATACGAAATTTGAAAATGCAGACGGACGAAAAGCTCTTCGAAATTCCGAAAGACTTTAAAAAAGTTTCATTTAAAGAATTTCAAAAAATAATCTGGCAGGAAAAATTTGACCAAAAAAAATGAGCGGAACAACCGAAACAAAACAAATTAACGAATCGCATATACAAAAAGCGCAACAGGTTTCTAAGACCACTCCCTTTATTCAGTTGATTGGAATGGAATTCGTTGACCTAAAAGACGGTCAAGCAACAATCAAGCTGAAAATGCGTGACGAGCTGCGGCAGCCGCACGGACTACTGCACGGCGGCGCGACCGCTTCCGTTATTGATACAGCGATGGCTTTTGCGGTGGCAACAAAACTTGCGGAAGGTGAAAAGGCTTCAACCGTAGATTTGACCGTACATTTTCTTCGTCCGGTAGTAACAGGCGAAATAGTCTGCACGGCAACAGTTGTGCGCGGCGGGCGACGCCTTTTGACTGTTTCGGCGGAAGTTCTAAATAATGAAGGAAAGTTGATTGCGACGGCGCTTTCTACTTATACAAAAGTTGAGTAGTGGTGAAGTGTGAAGGGTGAACTATTAGTAAAAAACTCACCACTCACCACTCACCACTCACCACTATTTACATGGAAGAACTCAAAAAATTCACACGGTATTTCTCGCCTTACAAATGGCATGTAATTACCGGTGTCATTTTTATTTTATTTTCGATGGCTTTGGGACTTCTGATTCCATATTTTGTAGGACAGGCAATTGACGATTTGAGCCAAAATATTACTTGGGACAAAATTGTTTATTATCCGGTTTTAATTTTGAGCGTAAATTTTCTGAGCGGTGTTTTTCTGTTTTGGCAGCGGAGGCTTTTGATTAATGCTTCGCGTCACATCGAATACGATATGCGCCGCGACTTTTACGCCTCGCTGGTTGACCAGCCGCTCGAATACTTTCAAAACAACCGCGTCGGCGATTTGATGGCGCGGGCAACGAACGACCTTTCCGCAATTAGGCAAATTGTCGGACCGATGATTTTGTATTCGTGCCAAGCCGTTTTTGCGCTGGCGATTGCTCTGCCGATTATGTTCAACATCAGCGTCAAACTAACTTTGCTGATGCTGATTCCGATGCCGTTTGTATCTTTAACCGTCAAATTTTTAGGTCAGCAAATCCACGTCCGTTTCGAGAAAATTCAAGAATTTTTCTCGGACATTACGGCGCGAGCGCAGGAAAATTTAACCGGCGTGCGAGTTGTTCGCGCCTACGCGCAGGAAGATGCGGAGATTGAAAAATTTCAGGAATTAAACCGCGAATACGCGCAAAAAAATATCGCGCTCGTCAAATTTGGTGCGGCGATGCGACCTCTTCTATTTTTCTTTATTGGTTTGGGTTTTGTGATAATCGTTGCCGTCGGCGTTCCTATGGCAGTTCGCGGCGAGATTACGGCGGGCGATTTTACGGCGTTTATTCTTTATTTGCAGCGAATGATTTGGTATCTCATTGCGCTTGGTTATGTCGTTAATTTATATCAACGCGGAACGGCTTCGCTTAAACGCTTTAATGTGATTTTGGAAACCGAACCGATAATCAAAGACGCCATTGATGCGACGGAACAACCGAGAATAAAAGGTAAAATCGAATTTCGCAACCTGACGTTTGCATACAACGGCAAACCTGTTTTGCAGGATATAAATTTAACCGTCGAAACTGGAAAAACCGTCGCTTTCGTCGGCAAAACCGGAAGCGGAAAATCAACGCTCGTCAGTCTTGTGCCGCGACTTTTAGACGCTCCCGAAGAAACGATTTTTATTGATAATATACCTGTTCGCAAATTCCCGCTTAAGCAACTTAGAAAAGCAATCGGTTTTGTCCCGCAGGAAACTTTTCTTTTCAGCAACACATTGGCGGAAAATATCGCGTTTGGGGTAAATAGAGAAGAAGAGGAGAACGGGAGAAAAGGAGAAGAGGAGAAAAAGCTGTCGGCGAGCGGTGAATGGCGGCTGGCAATTCAAGCGCCGCGAGCGGTGAATGGCGGACAAATGTCTGTCGAGAAATCTGCTGAAATTGCAGGACTTTCCGACGACATTAAAGGTTTTCCAAATCAATACGAACAACTCGTCGGCGAGCGCGGCATTACGCTTTCCGGCGGGCAGAAACAACGCACGGCAATTGCACGCGCCGTGATGCGCGACCCGCGCATTTTGATTCTCGACGACGCGCTTTCGGCGGTTGACACTTACACGGAAGAAAAAATTCTGCATAATTTACGCGACGTTCGCGCCGACAGAACGACTTTGATTGTTTCGCATCGCGTTTCGACAATTAGAGACGCCGATTTGATTTGCGTTCTCGAAGGCGGACGAATCATCGAGCGCGGCACGCACGACGAATTGTTACAGCTAAATGGCGAATATGCAGAGTTGTACCAACGTCAGCTTTTGGAAGAAGAATTGGAAGCCACGGATTAAAGAACATTTCACAATGCAAAACCAAAATTTCAATACAAAATGGATTTATTTTACGATGATAGCCATTTGGTTTGCTATTTTTGTTTCACAGTTTCTTCTGCTGTTGGTTATTTATTTTGCCAAAGGAGATTTGTTTAACTTTGATTTCACCAAACCGCTTTTGAGTAATGAAAATTCAGTTTTATTAATTGTATTGTCTGTTCTAGGGATTATAACCTTTTCGATTTCACTCGTTTTAAAGTTAATTGCTTTGAAAAAGTTAATTAACAACCGACCCGCCGACACTTTTCAAAACTCAGTAATTCTTGCTATTGTAACGATTTTCAATTGTGCGTTGTGCGAAGCGACCGTTCTTTTCGGTCTGGTTTCGGCTTTCTCGTTTGATTATCAGTATTTCTTTTTGTGGTTCGCACTCGGCATTTTAGGGATGATTTTACACTTTCCGCGCCGTGAGAATCTAATTGCCGACAGTTATAAGAATAGTTTTTAATCAAAACTGAATCCATTCGGTTGGCTCTCGATGATATGAAATCGTGATGTTAGTTTCGGCTTTGAAAAGCGGCGCGCGCATTTGTAAAGCGGTCTGCGCCGTCAAACGCGCTAGATGCGGTTCGTTTGCACGTTGTGAAAGATGCGCTAAAACAATGTGTCGCGCGGCACTGTCAAAATCGTTGGTCAGCCATTCGGATAAATCTTCGTTTGATAAATGTCCGGTGCGCGACAAAATTCTCTGCTTCAATTCCCAACTATAAATCGGGCAGGCTTTGAGCATATCGCGGCTGTGATTCGATTCGATAATGATGGCGTCGCAGCCGCGTAATTTTTCTTTAATAAGCGTCGTGAAACAGCCGAAATCCATTATGGTTGTGATTTTTACGCCTTTATTTTTTGCGACGAAACCGAAATTGTCAGCCGCGTCGTGCGGAACGCTGAACGGTTCAAAATCTACATCGCCGATACAGAAATCTTTGCTCGATTCAATCTGTTCAATTCTGTTTTTCAGCGCGTCAGAGCGTTTTTGCGGTTCATTATTAGTTTTATTAAGTTTTTCGCGCAAATACGCTTCGCACGTTTCACCTGACATATAAACCGGACATCTTACCGTATTAAGCAAAACGCGAAGTCCGCTTGCGTGGTCGCTGTGTTCGTGCGTGACGAGAACGGCGTCCAAATCAGCAAAGTCAACGTCGACAAGCGCCAGGCGCCGCAAAGTTTCCTTCGCACTCAAACCAACGTCAACTAAAACTTTTGTTTTTTCGGTACAGATAAGAACGGAATTTCCAGTCGAACCGCTGCCGAGAACCGTAAACTTCATTAAATTACTTAATTTGCTTCCTTTCTTCAAACTTCGGTCGTAAAACTCCGCCAACGGCGCGTGTTATCAGCGAATTCGGCACAAGATTTCCAAGCCTTGCCGTCAAATAATTTGTCCAACCTGAAATAACGGAAGGTTTCCCGCGCTCAACTGCCTTTAAAGCCGCTTCGACAACCGCTTCGGGCGTTTGTATTCCTTTTTTCAAAAATGCTTCTTTGACATCTGCTTGGACGCCAGCCGCGTCGAAAAAGTTTGTTTCGATCGGACCCGGACAAAGCGCGGTTATCGTAATATTAAACGGACGATTTTCTTCAGCAATCGCTTCACTGAACGAGCGGACAAACGCTTTGGTTGCCGCATAAGTCGCCATAAAAGGAACGGGTTGAAAACTTGCTGTCGAAGCGACGTTAATGATTGTTCCGCTCTGCCGCTCACGCATATTTTGCAAGTAGCGATGCGTTAAACCAACCAGAGCCATTACATTCAGACCAATCATTTCAAGTTCGGTTTCAATGTCGAGCCGCGCAAAATCGCCCATCGAACCGAAACCGGCATTGTTTATCAGCCAATCTACTTCAAGTCCGTGTTTTTCGGTTACATTAAAAAGGCGCGAATCCGCTTCAAAATCTATTAAATCAAGGGCGACATAATGCGCCTCAATTTTGTGCTTAAACATTAGTTCATCGCACAATTGGGCAAGTTTTTTTTCCGAACGCGCCACTAAAACCAAATTATGTTTTTCTTGAGCGAGGCGCCGTGCAAAAACTTCGCCGATGCCGCTTGAAGCTCCCGTGATAAGTGTAACTTTCATAAATGCAATTATTTAATCGGCTGCCTAAAGCAATATAAAAGTATTTTTTATATTGCTTTCTCGAAACACTTATTTGAGCGGCAAAGAATGAATTTTCACCGGTAAAGTTTTTGAAAAAACCTGTGTAAAGCCAAATAAATCCGCGTTTATCCGTGTTCCATTCTTCTTTGCGTTAGGACGTTTTTGTAACTTTGCGTTAAAAACTCTTCTTTTGTAATGGCGTATTGCGCCAAATTCTGACCGTAAAATTCGCCTGTTTTGACAAAACTCATTCCAAGTTTTGTCATCACGCGCTGCGACGCCATATTTTCATGATGCGCAATTGCAACGATTTTATCGGGTTTTAATTCTTGAAAAGCGTATTGTAAAAATTCGAGCGCTGCTTCCGTCGCAAAACCTCTTCCCCAGTATTTTTTATTTTAGCCAATTGACCGATTCTTCCCAGTTTTGCGGTTCGCGGATAAAACGCATTACATTTGCGTCACTGCGCATTGCGAAAATTTGGTCAACGTCGCGCCCGCGAAGCGGACGCAAAATGAGTCTTTCGGTTTCAAACATAAGCGACAACTACAAATTATGAATTACGGAAGAATAATTTTAATTCGTAATTTGTAATTGAGTTAAATTAGATGAACCAGCAACCCGTCTTTTAATTTCGGCTCAAACCAAGTGGATTTCGGCGGCATAATCTCGTTCATATCCGATACGGCAAACAAATCTTCCATCGTTGTCGGAAACATCGAAAAAGCAAGTTTTGCCGCGCCTTCATCTACAAATTTTTCCAATTCTTCGGTTCCGCGCGCCCCACCAACAAAACCGATGCGCTTATCAGTTCGCGCATCGTGAATGCCTAAAATCGGTTCGAGTAGATAATGCTGCAAAATGCTTACGTCTAAACGCTCAATTGGGTCAGGCTCATTTACAAAACGGGCGGCAAATCTCAATTTATACCATTTGCCGTTCATATACATACAAAACTCGCCGCGACTTTTCGGAACTTTTTCGTTTGTTTCACTAACGACAAAATTCCCGCGCAATTTTTCAAAAAACTCTGCTTCGCTTAAATCGTTTAAGTCTCTGACGACACGGTTATAAGCCAAAATTTGTAAATCTTCGGACGGAAACATTCCGGCGACGACGAAATTGTAATCTTCCGCGCCGGTGTGATTCGGGTTTTTACCGCGCAGAACCTTTCGCGCCAGATTTGAGCTTTCGGCGCGGTGGTGTCCGTCGGCAATATACAACGCGGGAACTACCCGAAAAGCCTCGGTAAAATCATCAGCCAGTGCAATGCGCCAAATCGTTTGTTTTACGCCGTCCGAACAATGAAAATTGTAAATCGGCTTACCTTGCGTCGCTTCAAAAATCAAATTTTTAATCTTTTCGGTATTGCGAAAAGCGAGAAAAATTAATCCGGTCTGCGCCCGCAGAGCAAGCATATGCGCGGTGCGGTCTTCGACTTTATCTGGACGGGTTTTCTCGTGTTTTTTGATAATTCCGAGTTCATACTCATCAAGCGAACAGCAGGCGACAACGCCCGTCTGCACGTGCGTTTTGGTTGAAAGTTGATAAACATAGATACACGGTTCAGCTTCCATTACAAAAATTTCATCATCAATAAACTTTTGCAAATTTTGTTTTGCGCGTTCAAAAATTTCTTCAATTGTCGGATTTGCATTTTCGGAAAAATCGGCTTCCGAGCGCGTAACACGCAAAAAACTGAGCGGATTTTCCTTTATAAACTCACGGACTTCCCGCTCGTAAATAACGTCGTAAGGCACGCAGGAAACCTGCTTTGCTTTATCGGAGGCGGAATGCAAAGCGCGAAAAGGTTTTATAATTGCCACAAAATTTTCCCTCTAAAAATAATCCATGAAGTAACACGAAGATTACACTAAGAATTTCTTTGTGTTTCTTTTGTGTATCTTCGCGGACAATAAAGCTTTTATTTATTTCGCTTTCGATTTGTTTGAATCGTTTTCAGACTTCGTACCCCCGTCGGGTTTCGAAATGTTTGATTCAGATTCTTCTTCGTCGGGTGGCAAATTCATTTGTTCGCGCGATTTCTTCAAAATTTCGTCCCTAAACTTATCGAGCGCGACTTTCCAATTGCCGTCTTCTTTGACAAGCGGAATCGTATCGAAATCGCCTGTTACGACATTTTTCACTTCGACACTTGCCGTTTCACCTTCAATTTTTTCGTTGCGCATTTCAGGCAGCTCTTTCAAAGGAACGCCATTCTCTTTTTTCAAAAGCTCATCAACCGTTGTGTTTTGCGTTCTAGCGGTTTCTTCGATTAAATTCATCGTGCCTTTAGAAAACGTTTTTTTTACCGTTTCGACATCTTTTTTCTTTGATGCTTCAAGAAAAGTTTTCAAAGTTTCGGTTGGGCTTGGCGTTTGCTGCGCTCCGCTGCAACCGAAAATAAAAAGCGCGCATATCGCGGTAATAACTGTTTTATAAATTTTCATATTTTTCCTTATTGATAACTTATCAAATGCGGTGAAGTTAAAGTGCAAACTACTGTAAAGTTCAATTCGTTTTTCAATCCAAAATCTAAAATCTAAAATCGTCAAGGTTGTCTTTGATTTATTATGTCGTCGAGGCGTTTATTGTTTTCTTCGGTTTGCTGAAAAATTTGATTGGCAAAGCCTTGTTTGTCAATTTTCCAAACTCCGTCTTCTCTAACAAAAGGAATGGTTTCCCAAACTCCTAACGAGTTTTCCACTTCGAGTGTCGCTTTACCGCCTTCAATTTTTTCGTTGCGATGTTTAACCGATTTCTGGTCTTCGGTGAAAAGAGTTTCGCGTTTTACGATTTCGTCTAAATTCACATTTTGCGCCTTGGCTTCCTGCTCATGCATTTTTATTGAAGCCTCTGACAGCAAAAGTTTCATCGTTGTTGTGTCTTTTTGCTTGATAGCTCTGGTATAGGCTTTGAAAGTTTTGAGCGGCGTCGAAGGCTCTTCCGCGCAGGAAAGCAAAAACAGAGAAACGGTAAATAATAAAATTTTCGACCAAAAACGCATTTTGAATAAACCTTTATCGAATCGTTATACTAAAAAGCAAAGTATAACCTAAAATTGAGGAGCAAATAAACGAGTGAAACGAAAAAAACTGAACGTGGAAGAAATCGAAAAAGCTTCGGCGGATTTGGACGGATGGAAAGCGGAAAACGAAAATCTAAAAAAACGCTATGAATTCAAAAATTTTGCCGAATCGCTCGCCTTTGTCAACCGAGTCGGAGCGATTGCCGAACGGCGCGACCATCATCCAGACATATGTTTCGGTTGGGGTTACGCCGAATTTTCAATTACGACTCACGACCGCGGCGGCTTAACCGAAAATGATTTTGCGCTGGCGAAAGAGATAGGCGGAATTAGCGGATAGTTGATAGTTGATAGTTGATAATGTCTCTGTTTTTCATTATCCGTTTTTCACCATCAGTTATCCATTGCTTTGCAAATCGGTTGTTTTATCTTTATATTTCTTGTTTCAAGTCTTATTTCAAACAATTAACAAGTGAGGTTTTTAATACAAATCTATGTCAAACGTTCCAATAACGGTTGCGCACGGCGACGGCATCGGTCCCGAAATTATGGCGGCAACCTTGCATATTTTGAAGGAAGCGGTTACGACGCCGCAGGGCGGCGGCTTTAAATCGTTGAACGTAACGGTCAGAAAAAGTTTGGGAATGTATGCCAACATTCGCCCGTGCGTTTCCTACGCGCCGTTCGTCGAAACGCGCTTTCCGGTGATGGATGTCGTCATCGTCCGCGAAAACGAAGAAGACACATACGGCGGCATCGAGCATCGGCAGACGGATATGGTCGAACAGTGTTTGAAATTGATTTCGCGTCCGGGCTGCGAGAAAATCGTGCGCTACGCTTTTGAATACGCCGAGAAAAACAACCGCAAAAAAGTTACGTGCTTCGTCAAAGACAACATTATGAAGCAGACCGACGGACTTTTTCATCGAATCTTTGACGAAATCGCGCCCGATTACCCGGAAATCGAAAACGAATCGTGGATTGTCGACATCGGCGCGGCAAAACTCGCCACCGCGCCCGAATTGTTCGATGTTGTCGTGATGCCGAATCTTTACGGCGATATTTTGTCGGACGTAACGGCGCAAATGACCGGCTCGGTCGGTCTGGCGGGTTCGGCGAATATCGGCGAAAACGTCTCGATGTTTGAAGCGATTCACGGCAGCGCGCCGAAGCGCGCCGGACAAAACAAAGCGAACCCGTCGGGTCTTTTCCTGGGCGCGGTGATGATGCTGATTCACATCAACCAGCCGGACATTGCGACGTTGGCGCACAACGCCTGGCTTCGCACAATCGAAGACGGCGTTCACACCTACGACATCGCGCGCGAAGGCACGACGAAACAAACCGTCGGCACAAAGGAATTCGCCGAAGAAGTCTGCAAACGCATCGGACAAAAACCCGAAACCATCAAAACGGTCGATTATAAAGTCATCGAAGAATCCGGCGATGCAGCGGCGACGAAACCGCTTTACACGATTCGTGAGCCGCAGAAAAAAGAATTAGTCGGCATCGACGTTTTCATCAACTGGTGGAACGGCAAATTCTTCGGCGCGGGCGAAGAAATCGGCGCGCTAGTGGAAAAAATCAACGGCGACGGCGTAAATCTCGTGATGATTTCCAATCGCGGCACGAAAGTTTATCCGTCAGGTCAGCCCGACACATTCTGCGTTGACCACTGGCGCTGCCGCTTTATGTCCGACGCGCAGGACGGAACGCTGACGAAGCAGCAAGTCATCAATCTGCTCAAACGCTTTGATGAAAACGGCTTGGATTTCATCAAAACCGAACATCTTTACAACTTTGACGGCAAAGCCGGTTACGCGCTCGGTCAGGGACAGTAATTTTAAGAATCAAGGATGAAGTCGAAACTTCATCCTTTTTTCGATTTCGCCCGTAATGCGTCGTTTGCAGTCAGTTCGCAAGAAGATATTCGCAGCCGGCTCTTTTCGGACAAATTAAAACTATTGTTGATAAATCGGTATGAAAAAAACGGAAACTATAGATTTAATTAAAGGAACCTACGCGCCGGACGAAGCGCGCGAGATTCTTTTGCAATTATTGATTAGTAAAATAAATTTCCATAATCAGAGAAATTTCAGTTCGCGTGAAAGATTCGGGAAGCCGGACGCCGATTCCGAGCAAAGACTAAAGTATTTAGAGGAATCTCGAAAAAACTTGGAGACGTTTATTTCAAAAGCGGTTACTGAACAAAAAAACATAACCATAAATTCGAGCATTGAAATAAACATCGAATAGCGGACGATAGCAAAAGCGGCGTTAAAGTCTATCTAAACGGAAACCCCGACACCTTCACCGTCGACCACTGGCGCTGCCGCTTCGTCGCGGACGCGAGCGAAGGAAACACGGTTGACAAAAACCAACTGATTTCGCTTTAGCAACGCTTTAATGAAGCTGGACTCGACGTTGTAAAAACCGAAAATCTCTACAACTTCGACGGCGCGAAGGGTTATTCAGCGTAAGTTTGAAGATAAATTAGGAAGGATGAAGTTTCGGCTTCGTCCTTTTTTATTGTATATTCAACTCAAATTCCTCACGTTTTCGGCAGTCATCAAAAATGAATATCGCAGGCAAAATAACCGGCTTAAAATACAAAATTCTTCTGTCGGATAACTTGAAGGAAGTTGGTATTGAAAATTTTGACATCAACGAAATACCCTCGGCTTGTTTGCTGACCGACGACACGTATATTTTTGCTGTATCAAAATGGGTTTCGCCGAAAAGGACGCGCTCTTATCCGTTTGAGCGGGTGTTTAATACTTTAAATGTTTCAAAGAAAATAACGGTGATTCCGATTGTCAAAGACTAAGGCGCATGCGGCGACAGGGATTTTCTTCAGTGGGACACCGTGCGCGCTGATGTCGCTGTTAGATGTGTTTGTGATTTTCGCTTATTACGACAAAGCCGATAAGAAAGACCGAAAGATAACGAATCAGCAGTTTGATAACGAATATGTGCTTTCGAAAATCAGGGAAATCGAACAATTTCACAGTTCGGCTCTGCATTGGAATTTGAACGAACTGAACGCCAATTTACACGACATTGTTGACCGGGTGAAAAGCTCTTATTCGGAAATTGAAAAATCAACGGGCGTGAAACTTCACAACTCGAAAGGCTTGGACAATTTCAAAGAAAAAATCGGTAAAGACGTTTCGCTTTTTATGGCGTTTTCGAGAGGCAAAGCTGAAAAAGCGCAGTCGAGAGAATTTGTCACGTTTCAGCCGAAAGAAAGTCTGGCGACGGTTTCAAAAGCAAAAATTACAATCACGAATTATCTGGGCGGGCACTATTTTCTGACGGTTGACGAAGTTTTATTGACGGAAGATAAATTAATTTTAATCGAAGGAAAACATAGCAAAAATTCGATTCTTCCAAGCAAAGGCGACATCAAAGACGGATTGCTAAAAATGATTTTATACTCCAATCTTACAGAAGTTACGGTTGAAGGAAAGCCTTTGAAAAGCGAAGCCGTTTTGAGTCTGACTTCTTCTAAATTAAAAGGCTCGATAGATAATTTTAGTAGCAAAGATGAGATTTCCAGTTTTGTGACAGAAAACAACATTTCAGTGTCACAGCAAACTTTAATCGAAACTGTAATTGCGGAAGCTAGAGAAAATAATTTTGTCGTTAGAATCCAATTTTCAAGATGATAAAAAGTCCATTAAGGTATCCGGGCGGCAAAAGCAGAGCGGTGAAATTGATTTCCACGCTCATCCCGGAATTTGACGAATTCAGAGAACCGTTTTTAGGCGGCGGCTCGGTTTTTATTTACGCGAAACAGCGTTTTCCGAATAAAAAGTTTTGGGTCAATGATCTTTATCTGGAGCTTTTCAAATTTTGGGAAATGGCGCAGAAAGATGTTGCTGCACTCGCCGGTAAAGTTTACGAATGGCGTGACCGCTTTCCAATCGGAAAAGAACTGCACAAATTTCTCAACGAAAATCTCAACGACTTCGACGATTTGGAAAGAGCGGCGGCGTTTTTTATTTACAATCGCATCACATTTTCAGGCACTAGTTTAAGCGGTGGTTATAGCGAAGGCGCATTTACGGGACGGTTTACGGAAAGCAGTATCGAGCGATTGAACGAATTTGCCAATGTCATCAACGGCACGACGATTACAAATCTGGATTATGAAGAATTATTAAAACGCGAAGGCAAAGATGTTTTCATTTATCTCGACCCGCCATATTATTCCGCGACAAAATCCGCGCTTTACGGAAAAAACGGAAATATGCATAAATCGTTTGACCATTTTAAGTTTGCGGAAACTATGAAAAACTGTCGTCACAAGTGGTTAATTACTTATGACGACAACAAATATGTCAGAGATTTGTTTTCTTTCGCTAATATTATTCCTTGGGATTTAACTTATGGAATGAGAAATGTAACTGAGAATTCTGACCAAAGAGGAAAGGAATTATTTATTTCAAAACTATTTAGAAAATTAATCCGAATTTATTATATTTGTTTCACAAGCTAACGCGATGCGTATATTTATGAGTTGGTAGCGATTTTTAGAGCGAGCGGAATCGGAAACAGACAAAAATTATGATTAAACTATTTTACCTGGCAGGCTTACTAATCTTATTTATCACTTGTCAGACGTCTGCCCAAATGGCGGATTCGTTGCAAAAGAAAATACAACAAATCATTTCGGCAAAAAATGCTGAAGTCGGCGTTTCAATCGTCAGGGACGACGGGAAAGAGGTTTTATCCGTCAATGGCGACGGGCGTTTTCCGATGCAAAGTGTTTTTAAATTTCATATTGCGTTAGCGGTATTATCCGAAATTGATAAAGGAAAATTCTCTTTGGATCAAAAAATAAAAATCGAGCAGAAAGACCTTTTGCCGAATCTTTACAGTCCGCTCAGAGAAAAATATCCGACGGGAGCCGAGCTGAAACTTTCTGAAATTTTAGAATATACGGTTTCGGAAAGCGATAATGTCGGGTGCGATGTTTTGTTAAGGTTAATCGGCGGACCACAGACGGTTGAAAAATACTTTATCAAGAATAACTTTCGAGATGTTTCGATAAAGATTAACGAAGAAGTAATGCAGGCTAATTGGGATTTGCAGTTCCAAAATTGGACGACGCCGAAAGCCGCTAACCGAGTTTTATTATCGTTTTACGACAACAAGAAAAAGCTGCTTTCCAAAAAGAGTTACGACTTTATTTGGAAGGTGATGAAGGAAACGAGAACGGGCGCGAACAGATTAAAAAGACAACTGCCGAAAGGAACGGTTGTCGCTCACAAAACGGGGACTTCGGGAATGAACAGAACGACCGGTATCACGGCGGCGGTCAACGACATCGGCATTGTGTTTTTGCCCGACGGACGACATTTTTTCATCAGTGTTTTTGTGACGAACTCAAAAGAAAATGCCGAAACCAATGAAAAGATAATCGCGGACATTGCAAAAGCGGCTTGGGATTATTTTACAAACCGGAAAAAATAAAACTGCTGCTAACAGGAACTTTGCAGTATTGATACTGAATTGCCGAATTAGAGTTTTCCTATAAAATTACTTTGAACAACCTTGTGTTTGTGTATTGCAAAAAGGAATTAAGGACGAAGTTTAGGCTTCATCCTCTCTTATGTATGATGAGAAATCACGAGTTTTTATGAAATTGTCTATCTTGATTTTTCTCGCATTACTCACATTTTTATTTTTGACAATGGCTAGTGATAAAAAAGGAAACTATGAATTTTACAGTCGAAAAATCGATAGAAATTCTCGAACGCACGCCTAAAGTTTTGGAAGCTATGGTGCGAAATATTTCTCCGGAATGGACTGAAAATAACGAAGGCGGCGAAACGTGGAGTGTTTTCGATGTTCTAGGGCATCTTGTTCACGGCGAAAAGACGGATTGGATGCCGAGAGTGGAAATTATTCTTTCGGATACGCAGGATAAAGCATTTAAGGCATTTGATAGATTTGCTCAATTTGAAGAAGGTAAAGGGAAAACGCTGCGCGAACTTCTGGATGAATTCAAGTCATTGCGGAAAAAGAATATTGGCGTTCTCCGTTCCAAAAAACTAACCGACAAAACTTTTGAAGAAAAAGGCGTTCATCCCGCTTTCGGCGAAGTCACGCTCGCTCAGCTTATTGCTACCTGGACGGTTCACGACCTTGACCATATCGCGCAAATCTCGCGCGTGATGGCGAAGCAATACAAAGAAGAAGTCGGACCCTGGATAAAATATTTGAGGATTCTGAATCTAAAAACTTAAACCTTAGAGATGAAAAGGATAGAACCGGAAATATTAGAAGATGCGGGCAGAGTTTACTTTCGTCGTGCATCTTTTCTAATTTTGTGAACGAGCGTCAAAAATCAAAAGATGAAAATAGAATATAAAAAATTAGAAATCGGTGATTTGGGCTGTTTAACAGAACTCGTAAAATTGTATGAACAAGTTTTTGAAATGGAAGATTTTGCGTTGCCGGCGGCTCAGTATCTGCAAAGTTTATTAGAGAAGGAAACTGTCATTTTCTACGTGGCGATGATTGATAAAAAGGTTGTAGGCGGCTTGACCGCGCACGTTTTGCCGTCTACTTATTTTCCGTCAAGCGAAGTTTATATTTACGACCTTGCCGTCGAGACTAAATTTCAACGAAAAGGAATCGGCAGGCGGCTGATACGCTTGTTCGCTGCAAAATATTAAAAGATGCGCTCCGTAAGTTGCTTTCGACGCGTATCTTTTCTATTTTGTAGGCAAATCGCAAAAACCAAACCGAAAATCTCTACAACTTATGCGGCTCGAAAGGTTATTCGGCTAGAATCTAAAGATGGAAGTTGCGGCTTCGTGTTTTTTTAGTAAAACGCTAAACTAACAAGAGAATTTATGAGAATCATAATTACAGTTTTAACATTACTTTTTTTCACGGTTCTGGCTTTTGCTCAAAAGAACGATCAGAAATTGGCGGATAACAGCAAACCGTTTGTGCTTGGTGTGATTGACGAAATTCAGTCTGCGAAATTAGGAGAAAAGCGAATATTAAACATCTATCTGCCCGAAGGTTATAACAAAAACGACACGGTGAAATATCCGGTTATTTACCTGCTTGACGGTTCGGCGGACGAAGATTTCATACACGTTGTCGGGCTTGTTCAATTTAATAATTTTCCGTGGATTAATCGCGTTCCGAAATCAATAGTCGTCGGCATCGCCACCGTTGACAGGCGAAGAGATTTTACTTATCCGACGACTATTGAAGCAGATAGAAAACGATATTCGACAGCCGGAAAATCCGAAAACTTCATCGGGTTTATTGAACAGGAATTACAACCTTTTATCGAAAAAAAATACAAAACAACTTCATCGAAAACGATTATCGGACAGTCGTTGGGAGGACTTTTAGCTACTGAAATTTTGTTAAAAAAACCAACGCTTTTTAACAAATACATAATCATCAGTCCGAGTTTGTGGTGGGACGACGCTTCGCTTTTAAAACAGTCTTCCGAGATATTGCAGAATAGTTTTAAGCAGGAAACCGACGTTTACATCGGAGTCGGAAAAGAAGGACTCACGCCGGGCGACACACCGCGCGTGATGGAAGTTGATGCCAACTTATTAACCGAAAAAATCAAAGCGACGAAAAGTAAAAATGTAAAAGTTTTTTTTGATTATTTGCCGCAGGAAGACCATGCAACAGTTTCACATCAAGCAGTTTTCAACGCATTTAGACTTTTATATCCTAAGACGGATAATAAAGTAAGATAAAAAACTGCCGCTGATACAAGTTTTTATTAAATTTGCTGGAAAAGTTAAAAGATGCACGTCGAGCTTGCTTTCGTCGCATATCTTTTCTATTTTGTAAGCGAATGGCAAAAATTAAAAACTGAAAATTAGTACAACTTTAATGGCGCGAAAAGTTATTCGGCGTAAATTCGTAGATTATATTATTAAAGATTAAGAATGAAGTTTCAGCTTTATCCCTACTTAACAGCATTACTTCTTAAGTGAAAATTATGAAATTATTCTATTTGGTTGCAACATTATTTGTTTTTTGTGTTTCAGCGTATTCATTCAATGAATCTGTCGCTTCAAATCAAACTCGTGGTAAAACTAAAAAAATTACTACGGGAGCCGAGCAGCCTGATGAATATCTGCCTTATTTAAAAGGCAAGAGAGTCGGGATTTTAGCTAATCAGACAACGATTACCGGCGATAAGCATTTGGTGGATTTTTTGTTGTCGAAAGGCATAAACGTCGTCAAAGTATTCGGACCTGAACACGGTTTTCGCGGCAACGCCAGTGCAGGCGTAAAAGTGGCTGACGAGAAAGACCCCGCGACGGGAATAAAAATAATTTCATTATACGGCTCGAAAAGAAAACCGTCTCAAGAGGACATGGCTGATATTGACGTCATGATTTATGACGTTCAGGACGTTGGATGCAGATTTTATACAAACATAAATACTCTGCGAGATGTAATGGAATCGGTTGCGGAATTCAAAAAGGAATTACTCATTTTAGACAGACCTAACCCGAACGGGTATTTAATTGACGGACCCATTTTGGATATGAGTTTGGCATCGGGCATCGGGCAATTTCCGATTCCGATTGCACATGGGCTGACGATTGCCGAATTTGCTCAAATGGTAAACGGAGAAGGATGGCTGGCTAATAAAGCGGTTTGCCCTTTGAAAATAGTTAAAGTCCGCAATTATAGCCACGATATGGAATATGTTTTGCCGGTCAAACCTTCGCCGAATTTAAATACTCAGCAAAACATTATGCTTTACCCTTCGACCTGTTTGTTTGAAGGAACCGTTCTCAATCATGGCAGAGGTACCTATTCGCCATTTGCCGTAATAGGAAGTCCTTTATTAAAAGGCATATATTCATTTTCCTTTACGCCGGTCAGCATTCCCGGTATGAGCGAAACTCCTTTGCATATGAACGAAGTTTGTTACGGTTTGGATTTAAGGAATTACGATGTTAAAAAATTGCGCGAATCAAAAAAACTCAATCTCAAATGGATGATGGAACTTTATAATGCCTATCCTGATAAGAAAAATTTCTTTAATAAAAGCCTGAGTAAAGAAATCAACGACATTGACAAACTAGCCGGCACAAGAAATTTTAAAGAACAAATCATTGCGGGAAAAACGGAAGAGGAAATTAGAAAAAGCTGGGAGCCGGGACTATCAAATTACAAAAAGATCCGTAAAAAGTATTTGCTGTATAAATAATCTCGTGAACTGTAATTCTAAAAGATTGTAAATTTAGTTTTGTCAGCCTCAAAAATTATTTAAAGGCTGTTGAAAATAACAGCCTGATCATTTAAACGGAGACAAAGCGAGGTTGAAAAAGGATGAAGTTTTGGCTTCGTCCTTTTTGCATTTTATTGCATATTCAACTTAAATCTCTTATATTTTCAGCGCGCATCAAAAGGCGCTTGTAAATACAAGTTAGCGGTAATTTTTAGAACAACTCGACATCTGTGTATAAACACATGGAAGACTTAGGACATTCAGAATTATTTTTTTCTGATTACAGAGATTACTGGTATAACAAGGATTTTCTTGACCTGATGGCAAAGAGATGGGACTTAGGTCGGTATTCTACATTGCTGGATATTGGATGTGGTTTGTGCCATTGGAGCCAGTTGTTGACGCCCTATCTTAAACCAAATTCAACAGTAACGGCATACGATAACGACATTAAATGGGCGGCGGGTAATGAAGGACTGAAGGTAAGGTTTAAGTCACTTCAATCATCATTGAATTTTGTGAAAGGCGATGCTCATCGGTTAATTTTTGAAGACGACTCTTTTGACGTGGTAACTTGCCAAACACTGCTCATTCATTTAGAAAATCCTAAACAAGCCCTGCTTGAAATGAAAAGGGTAGTAAAGAAAGGTGGAATTGTCATATGTGCCGAACCGAATAATCTGGTCGGAAATTTAATCAAAGACTCTGTATCAAAAGATGAAACGCTCCTTGAAAAATTAGAAAATATTAAATTCTCTATACTTTGGGAACAGGGGAAAATAAAATTGAAAGAAGGTGATAATTCTTTTGGTGATTTACTAACCGGAACAATGAGTGAAGCGGGTTTTTTAAATTTACAATCGTATGTCAGCGACAAAGTCGTTCCGTTGTATCCGCCCTACTCTAAAGCTGAGCAAAAAGCTACCATTGAATCTATGAAATTGTGGCAGAAAGAAAGAAAGACGTTTGACAAGACAGGGAGAAAATATTTTGAAGTATTAGGAGCTGAAGCCATAAAATTTTATGAAGACTTCATAATTAAACGCGCCGGGAACAAAGTTCTCACGCAGATTGAAATGAATGAATATTATTCGGGAGGAGCAACAATAATGTATCTGGTTTCGGGAAGCAAATAAAACTACCACTAACATAGATTTGTTTATAAACACATATTTTTCCGTGAAATATCGTATTTGTTTGCGGCTAAAAAATTAAAAGATGCAGAATAAATTTGCTTTCGTTGCGCATCTTTTCTATTTTGTAAGCAAATGCCGGAAACGCAAAAATGTCCGATTTGTTCAGCGGAAGTCCAATTTTCAGAAAGATACCCGAAATATGTCTGCTCGACTTGCTCGGAACGAGCGACGGATGAGAATAATCGTCCGTTAAAATTTTACAATACAACAATGCTGGGCGGTGGTTTTGCAGCTCAATATATGGACACGAACGAGAAACGTGAAAGTCATATTTGCTATATTGATGGAGTAAAATGTTGGGCGGACGAAGCCCGTTTCGGCGGAATTGTAATTCAAACTTATGGCAAAGAAAATAAATAAAGATGAAAAACCGCTTGTTTCGGTAATTATGGGCAGCACATCCGATTGGGAAACGATGAAAAACGCTTCGGAGATTCTGGAAAATTTTGGCGTGCTGCACGAATGTAGAGTTGTTTCCGCACATCGAACGCCGGATTTATTATTTGAATTTGCAAAATCTGCTGAATCGCGCGGCATCGAAATTATCATCGCGGGCGCGGGTGGCGCGGCGCATCTTCCTGGAATGGTCGCGGCACAAACTTTAGTTCCGGTTCTCGGCGTTCCTGTTCAAAGCAAAACACTTACTGGAATGGATTCGCTACTTTCGATTGTGCAAATGCCCGCTGGAATTCCGGTCGGAACACTTGCAATCGGAAATTCGGGCGCAACAAATGCCGCGCTTTTAGCCGTTGCGATTTTGGCAAACACGAGAAGAGATTTACGCAAGAAATTGCGGAAGTTTAGAGAAGAACAGACAAATACAGTTTTAGCGGTAACTTTAGAATAAAATTTTGAGGAAATCCAAAATCCAAAATTTAAAATCCAAAATCCAAACGGTTTTACCAAACTCAACCATTGGCGTTCTCGGTAGCGGACAGCTTGGGCGAATGTTCACCATTGCCGCGCGGCGAATGGGTTATCGCGTTCACACATTCTCACCTGAATCCGACACGCCGACCGGACAAGTCGCCGATACGGAAATCAAAGCCGATTACGAAGATTTAGACGCGGTTCGAGATTTTGCCAAGAATGTTGATGTCATTACGTTTGAGTTTGAAAACGTGCCGTTTGCTACAGTTGAAGAAGCAGAAAAATTTGTGCCTGTCCGTCCACGCGGTGAAGTTCTGCACGTGGCACAAAACAGATTGAGAGAAAAGAATTTTTTAGAAGAGAACAATTTTCCGGTTACGTCTTTTCGGCATATCAAAACTCTGAAAGATTTACAAAAAGCGGTTGAAGAAATCGGCACGCCGTGCGTTTTGAAAACCGCCGGTTTCGGTTACGACGGCAAAGGTCAAACGAAAATCAAAAACATAAAAGACATTAAAAAAGCCTTCGATAATCTGGACGGAAACGAAGCGGTTTTAGAAGCGTTTGTAGATTTTGAAAAAGAAGTTTCGGTTGTCGCGGCGAGAGATTTGCAGGGAAATTTCGCTCATTACGGCGTGATTGAAAACGCTCATGCAAATCACATTTTGGATGTTTCTTTGGCGCCCGCTATTGTTTCAAACAAAACGCAAAAAGAAGCCGTCGAGATTGCGCATGAGGTTTTAACGAAACTCGAAGTCGTTGGCGTTTTATGCATTGAGTTTTTTCTGATGAAAGATGAAAAACTCCTTGTCAACGAACTCGCGCCGCGCCCCCATAATTCCGGGCATTTGACGGTTGATGCTTGCGTTACGTCGCAATTCGAGCAACAGTTACGCGCGGTCTGCGGATTTGATTTAGGCGCAACCGGATTTTATAAACCTGCGGCGATGGCAAATCTGCTTGGTGATTTGTGGAAAAACGGCGAGCCGAATTGGCAAAATGCTTTAGAATTCCCGAACGTCAAACTGCATCTTTATGGCAAAGCCGAAGCCAGAAGCGGGCGCAAAATGGGACATCTGACGGCTTTAGCAGATTCGGTAGAAAGGGCGGCAGCAACAGTTTGTAAAGCGCGAAACGCTTTGATAAGTTAAATTGAATTTTTACAAATCATTCTAAAAACCTTTATTCTTGACGCAGCGTATAAAATCAAATTAAATCAAGCCTAATCTAATTTCTCTGGAGAAACCGAATGAAAAATCGAAGACTTAACGCAAAAGTCGGCGCGTTGCTGGCTCTTCTTTGCTTATGCCTGAATAGTGTTCCGGCGCGGGCGCAAAAAAAGACGGATGAACGAAAACCGCCTGAAAAGGCAGTCGAAAAAATGACGGAATCGTCAGCGATGGCAAATCTCGCGTGGCGCAGCATCGGTCCGGCAAATATGGGCGGGCGCGTGGCTGACATCGAAGGCGTTCCGGGCGATCCAAACACGGTTTATGTTGCCACAGGTTCGGGCGGAATTTTCAAAACGACCAACGGCGGAATGAAATGGACGCCAATTTTTGATCGTCAAAATACGATTTCTGTTGGTGACATCGCGCTCGAACCGGGAAACCCGGACGTGATCTGGGTTGGTACGGGCGAATCGAACACGCGCAACAGCGTTTCCTTCGGCGATGGCGTTTATAAATCAACCGATGGTGGAAAGACTTGGAAACATCTCGGTTTGAAAGATACGAACACTATTTCAAAAATCATCGTTCATCCGAAAAATCCAGACATCGCATACGTCGCGGCGGTCGGTCACGTCTGGGGCGCAAACGAAGAACGCGGTGTTTTTATGACAACCGACGGCGGTAAGACTTGGACGAAGACGCTTTACATTGACCAGTTTCACGGCGCGTCGGATTTGGATATTGACCCGACGAATCCAAACATTCTTTTTGCGGGAATGTGGCGTTTTGAGCGCAAGCCTTGGACATTTACGAGCGGATCAGAACAAGGCGGCGTTTTTCGTTCAATTGACGGCGGCAGAACTTGGAACAAAATTGATAAGGGCTTGCCGAAACAAATCGGCAGAATTGGTTTGGCTGTCGCGGCGAGCAATCCGAACGTCGTTTATGCGATTCTCGAATCGAAAGACGGAACGCTTTATCGCTCAGACGACAAAGGCGAAACTTTCCGGCAGGTTTATAAAAATCAAAACATTGTCGGGCGCGGATTTTATTACACGACCGTGCGTGTTGACCCGACAAATGAAGATAAAGTTTATGCCATTGCTTCGCCGCTTTTTATGTCGCAAGACGGCGGGCGCAATTTCCAAAGGATTTCGACGACGACGCATATTGATTTTCACGCGCTCTGGATTGACCCGCAAAACCCGAAACGAATGTGGCAAGGTCAGGATGGCGGCGTTGCCGTCACGATAGACGGAAAAAACTGGGAGTATGTTAACAACATTCCGCTCGGACAGTTTTATCAGGTTTTTGCCGACAACCGCGAGCCTTTCTATAATTTGACCGGGGGTTTGCAGGATAACGGAACTTGGACGGGACCTTCGCGCACGAGGGAGCCGTCGGGAATTTTGAATGACGATTGGCGAATGATTAGCTTTGGCGACGGTTTTTATGCGATCGCGCATCCAGACAATCCCGATTTGTATTTGACCGAATCGCAAGGCGGAAGCGTCGTTCGCACCGATATGAAAAACCGCGAGCAACAGTCGGTCGTGCCATATTTCGGACCGGGCGGCGCGGCGGAAAACGATAAATATCGTTTTAACTGGAACGCTCCCCTGATTCTCTCGCCGCACGACAAAAACACGGTTTATTTAGGCGGCAGCTCGGTTTTCAAATCAACCGATTTCGGAAAAACCTGGACGGCAATCAGTCAGGATTTATCAACAAATAATCGCGAGCGTTTGAAAGACGCGGGCGGTCCGGTGTTCACGGAAAACACATCTGCCGAAAGCTACGCCGTCGTTATTAGCCTTGCCGAATCGCCGCGCCAAGCCAATTTAATATGGGCGGGAACCGACGACGGAAATTTGCAAATCACAACTAACGGCGGGCAAGCTTGGACGAATGTGGTTAAAAACGTCCCGAAATTGTCTGTGGATTCTTCCGTATCACACGTCGAACCATCGCGCACAAATGCAAACACGGCATACGTTGCGTTTGACCGTCACAAACTTGATGATTACCGCCCTTATGTTTTCAAAACAACGGACGGTGGGCGCAATTTCACAAACATCACCGGAAATTTACCAGAAAGGGCGTATGTTCACGTTGTAAGGGAAGATTTGCGAAATCCGAATCTGCTGTATGCCGGAACGGAACTTGGTTTATATGCTTCTTACAACGGGGGCAGAAATTGGTTTGAGCTAAATTTGAAAAATCTGCCGCGTGTCGCCGTTCACGACATTGTTGTTCACCCGCGCGACAACGATTTAATTCTGGCGACGCACGGACGCAGTCTTTGGGTTTTTGACGATGCCGCGCCGATTCAACAAATGAATGACACGATTTTGCAAAGTCCGACTTATATGTTTGATGTGCGTCCGGCTTATCGTTTTACGACGCGAATGACACGCTACGGCATCGGCGACAAACTGTTTCAAGGCGCGAATCCGCCGCGCGGCGCGATTGTTACATATTATTTAAAGGATAAAGCGGACGAAAAGACGCAGCTTAAACTCGAAGTTTCCGACGCAAGAGGAAAGAAAATTGCTGAAGTTAAAAATTTACCGAAAGAGAAGGGCTTGAACCGCGCGGCTTGGAATCTGAGTCACGAAGGAGCGCGTGTTCGTCGTCCGCCTACGGGCGAGCAAATCGAATTTTTTGGACCGCCGCGCGGACCGCAGGCGTTGCCCGGAATTTACACGGTTAAATTGTTTGTCGGTGATAAAGTTCAACAGGAAGGAAAGATTGAGGTTCGCGTTGACCCGACGGTTTCGATAACAACCGCCGATTTGCAGGCGCAGCTTGATTTGTCAATGCGCCTGCGCGATATGCTTTCGACGCTCAACGACGGCTTACGCCTGCTCGACAGCGCCAAACAGCAAGCCGAACAAATCGAGCGCGTCGCCCGAGACCGCCTCGCGGAAGTTCCGCCGGATTTGACGAAAGCGATGACCGATTATAAAAAACGGATCGACACGATAACAGGCGATTTGGTTGTTGGTGAAGAAGACGGCATTCGTGCTTCGGCGAAACTAACCGACCAAATCGGCGGTTTATATTTCACCGTCAGCGACGGCAATTCGGGTCCGACTGCGGCAATGCGCGAGCAATTTAGTTTATTGCAAACTCGATTGCCGTCGAAAATCACCGATATTAATCGTTTTATCAGTGAAGATACGGCAAGAATAAACGAAACCTTGCAAAAGGCGGGACTTCCGATAATTGTTGCCGGTAAAGCAATTGAACCGCCGCAGTAAAGGTAAATTATAAAAGTGTACCGGTAGCCTGAGTGAAGTTTCGGGCTACCGACATACTTGATTTCTACTTCAAATTCGCCTTGCCAGCCAGACGCCGCCCGAAACTCCGACGAATCCCAATAAAACGCTTAGAAAAAGATAGAGAAAAGCGATTGCAAAATATCTTTCTCGAATGAGTTCAAAAATCTCCAGTTCAAAAGTCGAAAACGTGGTAAACGCGCCGATAAAGCCAACCATAATCGAAAGACGAAGATTTTCGGTGACCGGAAGTTTATCGGCGAAAACTACGAGAAAAAAACCTATAAGAAAAGAACCTGTCACATTTATAAAAAACGTAGCGAAGGGAAACGGCGCGAAACTCTTGGCGAAAAACAGGTTCAAGCCGTAACGTGCCACAGCACCGAATGCACCGCCGCAGGCGATTGCCAGTATTCTTGTCAGTGTTTCCACAAAAAAATTAAAACAGGAACACCCGCGATACACAAGACGAATTTGTTTTACTCGCGTGAATCGTGGGCGTTCCTGTTAATTTTTTATCTGTTCGTCGTAAAGTTAAGGCTTGAATTCAAGAAAAACTCTGTTTGTTATATTTGCGCCGCCAGTTCCAAAAATATCAATAAAACCCAGACCGTATTTTGTTTCCCGGCTTGTGATTTCATTAGGATTTTTTCCTTCGATCATTGTCCGGTTATTAAACACGGCTTCGAGTTTTTCCGTCCTGCCGTCGGCAAAAACTTTGGTCGCCGTCAGCAGCGCGCCGTCTATCCGCGCATCTTTGAGCGTAAAGTTACGCTTCTGCGAATTGTCAAAAAGCGAACCGTAACCGTTTCCTTCAACTTTGCCGTCAGCGGCAACGCGCAATTCGATTTGGTAATCTGCATCCGCTGATTGATAGACTCCCGCGTAATCACGAACGTCCGGTTTGACGACCGCTTCGCTTTTGATATCTATGTATAATTCAAACGAAAAATTCTTTTTTTCTTTTTTCTTGTATTTTGTTTTACCAAGCGCAGAAATTAAATCCTGCGTTTTTTGTTCTGTATTTTGGGCGAGGACATTGCTGTTTAAACCTACCCAAAGAATGATAACGATAAATGAAATAAAAATTCGCCGCATAGTTTTTCTCCTTTGAAGATTGGTATGTTCAAAAGAAGAACACCGCTCAATAAAAATTTGTGACACAAATTTTATTTACCTCATTTGCTTATAGCCTTTTCCCACAAGACGTGCCGGAACGCCAGCCCAGACAAAGCTTTGTAAAATTGACCAACGCGCAAATGTCCAAAAAAACCCGCGATTTTCAAACCGGCGTGAAGATGTGGTGACAATTAAATTGATATGAACGAAACGACCTTTCCTGCTCAATCTTTTGTATAAATCTACATCTTCGAGGAACGGTAAATCGCGGAAGCCTTTAATTTTTTCGTATGTTTCACGCCGCACAAACATTGCCGATTCGCCGTAGACCAATCCGATTGACCTTAGTTGCGAGTAAAGCCAAGTTAAAAAACGCGCCCAACTTCCCTTGCCGTCAAAAACTACATCGAAATTTCCGCCGACAATCTCGTCGTAACGCATATATTGCTTGATTTGTTTGCCGCAGCCTTGCACGGGGCGCGTGTCGGGGTGCAGAAACCAAAAAATATCGCCGGTTGCATGTTTCGTGCCTTCGTGAAGTTGCCTGCCGCGATTTGCTTCACCGAACTTTATCAAGCGTAAATTTTTTATTTGTCTGTGGCTCTCAAAAATCTCGATTGTTTTATCGGTGCTTCCGCCGTCAACAACCACAATTTCAGATACATTTACCAGACGCGAGAGCGCATCGAGAGTTTTCTTGATGGTCAGTTCTTCATTTAAGGTTGGAATAATGACGGAGAGTTTCATAAAGTTGGCAGTAGGCAGTAGCAATCGGCAGTTTCTTGAGCACGAATTACGCTGAATTTGAAAAACATTTTGATTTTATACACTACTGCCAGATGTAACTGCCTACTGCTAATTAAAATCTAACGCGCTCCTCGGCTGCGTCGTTTCCTTCGGCAGATTTCCATTCCTCCGCCGAATCGTAAAAATTGCAATCAAATTCAGCTAAAGATTGAATTTTGACACCATTGACTTCAGCCGGAGCGTCTTGAAAACGCACAATCGCGCCGCAGCCGATAATTTCAACACCCAATTCTTTGATCAATGCGGCTGTTTCCTCTATTGCTTTGCCGGTGCGGATAAGGTCGTCAACGATAATGCACGGATGAATGTCGCCTTCCTTCAAATACTGACGGAATTGTCGTTTGCCATCTTCGATTTCCGCCCAGTAAATCTGTTCCGCGCCAAGCGCTTCGCGTACGGCAAAGGCAACCGGAATACCGCCCGGACTCGGACTGATAATCGAAATTTTCGGCAAGCGGCTGGAAATTGCCTTGTCCATCCGAAATTTCCTGCTCAAGCCAACGGACAAAATCCGCGAGTTGTCATAAAACCGGAAAGCGAGAGGCATCTGAAAGTAACACGAGGCGTGTTTCCCCGACGGATAAACGAAATGACCTTGCCGAAACGCGCCCGTTTTTTCTAAAATCTGCATTACCGATTCTGATGAAGGAATTAAATCTACCATTGTTGTCTCCTTTTGTTAAAAAATAATTTTCAGATTATACGATAAACTTTCCCAAATTTGTATTTGGTCATTCGACTAACCGCCGAGTTTTTATTCCGAGTTTAATAATTTTTTAACAAGTAATTTTTGTATCTCGTTCATATTTTCCGGCATTTTATCAGCATTAAACCAACCGAGAGCTTTTATCTCGCGGCTGTTTACTTTCGCTTCGCCTTTAGCAGTTGCGGTAAAAAGCATTTCAATGTGAAGGTTCATTGTTCGCACGCGCAATAGTTTTACGTTTTCCAGCTCTAGACACGTTTCCTCACGAATCTCACGTCTGAGCGCTTCTTCGGGCTGTTCGCCTTTGTTAACAAATCCGCCTGCAAATCCCCAACCGGAACCTGGACGCAAAACATGGTCTAGCAGCAGAACTTCCGTTTTTTCATTGGTTATAACAGCGCCAACTGAAACCGTAAATTTGTTTTGTGTTGAGCGGATTATCTTTTGTCGCGCAAAGCGTGGCATTTTTCTCCAGATTGTACCGATAATTTCCTTGACCATTTTGAAAGAATTTGTTTATAATGAAAAATGTCACAATGACGTTTTCGGAAGATTGCCTTAAAAGGTATCAAAAGCATAAGCGAATTCTGCTTATAAATTCTGTCTAACTCCACAAACATATAATTTTTTCACTAGGGAATTCAATGTCGAAAAATCTTTTCTGTTCGCAAACAGTTTTGTTTGTTTTATTATTCGTCTCTATATTTACGGCATCAGTTTTTGGTCAAAACAATAATCTGCAAAGCGATTTGAGGAAATCCTTTAAGGAATTTAGTTTAGTTCGTCTCAATAGCCAAGCGACATTGCAAAAAGTGGAAGCTGGTAATTCGCTTATAATTTCAACTGCAAGATTTATTGAATGTCGACGGTTTTGTTTGCCATTCCGACCTTGAAGAAAAAATTGAGCGCGGAAAGGAGATGATTGTTGCGAAGGGCGCAGAAAGCCTTCAAACTCTAAAAGTTCTTGAAATTGCCACGGATGCCGATTTTGAATATGTTACTTTGTTGGGCGGGGCAGCGAGCGCCAACAACGAGATTTTGAGCATTTTGAATATGGCGGAAGGCGTTTTTGCAGCTGAAGTCAATCTGACGATTGAAGTAACTTACCAACATACTTGGTCGGCGCCCGATTTATTTTCGGGCGATAACCCGGACGCGCTTTTGGAATCTTTTAAAAATCACTGGAATGCAAATTTTCCTGTGTCGCAATACCCGCGTGACGCGGCGCATCTTTTTACGGGAAAACCATTCGCTTTAATGCGAGGTACTGCCTTTACCGGCTATGTCTGCAAAAATCCGGCGCTCGCTTACGGTTTGAGTGGCAGAGTTAGTTGGGCTCCGGGGAAATTTCTTTTAACCACGCACGAACTTGGACATAACCTCGGCGCAAATCACGCTGAGGCTTCACAGAATTGTGCAAATACTTTAATGAACGCTTACTTGGATCAAGATACAGCGCTTAGTTTTTGCTCTTTCTCCCGCGCGGAAATTATAAATTATGTAAGTTCAAACGGCAGCTGTCTGAGTCCGCGAAACAAAAACGCCGCTAAGTTTGATTTTGATGGCGACGGAAAAGCGGATATGAGTGTTTTTCGTCCGTCGAACAGCGAGTGGTATTTGCTGCGCTCGTCACTCGGTATCAAAAGCGTTCAGTTTGGTCTATCATCTGACGAACCTGTACCTAACGATTACGATGGCGACGGTAAAACCGACATCGCCGTTTTTCGGGCGGGAACTTGGTATCGTTTGAAATCCTCGACCAACACTTTTGATAGTATTGATTTCGGTGCTTCTTCAGACATTCCTACGCCAGCCGATTATGACGGCGACGGGAAAGCGGATGTCGCGGTTTTTCGACCCTCCAATGGAATGTGGCATCAATTGTTGAGCAGTAACAAAACTCAAACTGGAATGCAATTCGGTGCCAGCGGCGATGTTCCAGTTGCGGCTGATTACGATGGCGATGGCAAAGCCAACCTTAGTGTTTTTCGCCCGTCAAGCGGCGCGTGGTATCAGTTTGACAGCGCAAACGGAACTTTTAAAACGGTGCAGTTCGGACAAAATGGCGACAAACCGGTGGTTGGCGATTTTGACGGCGACGGGAAAGCGGATGTTGCGGTTTTTCGACCTTCGAACGGTGTGTGGTATGTGCTTCGCAGCTCAAACAATTCTTTAATCGCAACATCGTTTGGATTTTCGACCGACATTCCTGCCCCAGCGGACTTTGACGGCGACGGAAAAACAGACATTACCGTTTTCCGTCCAACGAGCGGGAGTTGGTTTCGCTTGAATAGTTCGAGTAATTCATTGGTTTCAACTCAATTCGGAGCAAATGGTGATGTTCCGATCTCGTCCTATTGTATACAGTAAAGACAAAAAGATTAATAGAATAAAACTTTTTCAAAAGCAAAAAAACGGAGAAGGTTTTGTAAAAGTTTAAATTTGAGTAAGTCATATCAAATAAAAAAGGGAACGACCATTTTGTCGTTCCCTTTTTTATTGCATAATTTAACTTTGCAATTACTTCAGCGAAACGTCCTCAACCCGAAAGGTTGATGTAACTCCGCCGTCCATTGTGTTACGGAATTGAATGCGAACCGTCTGACCTTTGTAGGCGGAAAGGTCAAATGATTTCTGCGAATAGCTTCCGGCAGTCGTCTTGTTCTGGTTGGTATAAGTAGCCAATGTTGAGAGCAACGCTCCCGATGAATTACGGACTTCGACATACAAATAATCGTACGGCGTACTCGTAGATTCGCTCGAACTTATGTTCAGCCAGAAGGTCAAAGTTCCGGTCGCCGTACTTGGAATCGTAACCTGCTGATAACCCGTTCCGGTTACGCTGTTGTTCACGCCGAAATATATATAGCTCGTTCCGCTGCGCGGATAGCTTCCGGCGTTGGTATAAAATGCGCCCGAACCAGAGAGAACCCAAGGCGACTGACCGGCTTCAAACGACCCGGCGGATACGGTTACGCCGCTTCGGTGATGCGTTCCGCCCGCCGCGACCATATAAAACGCTTTGTTGCCGATGCCGGAATTGATGTGAACACCGCCGTTGTCCGCCGTTCCGGTGTAGCGTTCCGCATAGTGGTCTGGGTCGTCGTCGGCAGTATAACCACCGCCGGATTTGGCGTGCGGGTTATCCATATAGCGAAGAGCGTCGCCGGCTGTCGAAGGCGTATATGCCTGCTCGCCAATTTTCCAGGTGTCGGCGGTAATTGTGCCGCCGCGCGCGCGCAGTTCGACCATCGCGCCGAAAACGTCGGACATTGATTCGTTTAACGCGCCTGATTCGCCCGAATATGTCAAATTAGCCGTGCGTTCGGTTACGCCGTGCGTCATTTCGTGACCGCAGATGTCCAAAGTAACAAGCGGCGTAAAAGTCGTACCGTCGCCGTCGCCGTAAGTCATCGCCGTTCCGTTCCAGTAAGCATTGTTGTAATTCGTGCTGTAATGAACGCGCGACGAAACCAGTTTGGTTGTGCCGTCGGCGGAAGTAACCGAACCGGGTCCGCTGTTGCCGTCGATGCCGCTGCGCCCGTGGACATTTTTGAAATAGTCATAAGTCACAGCCGCGCCGTAATGCGCGTCAACGCCGGCTTTCTGCGCCGTGCTGTCCCAAACGTCGTTAGTATCCGTGTATCGGGCGGCGCTGGTCGTTCCGTTATTAAAATTGAAAGTTCCCATCTTGCGCGTGGTATCTTCCATATAATAAGTCGAACCGACAAGGTCGGTCGTTATATTGACCGTTCCGCTGTAAAGCGACACGCCCGAAGCGGTTTGCAGATTGTCATATTCAAAGACTTTTTCGCCAGTTTGCGCGTCAACGAAAATTACGGGAATCGCCGTTTCGTTTGTTCCGTCTTCGCGGCGCATCTGCACGCGGTAAGTTAAATGGTCGCGGTCTTCGCCGCGGAAAATCCACATATCAACCTGCGGCTCTTCAGTTAAATGTTTTGAACCTTTGTAGAGTGATTTTGCAATTTTCAACGCGTCTTTATCCGAAAAATTCGGCTGCGTATTGACCACCAAGGCTTCTTTCAAATCATCGGTAACCGTCGCTACCTCGCCGTCGGGATCTAAATGAACGATGGCTTCACCTTCCCATACGGGAATGTCGTCAACGGTTTGCTGAAAGCGCGTGTGCGCCATTTTAAGCTCGTCAATGTCAACCTTTTTGACTTTGAAGTTGTCGGCATTGCCGATACCGCGCTTGGCAGCTTTGTCTTTGATAACTTCCAAACTTTTCTGTTTAGCGATTTCCTTTTCGTCCTGTGTCCCTTTATCGAAAATGTTTTTGCTTGCGCCGTCGGACAGACGATGTGATACATCAAAACTGAAACATTGTGGTTTTTATGAATGAACTTGCTCATTCAACCATTATAAAGCCGCAGCAAGCTGACGGGGTATTTCACCCAAAGTGAATAAAAAGAAAGAACTGCTAAAATTTTTAGAGGTTTAAGAATTAAAGTAGACGGATTATATCATCAAACTCTCAAATGTCAAGCCAAAATTTTCAAACCTATTTATCAAACGTAAAATTTCTGGGCAATTCCCGCTTCGGCGATGTATTTTCGTGGACTGAAGTCGGCGAAATTCACAAAGTTCGCAACGGAATTTACCAGCAAAACGGCAAACTTATCTCGCTTTTAACTGATTTCGGCAAAATAAATCCGTGTTATCCTGATGTCGAAGGCAATACGACCGATAGCATTTTTTACACCGGAGCAGGCAGGCGCGGCGACCAACGGCTTGATTCGTTTAATCGGTCGATGTTTGCCGCAATCGAAACAAAACACGCCGTTCCGCTTTTTAATAAATTAGCGGTTGGGCGTTGGGAATTTCTCGGCTTTTGGCGTGTAACAGATGGAAAATATATCTTTGACGAAAAGCAAAAAAGAATGGTTTGGCAATTTAGCTTAAAAAGATGTCGGATGCCAGATGCTGGATGTTAGTGTAAAATGCTTCATTAACATCTGGCATCTAACATCTGACATCTTTTATGACTACTGAAGAACAGCTTTCATACTTAAAAAAAGGCACGGTTGACGTAATCCGCGAGGAAGACTTAAAAAACAAACTTAAAAAATCCGAAAAAACGGGCAAACCTTTGCGCATAAAATACGGTGCTGACCCAACCGCGCCGGACATTCATTTCGGACACACGGTTGTCATTCGCAAATTAAAAGCGTTTCAAGATTTGGGACACACTGTTATTTTTCTCATCGGCGATTTTACCGGAATGATTGGCGACCCTTCGGGAAAAAGCGTCACGCGCCCGATGCTCTCGCGTGAAGAAATTGCGGCAAATGCCGAAACTTACAAAAAGCAAATTTTCAAACTTCTCGACCCGCAAAAAACCGAAATTCGTTTTAACTCCGAATGGATGGAGAAAATCGGCGCGGCTGATTTTGTCAAACTTGCCGCAAAAACAACTGTCAAACAAATTCTCGAACGCGACGATTTTCAAAAACGTTTGCGTGAAGAAAAACCGATTGCGCTGCACGAACTTCTTTACCCGCTTGTTCAAGGCTTTGATTCCGTTCCGCTCGAAGCGGATGTTGAACTAGGCGGCACAGACCAGAAATTTAATATGCTCGTCGGCAGAAACTTGCAGCGCGAACACGCGCAGGAACCGCAAGTTGTTTTAACCGTACCGCTTTTGAAAGGTTTGGACGGCGTGAAAAAAATGTCAAAATCTATCGGCAACTACATTGGCATTGACGAACCGGCAAACGAAATGTTTGGCAAAGTGATGTCTATCTCCGACGAATTGATGTGGGAATACTACGAGCTTTTGACCGATTCAAGCATTGACGAAATCAAAAAACTTCGCACCCAATGTGAAAGCGGCTTGCTAAATCCGCGAAATGCGAAAGTCGAATTGGCGAAATTAATTATTAAAGATTTTCATTCGGTTGAAGATGCTCAAAAGGCGGAAGAAGAATTTAATCGCCGCTTTGTCAAAAAGGAAATTCCAGATGAAATCGAAGAGAATTTCCTTACTTCGGGAAACTACAAACTCGCCGAATTGCTTGTTCAAACAAATCTCGCCGGGTCAAAAGGCGAAGCGC
>JAIVJJ010000258.1 GCA_020200095.1 Acidobacteriota bacterium | reverse complement strand
ACGCGGTAAAGTTACTGATCCACAAGGTGCTATTCTTCCAAATGCAACTGTTACAGTTACTAATGTTGGAACGAATCAAGTAGAAACAGCCACGGCTGATGAAGATGGTGGTTATCGCTTTAGTAATCTCCAACCGGGAACCTATACCTTAGGCGTTTCAGCATCAGGCTTTGCCAACTTTACTTTAGAGAGAGTTGTTGTTGAAGTTGGACAGGTAACAACCGTTGATGTACCTTTAGGTGTTTCCGGGACAACTGCCACTGTTGAAGTTACGGCGGAAGCACCTATCATCAATACAAATCAACAGGATTTTTCCAACAATATTAACCAAACATCAATCAACGAATTGCCAATCAACGGACGAAGAGCTTCAAACTTTGTATTGCTTACTCCGGGCGTGGTTCCGGACGGCAACTTTGGTTTGATCAGTTTCCGCGGCATTTCCGGTTTATTAAACAACAGCACGGTTGACGGTGGCGATAATAACCAAGCCTTCTTTTCAGAAGAGCGTGGCAGAACTCGTATCAGTTCTTCCATTAGTCAGGACGCTGTGCGTGAATTTCAAGTTAATACCTCAAATTACTCGGCAGAATTTGGTCGTGCTGCCGGAGGAGTGGTCAATACAGTTACCAAAAGCGGAACGAATGAATTTCACGGTTCGGCTTTTTACTATCTGCGCGACAATAAATTTGGTGCGCGTAATGCTTTTAGTTTTCAAACGATTGCAACACCGTCTGGAAACCAGATTATCGGTCTGAAACCAGAAGATCGCAGACACCAATTCGGCGGTTCGTTAGGCGGTCCGATTATTAAAGACAAACTGTTTTTCTTTTTCAGTTATGATCAACAAAAGCGAAATTTCCCTGGAGTTGCTGCACCAAGTTCACTGACCTTCTTCAATCCGATTACTGTTTCAGCCCCAACAAATTGCTCTGCGTCAGGATTAACACCGGGACAAATTTTAAGTTGTCGCAGTGTTACACAAACTCAGGTCAATGCCGGAATGAATTTCTTACTTAGTTTGACAGGTGAAGTTCCTCGCAAAGCAGACCAAACGTTGATCTTGCCGAAAATTGATTGGGTAATCAATTCACGCAACACTTTTTCGGTAGTTTACAATCGCCTCCGCGCCGAGTCGCCTGCTGGCGTTCAGTCACAAGCGGTCGTTACTCGCGGAATCGCTAGTTTCGGTGATGATTTTGTCACGCTTGACACACTTAACGCGCGTTTGAATTCTACTATCAGCCCTTCAATTATTAACGAAGCGCGATTCCAGTATTCACGTGACCTTGAACAGCAATTTGGTCAGCCTCCTGCTCCTGGTGAACCGACGACAGCCAATGGTTTTTCGCCGTCAGTATCAATCGGCGGTGGAGGTTTTACATTCGGTCAACCAAATTTCCTCAATCGGGCAGCATACCCGGATGAGAGAAGAATTCAATTTGCCGATTCTGTAACATTTATAAAAGGCAGGCATACAGTTAAATTCGGTGGCGATTTTAATCATGTTTCCGATTTACTGGACAATCTTTTCCAGAATGCGGGTGTATACAGTTACAACAATATAACCGATTTTTTATCTGATTATGCCAATCCTGCACAAAAACGCTATACAAGTTTTAGCCAGGGTTTTGGTCCGTCCGCCTTTAAGTTTTCAACCAGAGACTACAATGCGTTCTTCCAAGATGATTTTCGTATTACGCCGCGCCTCACGTTAAATTTTGGTCTGCGCTACGAATACGAACAAGTTCCTGAGCCTCAAATTGCGAATCCGCTTGTGCCTCGCACATCGCAATTCCCGAGCGACAAAAACAATTTCGGACCGCGTGTTGGATTTGCAATCGATGCGACTGGCGACGGTAATACCTCAGTTCGCGGCGGTTACGGTATTTACTACGGAAGACTTATCAATTCAACCATTTCCAATGCTATTACTAATACCGGTGTAGCTGAAGGTCAAAGACAAATTACTTTGCGTCCGAATGATGCTGGTTCACCGACCTACCCTAATATCTTGACAGCGCCGCCGGCTGCAACCGGAAGCGCCGGTGATATTGTAGTTTTCAAGAACAATTTTCAACTCCCGATGATTCATCAAATGGACGTTATTTTTGAACGCGTCATTGCAAGAAATACGGCTGTTTCCGTGTCGGGTCTACTCAGTATAGGCAGACATCTTCCGACCTTTGTTGATACAAACTTGCCGTTTCCAACCGGTTTAACGACTTACACGTTTAACGGCGGACCGTTCGATGGTCAAACACTGACGATTCCGCGTTATGTGGGTCCTCGTCCGGACACAAGGTTCGGACGTATTACTGAAATCAGAGATACCATCTACTCTGAATACTACGGTTTGGTTTTGCAGGCGAATCGTCGCTTAACCAGAGGTTTGCAGTTCCAGGTAAATTATACTTTCTCTAAAGCCAGAGATACGGGACAAATTTCGCAAACCTTTACAACCGGGAATGTTCCGTTGGATCCGAATAATTTAGATTATGAATTTGGAACGTCAAATCTCGATATTCCGCATCGCTTTGTCGCCAGCGCGGTTTATTCTCCAGGGACATTGTTCGGTTTAGGACGCGGTTCTAACTTTGGAAGAGCGATTTTCGGTGGTTTCAGCATTGCTCCGATTGTAACGATTCAATCGGGTCGCCCCTATTCGGCAGGCGTTAGCGGAAATGCTCCTTCGGCAACGAGCACCGGAATATTTGGTGCTGGGGGTTTTAACCGCCTTCCAAATATTGAACGGAACTCTTTCCGCGCCCCGCATGTCGTTAACGTTGACCTGAGAATTTCACGCCGCTTCCGCTTTACGGAAACAATGAATCTCGAAATTCTTGCGGAAGGATTTAACATCTTCAATCGTCTTAATGTTACTGGTGTAGGTACTAATGCCTACTCTATTCCGAATAACACTACAACTTTAAACTTCAACCAAACAACCTTTGGTATTCCGGATGAAGCCGGAAACTCGATTTTCCGCGAACGGCAAATTCAATTTGCGGCAAGATTTCAATTTTAGTTTTTCAAGAAATTGAAAAACCTGTATGGCACGTTTCTCTTGAAGCGTGCCTTTTTTATTGCCCGTATGTATTTACCATTTGCCGTTTACCATTTACCATTTACGAATGCGAATCTTGCAAATCAGCTCGGCAAAAAATTTTGGTGGCGGCGAAAGGCATCTTGTAGATTTAACGAAAGGTTTAATCAATCGCAGACACGATTTGTTTTTAGCCGCTCCGCGGAATTCACCCGTTTTCAAAAAAATTGCCGAATTGCCGAAAGAAAATGTTTTAGAAGTAAATATCAAAAATTCGCTTGATATTTTCGCCGCACGAAAAATTTCTAAATTTGTCCGAGAAAAAGAAATCGAAATTGTTCACGCGCATTTGGCGAAAGATTATTTACCGGCGAGCCTCGCCGTACATCTTACGCGGCGAGCAAATCTTGTATTGACGCGGCACGTTCTTTTTCCGATGAAAAAGACTCAAAAACACGCGCTCAAAAATGTTTCAAAAATTATTGCCGTATCTTCTGCCGTCAAAGTTAATCTGCAAAAAACTTTTCCGAGCGAAAAAATCATTATTATTCCCAACGGAATTGACATTGAAAATTGGGCAAGTGTAGACCGTGAAAAATTAAGACAAGCGTTTCGCTTCGAACACAACATTTCGTTTGACGCTCTTTTAATCGGAACGGTCGGCGAATTAAAATTATTGAAAGGTCAGAGAGATTTTGTTCTGGCGGCGCAACAGGTAGCGCAGAAATTCCCCGAAGCGCATTTTGTCGTTGTCGGCAAAGACAATTCCTCTAAACAAAATTTCCGATGTGAGTTAAAACGTCTGGTGAAAGTTTTCGGTTTGGAAAATCGCTTTTTGTGGCTCGATTGGATTGAAGAAACCGCGCCTTTACTTTCGGCTCTGGACATTTTTGTTTCGGCTTCGCATTCGGAAAGTTTCGGTTTGGCAATTTTGGAAGCGATGGCTTCGGGCTGCGCAATTGTTTCAACCGAAACCGAAGGCGCGAAAGAATTGATTGAGGACGAAAAAATGGGAAAACTTGTGCCGGTAGAAAACCCAAATCAGTTAGCCAAAGCCATTATCGAACTTTCGGAAGACAAGCAAAGCCGCGGAAAATTTGGCAAAAACGCTCAAAAAAGCGCCAAGGAAAAATTTGGTTCGGCTGAAATGATTAGCAAAACCGAGAAAATTTACAGACAAGTTTTAAGAATGAGAAACGATTAGAAGTTTGGTGATTAAAACTGACAGATTTATACGTTGTTTCAAAATTGAAAACTTAAGTTTTCAATTTTACATTTTAAATTTTTAATTTTGCATTAGCTAACCGCGCGTTGTAGTTGATTTTGGGTTGCCGGAAAAACAAGGCGGAAGATTGCCCCTTGACCAATTTCGCTTTCGGCTTCGATGCTTCCGGCGTGTTCCTGCACAATGCCGTATGAAACAGCTAAACCCAAACCCGTTCCGCTTCCGACGCCTTTGGTGGTGAAAAACGGGTCGAAGATTTTATTTATATTTTCTGCTTCAATTCCTGTTCCCGTATCTTGAACCTCGATAATTACTTCATTTTCATTTTCAAATGCGGTAGTCAAAGTAATTTTTCCGCCGTTAAACATCGCGTCTCGAGCATTGATGATTAAATTGGTGAAAACCTGTTGCAATTTTCCGGCATTTCCGTAAATTTTCGGCGCAGCGTCGGCGTAGTTTTTGATGATTTCAATCTGCGATTTTCTGAGCTGCGGTTCGAGCAGTTGAAGCGTGTCGTCGAGCAGTTTGTTAATGTCAATTTCGGTAAATTCGGCTGCATTTCCGGTGCGCGAAAAATTTAAAAGATTGCCGACAATGTGTGATGCGCGGTCGGTTTGTTTTTGAACTTTTTGCAAAAGCGCGTGTTTCGGGTCGGTTTCCGGTATCATTCCGAGAAGCATCTGCGTGTAACTGGAAACGCCGGTCAAAGGCGTGTTGACTTCGTGCGCGACGCCTGCCGCGAGAAGCCCGATGCTGGAAAGTTTTTCGCTTTGCTGCAAGGTTTCTTCAAGTTTGATACGCGAAGTTACATTTTCAAGCACGATAATTGCGCCGGTTTGATTATTCGTAACCGAGCGAAGCGGCGCGACCGCAACATTTAAGATTAAAGACTTGCCGTTTGAATCAGTTGCGAGAAGTTTATAGGCATTGCGTATTTCGGTCAGATGCCAGCGCGATTTTCCTAGAATATTTTCCAGATTTAAAGCAAAACTTTCATCAAAAATTTCTTCGACAAGTTTACCGATAGTTTCCTCGCGGCTTAAGTCCAGCATTTGTTCAAAGGTTGAGTTACAGCGTGTTATGCGTCCCGCCTCGTCAACCGCAAGAAGTCCGACATTAACAGATTCAACAATTGACTCGTTAAATTCCTTCAAAAGCGCGAGTTCTTCGGCGCGTTTTTCCTGCTCTTGATAAAGTAAGCTATTTTCGACAGCAACCGCGACATAACCGGAAACGGTCTGCAAAATTTCCAAATCTTCCGACGTTAAAAGGGAGCCGTCGCTTGCCCTGCCTAAACCAATAACGGCAATCATTTTTCCGCGCACTACGCACGGCACGAAATAATGCAGTTCCTGGCGGTGAATGCTTTTAGCGTTTTTGCCGAATTTTTCGATTTTTCTAATGATGCCTTTTTTTCCGTTTCGAGAGTTTGTCTCGGTTTCTTCCGATACAATCTCGTCAACAAATTCAGCATCGAGCAATTCGAGTTCATCAGCGCGAACAAATCCCCCTTCAGCAGATTTTTGTCGAATCATCTGGCGAAAATCATTTGGCATTTTGTAATTTGTGCTGACTCCGATTGACTTGACGATTTCGTATCGTTCGGGAGAATCTTCGTTTTCGATAAAAATCGCCACCTTTTCAACATCAAGCACTTGCCGCAAGCGTTCGGTCAAAGCATTAAGAAGCGGCTCAAGTGCGGTTGTTGCCGAAATTGTTCTGCCGAAATCAAGCAGCCCGTGCCGCAAATCGTAGCGTTCGCCATAAAAGAAACGATCGGCGCGTTCTTGTAAAAATTTCTTTAAAGGTTCGGAAAGAAGAACAATTGCCGCCATTGCTACCACGGCAATCAAAGCCCGAAGTGTAATTTCGGTCCTCGAAAGATTATTACCGACGGCGAGGAAAACAAGCCCTAGAGCAACTGCGCTGATCATCATCGCAATAGCCAAAGTCGTCATTGCATAAACCAAAGCGCGGCGCACGACGACATCAACGTCCATCAAGCGATAACGCACGACCGAATGTCCAAAGCTAAGCGGAATTAAGGCAAGCGGCAAGGTTGTGATTGCCGATGAAAAATTGTCTTCGGGAAGGTAAACAAAGCGACTGGCGATCTGAAAAAGAACAATCGGGGTAATTGCGGCAACCGTTCCGCACATCGCCCATTTTAATCGTTGACGCACAAGCGGCTGTCGATTTTTGAAAAAACGCCATACCAAAAAACCCGCACTAATCGAAACGCCGACTACAAAATGATAATAATTAGCTTGATATAAAATGCCGAAAATGTTGAAGGTATCAACGAATTTTGAAACGCTCGCAGTAAAATCAGCTTGCGGAGCAAGATAAAAAAGCAATGAAAGGGCAAGAATTCCAAGCGAAATCAAACTCGCCGGAACATAAAGCGCGTAAGTTTTCCAACGCGGTTTGTCAAAAACCTCGCTTCGAACCGGATAACGCAAACAAAAATGCAGGAAAAGCGGAACGAAAAAGGCAAAAGCGACATCATCAACAAGACTGACCGCTAAATCAAAATCTTCACCCGTACCGAGCGGTTTGTAAACGTGAAAAACAAACGCCGCCAGACAGACGGTTGCAAAATGCAGAACAAACGGAGCGTGACTGCTCTGTTTGAACAATACGAATGTGCCAATGAGAAGCCAAATGAAACCGACGAAAGCTAAAAAAATTATCGGAGCCGTCCAACGCGGCATCGTGTCAATGTGCGATAAATCCGCGTAATAAAAATTGTTGGAGAAAGAATAAGAAGGTCTCTGGTAAAAGTAAGTTAAGTTGCCATTAACGCCTGCGGTTTCCAGATACATCTGCACATCAGCCGGCGAAGTTATTTCTTGTAAATTGTTTTCGTCAAGACCGATACCGATAAGTCTGTCTCCGACGGCAATGCCGGCGCGCGAAGCGGTAAGCCCAGATGCAACCTTTTCAGCGTAAATTCCGTCAGCCTTTTGTTTCCACTGAACGCCGTCCGTTGGCGGTAATTTATTGTTTGCGCGTTGCGAAAGGTTAAGTGCGCCGCCAACAACAAACAAAACTGTTGCCAGCAGCCAAATTAAACTCCAACTTTTCAAAACTTTACCTTTCATTTCATAGCGACAAACTTCACCGCTTTTTTCAGACGCAAAATGCGTTCCAATATTATTCTTTTATTTTTATGTTAAAAATCTTACGAAATAGGGCGTTTATTGTTTCTATAAAATTTTAATGAGCGAATTTTTTATTCACTTTTTCGCTTAATATCCGAGATTTTGGAAATAAAAAAAGTTCAAAATCATAAAGACTTTGAACTTTTGCACTTTGAACTTTTAAACTTTGAATTAGAATCTGACCAAAATTCCGCCGCGCAAAATACGTCTTTGCGAGTTTAATCGAAGGCTTCCTTCTTCGCCGCTAATGCCGTTTTGATAATCGAATAAGTTTCGCGCGTGAACAACCGCTTCAGCACGAATAGGCAAGCCCATATTCGGTAACGATTGCGTTACCATAACGCTCAAACTCGGGTCGTAAATTGCCAGCCGACCTTGAAATGGGTCAATCGCAAAAACAGTTGCCTTAGGCGAGAGCCGAAAAATGGTTTTAACTCGAGTTCCGGTTTCAAAATCAGCCTCAACTTGACCGTATAATGTTTGGAAGAAGCCGTTTTCAAATACATTTGCCGGATTTGAAACCGCATCTTCGGAAAGTTTCTGTCCGTTTCCGAGAGCGAAGCCCGCTGAAGCGGAAAAATTTCCGTTTAAGCGGCGCGTGTAAACTACTCTCACGCCTTGCGCCTTGCCCTGTTGATCGGCGACAAAATCGCTGAAACTTTCGTCGCCTAAAGCGTCAAACGAAAAGTTGTTCAAACCCACGCCGCGACCGCTAACCGCATCAAAAAAGACATTGGCTTCGATACTTGATTCGTTACTCAAAACGCGTTCGATACCGAATTCGAGCCGACGGCTTTTACTCATTCGCGGTTGATCGTTTTCGAGAACAAATTCCTGCACCGTGACCGGTTCACGGAAAAGAACTTGCGTGCCTTCAAGTTCGATAGCGTTTTGCCACGTGCGGTCTTCGGTTTGTGTTGTATAAGCTGTGCGGAAACGAGTTTTGGAGTTTGCATCAAACTGTAAGCCAAACCGCGGACTAATCGCATAATCGTTTCCTGAGCCAATAAATCTTGAATAATCAAAACCCAATACTAAAACGATTCCTTCGCTTACTTTCCATTCATCCAACGCCTGAACGGAAATTTGTCCGAGTGATCTTTCCCGATTGTTGAGTTTAATGTTACCGAATTTAGCGACCGAACCATTCAAGCGAACTTGATGATTGTCGTTTGGACGAAACTTTAAATTTGTTTCAAATCTTTGCGGAGCGAGTTTACTTATTCCCGTTTGTCCGGCAAAAACTATTTCCACATTTTCACTTAAAGGTTGGAGCGTAGCAAAATTCACGCCGGTGTAACTTCCTGCCTCGGAGCCGCCAAAATAAGTTTCAACGACAGTCTGTCCACGCCGTTTCGATTCATCTTCTTCGTCAGAAACTTCTGCGCTTTGCTCAATAGCTTCGTTTTTAGCGGTAACAGCATTTTCATCAATCTTTGTTTCATCAATCGGCGAGTTGCCTTCGGTAGATTGATAAATCGAACGCTGGTTTTGCGCGGCGCGAATGCGCCATTTTGAACTGTTTCGGTCAGAGCGTTTTTCAGGCAGAGTGTTTCCACTGCCCGAACGCTCTAACTTAAATTTGTAAACGAGTTCTGCAGAACGATTTACTTCCACTTCCGAAAGCGTTACCGGATTAAAGCCTTCGGCGACGGCTAAAACTGTGTAAACTCCGGGCATTATTTTAGTCAGAAAACTTCCGTCCCTCGCCGAGCGAACTTGTTTCAAAAGTTTCGTGCTGCCGTTGCGAAAAATCGCCACAGTCGCTTCAGCAATCGGGTTGCCCGTTTCGTCACGTACAACTCCTTTTATAATGCCAAGATTTCCGCTTTTTTCAATTACAACGGCTGCGCGCGTTTCAGCCGCGCCGACAAAAACCGCAAAAAAAGCTGACAGCGAAATTAAAATTAATTTATAAAATTTTATTTTTGGCAAAACAAAAGAAAGCATTTAACAACTGTCCTCCATCCAAAAACCTTCCGGGAGAACTTATTTCCAGCTGCTAAGAACCGAGAATTAAAAAGACAGTTCAAGCACGTATGGTATTTTCTTTATAAAAATCAATTGTGTCAAGCACAAAGCTGAAAACTTTGTTCGGTTTGATGCGGCTCGCTTGACAAAGTTTGCTCAACGACTAGAATTAAAAATGCTTTTTACAAAAAGCGCGGAGACGTGGCTGAGTGGCTGAAAGCGGCGGTTTGCTAAACCGTTGTAGTTCAAAAGACTACCACAGGTTCGAATCCTGTCGTCTCCGCCATTTCGATTTTGGATTTTGGATTTATTTGGTTGGCTATCAAATTTTCAGGTTTGATAGCTTTTCGTATTTTTGCGCCGTATAGGTTTAATAAAATAGAATTTTTATTTCGTAAATTTCTCTGATTTCTTTGCGCTTCTGCGTAAAATAATTTTTTATGGAAACTCGTGTTCGTTTTGCCCCGTCTCCAACCGGATATTTGCATATCGGCTCAGCCCGAACCGCGCTTTTTAATTATCTTTACACCCGGAAAGTCGGCGGAAAGTTTTTGCTAAGAATCGAAGATACGGATTTGCAGCGTTCCACCGAAGAATCAACGCGCTCGATTATAGAAGGACTCGCGTGGCTCGGACTCGATTACGATGAAGAAATCGTTTTTCAATCAGATAACGCGTCGAAACATCGGGAAATCGCCCTCAAACTTCTTGATGAAGGCAAAGCATATCGTGATTTTACGCCGAAGGAGCTGCCTTCGGACGCGAATATAAAAGAAGCGATTGCGGAACGCGCCCGCCAAAATCAAGGCGAAAAAAATATGCGCGACAATCCATTTCGTGACTTGTCGAAAGAAGAATCAGATAAAAAAGCTGAAAGCGGCGAACCATTTGCGATTCGTTTGAAAGTGGCGGAAAGCGGAAAAACATCATTTGAAGATGGAGTTTATGGGTTTCTGGAACGTGATTACAGCGAAATCGAAGATTTAGTTTTGTTGCGTTCGGACGGTCATCCGCTTTACAATTTGGCGGTTGTTTGCGACGACATCGAGATGCAAATCTCGGACGTGGTTCGCGGGCAAGACCATTTAACGAACACTCATAAACAGATTTTGATTTACGAAGCATTGGGAGAAGCGCCGCCGCGTTTCGCACATCTTCCTTTAATTTTAGCGCCGAACAAAGGCAAATTATCAAAACGCAAGCACGGCGCGGTCGTTTCTTTGACGACATACCGTGATGCCGGTTTTGTCGCCGCCGCATTCCGCAATTTTCTCGCGCTTCTCGGTTGGTCGGCTGGGGAAGAACGCGAAATTTATAATTTAGAAGAACTCATCAAAAAATTTTCGCTCGAAGGCATCCACCGTTCAAACGCGGTTTTCAATTTTCAAGAAAACGACCCGCGCCATTGGACAGACGATAAAGCCCTTTGGATGAACGCCGAATACATTCGCACAATGCCGCTCGAAGATTTGCTTCCGCTGGTAAAAGACGAATTAAAATCAGCGAAATTATGGCGCGAAGAATATGAAGATGGAGACAAGGCGTGGTTTGAAAAAACCGTTGATTTGATTCGACAGAGATTTTTTACTTTGAAAGATTTTTCACAGCAAGGACGCGCATTTTTCTCTGAAGATTTCGACTTCGACCAAGCCGCGATTGATAAAAACTTGAAAAAGTTTCCCGATTTGCAAGCGTGGCTGCCTGAATTAGCCGACCGTTTGGAAACGGTTGAAGATTTCACGCACGATAATCTCGAAACTGTCGTCAATCAATTCGCCGAAGAAAAAGGCACGAAACTCGGCGTAATAATGAATGGCGCACGCTCAGTTTTGACGGGTTTGGCGGTAGGACCTTCGATGCTCGCGGTTTTTGAAGCACTCGGAAAAGAAAAATCAGTTTTAAGACTCAAAAGCCAAATCGCTTGGAATCAATAAATGAATTTTCGTATCAAAAATGCAGCCGAAAAGGACGTTTCACCAATCGTCGAAATGATTCGAGAATTTGCCGCGTTTGAAAATCTTTCCGATTACTGTGAGGTAACCGAAGAAAATTTACAAGACGCGATGTTCGGCGTGAATCCGTGCGTCGAAGGTTTGATGGCTTTTGTAGAAAACGAACCGGTCGGCTACGCTTTGTTTTATAAAAACTTTACGAGTTTTCGCGGTCAGCGCGGACTTTATCTTGAAGATTTATACGTTAAATCCGATTACCGCAGATTAAAAATCGGCGAGGCGTTTTTGAAAAAACTCGTGCGGATTGCAAAGGAAAGAAATTTTGAAAGAATTGATTTTCTCGTCCTTGATTGGAACGAGGCAGCGATAAAATTTTACGAAAAACTCGGTGCGGAAACGAATCCCGAAGAAAGGCATTTCCGATTTGCCGGTGAAGCGTTTGAAAAATTAAGCGAATAGATTTTGAAATTATAAACTATTGTTTTTCGTCATCCATTTTGTATTCGGCGGATGTGATTTTTCTTTCCTGTTCCATCTCGCGCGACAGGAAATAATTGAGCGCCGTGCGAATGACGGCAATCGCGCCGAGTTTGCCGATTTGGTCCCACGAAGGCGAAATCGCAGTTGAGAGAATGTCCGCGCCAAGTTGAAATTCGAGCGCGAGCGCTAAATATCTTGCCAGCAAAAGACGAATTTTTGTGTAACCTTCGGGCTTTGGCGAAAACAGCGCACGTGCAAATTCGGCAATCGCCAAAATGACGCCGATGGCAATAATAATCGCTCCCGTCGTTTCAACCAGAAGTTTGAGCCACAAAACCAGATTTATAATTGTCGGCTCAACGGTTGTTTGATTCGGACTTGCAAAAAAACTGCTCGCGGTTTCTTCAGCAAAAACCAAAGCAGCGAAAATTGAGCTGTTCATAAAGACAATAAAAAATTATTGAAATAAAATTTATTTTGGAATCAAATCATCTATTTAGCAAATTTTTCCGGTGAAAATAAAAACAATCGAACTTATCGAAATAAAAATGCCGCTCGTCCATTTTTTTGAAACGAGTTTCGGCAGAACTTACGAGCGCAGAATAATTTTAACGCGCGTCGAAGACGATTCAGGCAGCGAAGGCTGGGGCGAAGTGACGTGTGGCGAAACGCCTTCTTATTGCGAAGAATGGACGGACGCGGCTTGGGTTACGGTAGAGAAAATTCTGGCGCCGATGGTTTTAAATCGAGAAATTGAAACGGCTTCTGAAGTTTGGGATTCGATGAAAAAAGTTCGCGGCAATCGAATGGCGAAAGCAGCGGTTGAGACTGCGGTTTGGGATTTGGAAGCGAAAAGGTTAAACGTGCCGCTTTGGAAACATTTGGGCGGCGCGAACCAACAAATTGCGTGCGGCGTTTCGATCGGAATTCAGGATTCGATTGAGCAATTATTTGAGAAAATCCAAACTGAATTAGACGCTGGTTACATACGAATAAAAATTAAAATTGCGCCCGGTTGGGATTTTGAAATCGTTCGTCAAGTGCGCGAAAAATTTGGCAATATTTTGTTAATGGGCGA
>JAIVJJ010000381.1 GCA_020200095.1 Acidobacteriota bacterium | reverse complement strand
ATAGCTTCCGCCGGTCGGCACATCTTCAAATGTATAACGACCTAAGAAATTGGTGCGGGTTGTTAAAGATTCACCGGTTGAAAGATTCGTTAAAGTTACGATAACTCGTGAAGCAGATTTACCATTAACATCTCTGATTCTTCCGCTGATTGTTGCGGTTGCTGCTGTTGGATTAAGACTCGAACAGACACTTATACCACCGATGGCAGCAGCGTTACCAATAGTTCCCGGCGGTCTGGTACGAAGCACAGTGCCGGCTGCGACCGCTGCATCATTTGCAGGAGTCTGTCCAGCATTGGTCGCCAAGACCTGAAAATTCGCTGGAAAAGTCAGATACTCGTCGTGCCAAAACTCCGTGTCCTGATCCAAAGCATCAGTGATACCGACCGCTATACCAGCTGCTGTTGGTGTGATATTGCTATATTGAAGCCCGATTCTAGTGGTAAAAGTACCGAATCCCATAAGGTAAGCATACGGATTGGCAAAGTCATTAGTGAACCCTAGCAACCCGCCGTCTCTATCAACAAAACTGGCAATAGCAAACTGCCGCGCGGCAAAGGCATCATTTTCCGCTTGCGTCAATCCGCCTGAAGGCGTATTGGCAACGGAACTCGCCACGGCAATCAATCTGAAGTTAAAGAAATTTACTGCAGAAATGGCTGCCGCTCCATTGACGAATGTGACGGGTATGCCGGTCGAGGTTGAAATATCGCGCCAAAATGCCGTTACATCATCACCCGGAGTACCAGTATTCATAGGACAGACAGAAGGAGTGGTAAGGTCTTTGCCGCCGCCGATAACCAAAATACCCGTCTGACCATTATTCGCTTGGTTGTAAATCGACTGAACGAGAGGTGCAAAGAATTGGTTTGGATCGTGATCTACCGTGCAGCCTTGTGTGTCTTCGGCGTCAATCCCCAAAAGAGCTATCGGACCGCATTCTTGTCCTGGCACGCCTGGTATTTGCGCGCGTGCGTCCTCAACCGGTTTGAGCAAGAAAAACGCGCAGGTTAGAAACAAAAAAGTTAAATATTTTCTCATTTTAATCTCCTGTCAATGTATTTCGTAAAAATACGGAAGAATATTTGCTAAATCATAATTTGGGGAGACGCAAATATTTTGTTAAAAAATGTTTAAGAAAAAATTCTAATCTTGAAACATTTATGAATTTAAGTCTGGTAGCATTGCAACACAAATTTACTATAGTGTCAATACTTTTTCGTTCCAAAGAGGCGTTAAAAAATCAGTGTTTAAAAACAAAAATAGTGTTTCTTCCCAAAGCAATTTTAAGGACTTCACTTGAGTCTATATTAAAAGGCTAAAATAAAATTAATCCTTTGAGGCTGCGCCCGATAGCTTCCGCCGGTCGGCACATCTTCAAATGTATAACGACCTAAGAAATTGGTGCGGGTTGTTAAAGATTCACCGGTTGAAAGATTCGTTAAAGTTACGATAACTCGTGAAGCAGATTTACCGTTAACATCTCTGATTCTTCCGCTAATACTTGCTGTGGCTGCTGTCGGGGCTAGGCAGCCAGCAATGTCGGAGTACGACTGGGCAACAATAATGTCCGCTATAAGTGCGCCAGTAATTGGGTCGCGGAAGATGATGTGTATAGCGTTGACCGTAATATTATCGGAACCGGCAACCGTTGTCTGTTCGTTCAAAATAATGGTTAAGCCAGCAACACCTGTAAGCGCCGGTAAAAGCGTCGTATTAGGAGCAGGAGTCACAGTTACTGTCCCAGTTGCAAAGCCAGGTATGGGTATAAGCACGCCGTTGACTTGTAGGTTTTCTATTGTGGTTGTGCCACTACAAACCGGAGTCGCTCCACACACACATTGGGAGGTGGATTGCACAGTGGTAGCGGTAACGGTAGCGCCGCCTACTGTGTTGGCAAGCAGCCTCACCGCCAGACCATTAACGAGAGCGCTCGACTGGCTCGAGTTCGGAGTTCCAGCCGCCGCGCCACCCGAAGTCGTTGTTTGAATGAGCGTAGTATCAATTCTACTGTTCGTTGAGGCACCGGGGAAAAGTTCGATAGAAGCATTCACCAAAGGACCCGACGACTGCGTGCCGCCACCGGGGGGAAGAGGACCTGTATCTGCAAGCCTAGCATTGGCGGTTACTACGTTAATGATAGTCGCGTTGGCTATAACGCCGACCGCCTGTCCACTGTAAGTTGTCTGCGCTTGTGCTTGTTGTGTTGTTGTCAGCAACGATAAAAACATCATTGCTACTATACTTAGCAATGTTAATAATATCTTTCTTCTTTTCATGATTTCTCCTTATTGAAATAAATTTACTTAGTCGTAAGTGACTAAGTTGTAAAAGTGAAATTGTTTCTACTAACTGAGAAACAATTTCACAAAAATGTGTAAGCCTAAATAGATTATAGGCGCCTTTTTCGAAAAATAGTACAAAAGGAAAAAACTAATTTTCTGTTCTAACTCCTTATCAAAGATTCTTTCACGAGAACAGCATCCTTGGAGGGTATTAGTAGTCCGGCTCCAGATTTTAAGCTATTTGTTAAAATTGGTCAAACAAAATATTCTCTCATCTACAAAACATTTAAGAAGGCAATTCTTACATAACAAAAATAGTATTGTTCTCAAAGCAATTTTAAGAATTTCAATTGAGTCTAAATTAAATGCGAAAGGTAAATAAATTTTTTACGTTTGCGCCCGTATCCGCTTGAGTTTTTAGATGTGTTTCAATATTTAATAATAAACTTTAAACAAAAAAATAGCGGAGCGCGAAATAATTCTCACGCTCCACTATTTTTTTATAGACTTCTTTACAAAAGAAGATTACTGATTTGGTAAATTCATCATGCCTGATGAATCTGCCGTAAAGTTAGCATCAGTTAAATCTTCAAGCAGATTTATCACTCTTTCGTTTTGGCTGAAAGTATATCGTTTTGAAGAAACCCGAATCGAATAGCTTCCACCGGTCGGCACATCTTCAAATGTATAACGACCTAATGAATTCGTCCGAGTTGTTAAAGATTCACCGGTTGAAAGATTCGTTAAAGTTACAGTTACACGAGACGCGGATTTACCATTAACATCTCTGATTCTTCCGCTCACCATTGCTGTTGCTGCCGTTGGGGCTAACGGCACGTTAAAGAATTTCAGATTAGCATTGCCCGCACCATTAGTAGTCACAGTAATGCAGTCGCCTTCGCTTGTCTGGTTTGCCCCCTCAGGGCGCGGAATCGCATCGAAGCCCAGCGTAAGAAGCTCACAAACGACAAAAGTACCGGCAGCAAACCCAGCCGTTGTGGTGCTGCCCTGACTCCCGTTGCCCTGAGCAGTAATCGTGACATCAATTTGATTAGTTGGAGGGGCTGGTGATGTACCGACTGCAGTAACAGTGAATCTGAACACTGTACCCTCTTGATTATTAAGCCTATTATTACAGGTGGCGATACCACTGTTGCTAATATTTATATCGGCTTCACTAGCGCACAAAATCTTCTCAATCGTAAGGTCGGCAGTCGGCGCCGCCTGCGCCTTTACGTCAGTGGAAGAGATTCCAACCAAACACAACAGAACCACACCAAAAAGAAACGTGTTAACAAAAAAATTAAAAAAACTTTTAGAATTCATATAAATAATCACCTTTTCATGTACCTTAAAAAAATAAGGGAGAGTAATATTGCCGTGTCCTGATTTTAGGAAGTAAGCAATATAAAGCCTAAAGTTAAAACATTTTCAGACGAGAAACCTCAGTCTGAAAATGTTTAAAAATTTGCAATGTCGTCAAAACTCCTTTTCTATCTGCAAAATGTTGTAAGGAGTGTAATAATATTAAACAGCGATACTGCTTCCTAAAGCTGTTTTCATCAAAATAAGTTATACTATTCGCTGCTTATCAAATTTTGGATTCATAGGGAAAACGTAAAAATTTAATTTAGTAAGGTATAGATTTTATCGGTGTTACATCAATGATGTAATCCTCTAAAAGGAGGATATAGCGAAAATTTTTTATTAGCTTTATGATGATGAAAACAACTTCCGAACAGCTGTTTTCTAAAAACATCGAGTAAGCTAGGAAAATACACCTTATAAAGAGTTATCATAAGATTTTAATAACAGACATTTTCTTGCAGGTTTGAGCGGAAACACCAAAGGTTTTTGCAGTACGCAGTTTTGATACAACGGAATTTGATAAAACCGTCGCTGACCGCGTCCTGAAAACATAGCAGATGAATATCTCAAGAATATCTCAAGTTTTTTGTTCATACTGTTGTTAAATTTAGAACAGCAAATTGTTTCGCCAAACTTTTCGGAGTCGTACATTTATGCGGATTAAACATTTAAAAATGCAATTGCCTCTTGACGATCCTTGCATTGCAATGTTTGAACAATCGCCGGTCAGCATCCAGATAATGTCGCCCGACGGACGAATCGTTCAGGTGACAAACAACTTGAGAAGAATGGGGTGATGCCGTATATCAAGCGCGCATTCGACGGTCAATTCACTGAAATTCCGCTCGCCCTTTATGACCCGAGTGAACCCCTTCCCGGTGTATCTCGTCCCGCCGCGTCAAAGCGTTGGACGAAAGCGATTATTTACCCGGTTAAAAATTCTGCCGGTCAAGTGCGAGAAGTTGTTCTCATGTTCGAAGATCTTACTGCCTGGCTTTTAGAAAATACGAGCGACATTATTTATTCTCACGACCTAGAGGGAAATTGCCTTTCAATAAACAGTGCGGGTGAAAAAATCACAGGTTACAGTCTGGAAGAGTTAAAGAAAATGAATATCGCTCAAATCATCGCTCCAGAGCATCTCGAATTGGCAAAGCAAATGATTGAACGTAAATCTCACCACAACACGCCGACTGTTTACGAATTAGATATAATTACAAAAGACGGTCGTCGCCTGACACTTGAAATAAATACGAGAATTTCGTTAAACCAAGGACAACCTTTAGCGGTCGAAGGCATTGCTCGCAACATCACCGCGCGGAAGCAGACGGAAGAGGCTCTGCGCGTAAGCGAAGCTCGTTATCGTAGTCTTTTGGAAAACGCCAACGACATTATTTATTCGCACGACCTGTTGGGAAATTACGTTGCGGTCAATGGCGCGGCTGAAAAAATCACAGGTTATAGCCTGGAAGAACTTAAGCGGATGAATATCGCCGAATTCATCGTTCCCGAGCATCATGAACGGATAAAGCAGGTAATTGAAAAAAAGCTGCATGACCCGACGCCAAGCGTCCATGAATTCGATATAATTAGAAAAGACGGACACCGCCGGACGCTTGAAGTCAATCCAAAAATTTCGGCAATTGAGGGAGAACCTTTAGCTATTGAAGGCGTTGCCCGCGATATTACCGAACGCAAAGAGGCAGAAGAAAAATTGCGCGAATCCGAAGAGCGTTTTCGTCGCGCGTTTGCCATCGAAACGGTCGGCGTCATTTTCTTCAAAACCGACGGACAAATTACCGATTCTAACGATGCTTTCCTGAAAATGAGCGGCTACGACCGTGAGGATTGTCAGCGCGGACTCTTGCGCTGGGACGAGATGACAGCGCCGGAGTTTATGCCCCGTTCTCTCTACGCCATTCAGGAATTTCTGACACTTGGACGCGTCTCGCCTTACGAAAAGCAATACATCCGCAAGGACGGTTCGCGCTGGTGGGCGTTGTTTGCTGCAACTCGTATCAATGCGGGAGAAGGCGTGGAATTTATCATTGACATCACCGAGCGCAAACAGACGGAAGAACTTTTGCGCGAATCTGAAGAACGCCTGCGTTTAGCGACCGAAGCCGCACGAATGTATTCGTGGGAAATGAATTTGACCACTCAAGAAGTCAAATACTCGCAATATTCCGGTGCCGCATTTAACTCGGATTCGTTGCCGAAAAATTTAGAAGAAGTAATGAAAAAGATTCATCCGGAAGACCGCCAACAGGTATTGCGCGAAGTTGAACGTGCTGTTAGCGGAACCGGCACATTTACGCAGCAATACCGTATTGTCAATCCGGGGGAAGAAATAACCTGGTATGAATCATTCGCAGTAACCGTTCACAATGTACAAGGCAATTCGGGTAGCCTCATCGGTATTACGCAGGACATCACCGAACGTAAACAGGCGGAAGAACTCCGACAAACTTGGGCTGAGCGTCTTGAAGCGGCGCGCGAAGACGAGCGCCGACGCCTCTCTCTCCAACTGCACGATGATATCGTCCAACAATTGGCTGTCGCATCCATTAAGCTCCAACGACTTGAAAAAAAACTAATTCAATTGCTGCCGGAAGAAAATGCCATGATTTCCGATCTTGTGATAACACAGGAGCTTTTGCATAGAAACCAGAAATCTTTGCGTCATATGGCGCACGTTCTGCACTCGGGCGTTTTGGAGCAGTTTGGGTTGATAGAAGCCTTTCGCAAGTTTAAAAGGAATATAGATACTCTTTTAAAGGAGCATTCCATAAATTTCTCTCTTGATCTGGCTCCAAAGTTCCCACGTCTGGAGCCGATTGTTGAAATTGGTATTTATCGAACCGTGCAGGAAGCGATCGTAAATGCCCTTAAACATTCGCACGCTGAATTAATTTCGCTCAGGCTCGGCATCAAGGATGAGTCAGCTTTAGTCGTTATCACAGATGACGGGTGCGGTTTCGATACGAATAAACCAGAGAATGACGGTATCGGATTCGCAAGTATGTATGACAGAGCCGAAATAATCGGCGCAAAACTCGATGTTGTCTCAGAGACCGGAAGGGGAACTACAATTACCCTGGAAGTTCCTCTCGAA
>JAIVJJ010000380.1 GCA_020200095.1 Acidobacteriota bacterium | reverse complement strand
TTAGGACAGTTTGCGAACGCCGAAGGCAAGAAGGGCGGTCAGTTTTATACTCCGGCATCTGTCGTGAAAGTTTTGGTTGACGTTCTCGCGCCGCACAAGGGCAAGGTGTATGACCCATGTTGCGGTTCGGGCGGAATGTTTGTGCAGTCCGAAAAGTTTATGGAATCGCACGGCGGACGCTCTGGCGATATTTCCATTTACGGACAAGAAAGCAATCCGACAACGTGGCGACTGGTGGCAATGAATCTGGCGATTCGGGGAATGGATTTCAATTTAGGCAAAGAACCCGCCGACACTTTTTTACGAAACCAGCATCCAGACCTTCGCGCCGATTACATCATGGCGAACCCGCCGTTTAATATCTCCGATTGGTGGAACGCACGGCTTGAAGGCGATCCGCGCTGGGAGTTTGGAACACCGCCGCAGGGAAACGCAAATTACGCTTGGCTGCAACATATTTTCTATCATCTCAGCCCACGCGGACGCGCTGGAATTGTTTTAGCAAACGGTTCGATGTCCTCAACGCAGAATAACGAAGGCGCTATTCGCCGTGAAATGATTGTGCAAGACGCAATCGAATGTATGGTTGCTTTGCCGTCGCAACTATTTTTCAACACACAAATTCCGGCGTGCCTTTGGTTCTTGAATAAAGATAAAAGGGCGGGCGGGCGCGATTGTACCGGCGAGATTCTTTGTATTGACGCACGGAAACTTGGGAGACTGGAAAATCGAGTCAACCGCGTGTTTGACGATGCGGACATTCATAAGATTGCCGAAACCTATCACGCTTGGAAACAAACGGGCGAAACCGATAAAGAATACGCGGACGTTTTGGGCTTTTGTAAATCAGCAAATCTCGAAGAAGTTCGCGCACACGACTACATCTTAACGCCCGGTCGTTATGTCGGCGCGGAAGCCGTCGAAGAAACGGACAAAATTTTTGCGGAAAAGATGCAGCATCTGATCGCGCAGCTTGCCGCGCAGTTTGCAGAAAGCCGCCGGCTCGAAGCGGAAATCAAACAAAATCTGGCAAGCATCGGTTATCAAATAGAATCGCTGTAGAATAGAAAAAAAGGAGATTGATATGCTAACGACAATCGAAGCCGAAATTGAACCGGACGGCAGCGTAACTTTTCTCGAACCGTTAAGGATAAGCAAAAAAAGCCGTGCCATCATCACATTGCTTGATGACGAAAAGCCGCCAAAGCGGGAGATGAGCGAAGCAGAAGCGCAACTTGCCGAAGAACGTTTTGCGCGGCATTTCGGCGCGATTAGCAGTGGTAATCCGCGTTCGGCTGACAACGAACAAATTGATGCTGACTTGGCGCGCGAATACGGAGCAACGCATGATGATGAATGATTTGCTCTTTCTCGACACTTCAGGCTTGCTCTCGATTCACGATGAAAAGGATTTTCGCAATCAGACGGCGATAGAATTTTTTACAAAGGCAAAAAGACTTCTCACGACAAACTATGTTTTGGCGGAATTTGTTCCGTTGTCTTATGTTCGCGGGAAAAATCGAAAGGAAACACTTTCCTACATCAACGATTTGCTTCAAGTAGCGCGCCTCGAACTCGTTTGGGTTGACGAAAGGCTTCACGCGGAAGCGATGAGGCTGCTCGAAGAACGACTCGATAAATCTTATTCTCTGTGCGATGCGGTGAGTTTTAGCGTGATGCGCGAGCGCGGCTTTCTCTCCGCCTTGACTACCGACAAGCATTTCCAGCAGGAAGGTTTCGTTCGTTTGTTGGAAAGTTGAAATGAGAGCGAGCGGCAGAGAATTGATTTTGAAAGCAAAATGGAAAATTGGAAAACCTTCAAATTAAAAGATGTCTGCTCAAAAATTGGTAGCGGGGCGACACCAAAAGGTGGCAAAGAAAGTTATCTTGCGGAAGGTATTTCACTTATTCGCAGTCAAAATATCTTGGACTTCAATTTTTCAACTAATGGCTTGGCTTTTATTGATGAAAGGCAAGCGAATCAATTGTCCAATGTTGTAGTTGAAGAGAATGATGTTTTGCTTAATATCACTGGAGACAGCGTTGCACGAGTTTGCCAAGTTCCTCAAAACATTTTACCAGCGAGAGTAAATCAACATGTTGCTATTATCCGCACAAATCAACAAAAACTATCATCAGAATTTTTGAAATACTATTTATTAAACCCAACCTTCAAAGCCTATATGCTTGGATTGGCAGCTTCTGGGGCAACTAGAAATGCTTTGACTAAGGGCATGATTGAGGAATTTGAAATTACCGCCCCTGAATCTCTGACCGAACAAAAAGCAATCGCCAAAATTCTTTCATCATTAGACGACAAAATCGACCTCAATCGGCGAATGAACGCGACATTGGAAGCAATAGCGCGAGCTTTGTTTAAGGCGTGGTTTGTAGATTTTGAGCCTGTCCGCGCTGGATTGGAAAATTGCCCGTCGGAAAGTGCTTCGCCGGAAATCGCCAAACTCTTTCCGTCCGAATTTGAAAACGGCGTTCCGAAAGGTTGGACGTTTGGAACGCTTTCCGACATCGCTGTTAATTCTAGGCAAAATATAAATCCGAATGAGATAAAAACTGAAACCGCCTACGTCGGACTTGAACACATACCGAGAAAAAACATAGCCCTAACGGAGTGGGGCAAATCAGACAAAGCAGAAAGCACAAAATCTCGATTCAAAGCGAATGACATTTTGTTTGGCAGGTTGCGTCCATATTTTCATAAGGTTGTAATCGCACCGATTGACGGCATCTGCTCAACAGATATTTTAGTAATCAGACCGAAGAATACACATCATTTCGGACAAACTTTAATTCACTTTTCAAGTGATGAGATTATTCAATATGCAGACCGACTTTCAAACGGCGCGAAAATGCCTAGAACGAGTTGGTCGGATTTAGCGAAGTTTGAAATCGTTATTCCAACAAAGCAAGTTTCAGAAGAATTTTCAAAGTTTGCGGTATCAATCGCGGAAAAAATCAAATTAAATATCAGCGAAAACAAAGCGTTAGAGCAAATCCGCGATTCATTATTGCCGCGTCTTATTTCAGGGAAAATCAGAGTCGGCGAATTGGACGGATGTTATAATGCGGAAAGCAGAGGAGAACTAAGATGAGCCGAACAATTCAGGCAATTTATGAAAACGGTTTATTTAAACGCCACGTCGCCGAAATCGGAAGCCACTGGGTCAGGAATGAATTTAACGCGGCAAGCGGAAACATTGTCATCACTGCAAAAATAAGCGTAGTTGAAGTTTTAAGCGCATTAAATCGCAGGCAGCGTGAAGCCGCGCTAACAACGACTGATTATCAGGATATTGCAAAAGATTTTCTTAAAGTCATCGAACTTGAGTATGAAACTATTGAAATAACCGACGCGGTTTTGCTCGAATCGAAAAGGCTCTTGGAAGTTTATCCGCTTCGGGCGGGCGATGCTGTCCAACTCGCTTCCGCGATTATTTCTCAAAATCTTTTATCCGCTAAAAATTTATCGCCATTAACCTTTTTGGCTTCCGACGTTCGCTTGCTCAACGCCGCACAAGGCGAAGGTCTAATCACAGACGATCCGCAAAATCACCCGTAGGTTAAGGATTATCAAAAATCCGCGATTCATTATTGCCGCGTTGTTATTTCGGGAAAGGTCATAGTCTGCGTGGTGGTAAAGACGTTATAATGCCGAAAGTAAAGGAGTTTAGAAAATGCAAGTGACCATTGATATTGAACCGCAAACATTTTCGCTCTTGCAAAAGGTCAGGGGAAAAGGCGTTTCGCTTGATGAAGTTTTGCGTGAAGCGTTGGACAAATACGACGATGAAACGCCTTTTCAACAAAGAGTTTCCGCCGACGAATGGATCGAATCGCTGAAAAATTGGGCGAACAAACCGCGTAATCTGCCGCCGCTTTCCGATGAAGCATTGCGACGCGAGAATATCTACGAAGACAGAACTTGATGGATTGGCTGACAGATACAAGCATTATTACACGAACGATTCACACCGGAAACCCGTTGCAGCAAACAGCGATACTTATCGCGTTAGCGGAAAAACAACGCACGACGCGAGAATAGTTGCCGCAATGCAAACGCACAAGATCGAAAATCTTTTGACTTTTAATGTTTCCGATTTCAAACGATATTCAGGCGCTATCAATATCTTTGCGCCGCAAGATGTTACTTGATGAAGATCAATGAAGAACAGTTAGAAAATCTTGTCCTCTCATGGTTTGAGGAACTCGGCTACATCACCAAGAACGGCTTAGACATCGCGCCCGACACGCCCGAAGCCGAAAGAACGGATTACCGCCAAGTCATCCTGCGCGACAGACTGCGAACAAAGTTAATAGAGACTAACCCCGAAATTACCGCCGTTGCTATTGAAGACGCCATCCAGCAAGTTACTAATCTTAATTCGCCTTCACTCTTACAAAACAACCGCGAGTTTCATCGTCTCTTACGCGATGGAATAAAAGTTGAATTTCAAAAAGACGGCGAAACGGTTGGCGATTTTGTGCGGCTGTTCGATTTCAATAACTTTGAGCACAACGAATTTTTAGCCATCAATCAGTTTTCAATCAAAGGCGCAAAGCATACAAAACGCCCTGACATTATCGTGTTCATTAACGGCTTGCCGATAGCCGTCATTGAGTTAAAGAATCCGGCGGATGTGAAAACTAATATCGTTAGTTCGTTTCATCAACTCCAAACTTACAAGGAGACAATTCCAGACCTTTTCAACACTAACGAAATTTTGGTGATTGCCGACGGACGCGAAGCCCGCGCCGGAAGTCTGACCGCCGACATTGAACGCTTTACGACTTGGCGAACCGACTATCGTAGTTGTGACAGACAGAAACGATTTAGACGGACAGCTTTTCAAAACCTTCAGCGACGCGAAAGAGTTAATGCGCGAAACTCCGAAGCAAGCAGAGACGCGCCAAGAGCTACGCGCACTTTTGCAAGACCGACCATCGGGCGGAGTAATTTTTACGACGATTCAAAAGTTTTCGCCTTTGGAAGCGGAGAAAGATTTTCCGACGCTCTCCGAGCGCGAAAATATTATTGTCATCGCGGATGAAGCCCACCGCACACAATACGGATTGAAGGCGCGGATTGACCAGAAAAGCGGCGAAGTAAAATACGGCTATGCTTATTACTTGCGCGCGAGCTTGCCGAACGCCTCTTTCATCGCCTTTACGGGAACGCCTGTTTCCGCCACCGACCGCGACACACGCGGAGTCTTCGGCGATTACATAGATATTTACGATATGAAGCAGTCGCAGGACGACGGCGCGACCGTGCCTATCTACTATGAAAGTCGTCTGGCGAAATTAAACTTGCGCGAGGAAGAGCTACCTAAGATTGATGCTGAAGCAGACGAGTTGACGGAAGACGAAGAGGAGAGCGCGCAAGCACGTCTGAAAACAAAATGGGCGGCCCTCGAAAAAATCGTCGGCACTGATTCTCACTTGAAAAAAATTGCCGCCGACTTTGTAACGCACTTTGAAGAACGCCTGGCGACGATGGAAGGCAAAGCAATGATTGTTTGTATGAGCCGGGAAATCTGCGTCCGGCTTCACGATGAGATTATCGCTTTACGTCCCGAATGGAATGGTTCAGACCCTAACAAGGGAAACTTAAAAGTAATTATGACAGGATCGAGCAGCGATAAAGCACTTCTCAGACCGCATATTTACTCAAAGCAGACTAAAAAGGATTTAGAAAAACGATTCAAGGATGCGAAGGACGATTTCAAAATTGCCATTGTCCGCGATATGTGGCTCACCGGCTTTGATGCGCCGTCTTTGCACACCATTTACATTGATAAGCCGATGCACGGGCATACCTTGATGCAGGCCATCGCGCGCGTGAATCGCGTGTTCAAAGATAAGCCCGGCGGTCTGGTCGTGGATTACATAGGAATCGGACACGAACTTAAAGCCGCGCTCAAGGAATACACAGCCACCGGAGCAAAAGGCGAACTTTTCAGCGATGTTTCCGAACGCGCCCTTCCGTTATTGATTCAAGAAATTAGTGTTGTTCGCGGAATGTTCCACGGCTTCGACTATCAGGATTTTTTAACTGAGGCATTGCAGTTGATGCCTTATGCGGCAGATCACATTTTAGAGCAGATGGACGGCAAAAGCCGCTTGTCCAAGCACGTCGGGAATTTAACCAAACAATTCGCCCTTTGTTGCACTTTAGACGAGGCGATGCGATACCGCGAAGAGATCGCTTTCTTTCAAGCTGTCAAAGCCTATATCAACAAACCCACAGCAACGCAGAAACAAATTTCCGACGAGCGACGAGAACACGCTTTGCGCCAAATCGTCAGTCGCGCTGTCGTGTCAGATGAGGTCTTAGACATCTTCCATACGGTCGGACTGAAAAAACCTAACATCGGTATTTTGTCCGAAGAGTTTTTGGAAGAAGTGCGTTTAATGCCGCAGAAGAATTTAGCGGTTGAACTTTTGGAAAGACTTCTGAAGATGGAAATCAAAACACGCTTTTCCGAAAATGTCGTGCAATACAAAAAGTTCTCCGAACTACTTACACAGTCGCTCAACAAGTATCATAACCGAGCTATCGAGACCGTGCAGGTCATCGAAGAACTGCTCAAGATGGCGAAGGATTTTAACCAAGTTGCCAGTCGCGGAGAACAACTAGGGTTAGGCGATGACGAAATAGCTTTCTATGACGCACTCGAAACAAATGAGGCTTCGGTGCGTGATTTGGGCGATGAGACCTTAAAGAAAATCGCGGTGGAGTTAACCGACAATTTGCGAAAAAATACGACGATTGATTGGGCAGTTCGGGAAACCGTCAGGGCCAGACTTCGGCTGATGGTTAAAAGAATTGGGCTCATGTAACCAATTTGTGCATGTTAGACTTCGGGAATGATCTTTCCGATAACTGATCTGCTGGATGACCAAGAAAGTATCGCGTGGGTGGAGAAGTATTTCCACCCAAAGAAACT